>JANNWS010000061.1:0-2101 GCA_031408575.1 Rhodobacterales bacterium
CACAAATCCTCGTTACCGATTTCGCCACATCTCTCGATCCGAATGATGAAATCAGGCTTCAAGTTGAATGGGATAAGCACTTCTGCCGCAAGAATACTATCGAAAATCATTGGCCTGTTTTTTCCTAGCCGTCTACTCAGGATGTCGCCGACCTCAGGCAAGTGGTCTATTTTGCCATTACCGAGTAGAAACTCGTCGCCTTCGATACAAGGCATGTTCATCCGAAACGCCAAATACCTAGAAAAAGTTGATTTACCACAAAAGTCGCGACCATCAACTACAATCAAGAATCGCCGCCATGAACCAAGCGTAGTCCAGCATTGTTTTATCAAGTCTTCTACTTGATCAGGCATCTCAATTTCGGGTAACGGAAAGTTGGTCACCTCCGCCCCCTGTTCGACCGCTTGCCGCCCCGCATCCCGCCGCGCCCCCCGGTCGAGCGGCCTGCAGCAGCCCCCGAAGCCTCTACCGCGGCTTCAACCTCGGACTGCCGCGCCAACGGATCGTCGGCCACAGCGAGTTCCACCGCTTCCAGACGGCGCACCTCATCTCGCAACCGGGCGGCTTCTTCGAATTCGAGGTTCTCGGCGGCCTTGCGCATCGCCAGACGCATCGCGTCAAGGTGGGCGGACAGGTTGGAGCCGAACATCGGTTTGTCGACCTTGGCGGTGACGCGGGCCATGTCGGTGTCGCCTTGGAACATGCCCGACATCACATCGTCGATGTTCTTGCGGATGGTCTGCGGTGTGATGCCGTGTTCGACGTTATAGGCGGTCTGCTTTTCGCGGCGGCGGTCGGTTTCGCGCATCGCGCGCTCCATGCTGCCGGTGATGCGGTCGGCATAGAGGATCACGCGGCCATCGACGTTGCGCGCGGCGCGCCCGATGGTCTGGATCAGCGACGTCTCGGACCGCAGGAAGCCCTCTTTATCCGCATCGAGGATCGCCACGAGGCCACATTCGGGAATATCCAGCCCCTCACGCAGCAGGTTGATGCCGATCAGCACGTCAAACGCGCCAAGGCGCAGGTCGCGCAAGATCTCGATCCGCTCGATCGTGTCGATGTCGCTGTGCATGTAGCGCACGCGGATGCCCTGTTCGTGCATGTATTCGGTCAGGTCTTCGGCCATGCGTTTGGTCAGCGTGGTGACCAGCGTGCGAAGGCCCTTTGCCGCGACAAGGCGGACCTCATCAAGCAGGTCATCTACCTGCATTTCAACCGGGCGGATCTCGACCTGCGGATCGACAAGGCCGGTGGGGCGGATCACCTGTTCGGTGAACACGCCGCCGGTCTGTTCCATCTCCCACGCCGCCGGGGTGGCGGAGACGAAGACCGATTGGGGCCGCATCGCATCCCATTCCTCGAACTTCAGGGGGCGGTTGTCCATGCAGCTGGGCAGGCGGAAGCCGTGTTCGGCCAGCGTGAATTTGCGCCGATAGTCGCCCTTGTACATGCCGCCGATCTGCGGGACGGAAACGTGGGATTCGTCCGCGAAAACAATGGCATTGTCGGGGATGAATTCGAACAGGGTCGGCGGAGGCTCGCCCGGTGCGCGCCCTGTCAGGTAGCGCGAGTAATTCTCGATCCCGTTGCAGACTCCGGTCGCCTCCAGCATCTCAAGATCGAACGAGGTGCGCTGTTCCAGCCGCTGCGCCTCAAGCAGTTTGCCACCCGCGACCATAAGATCAAGCGTTTGGCGCAGTTCCTTTTTGATGCCGTTGATCGCCTGCTGCATGGTTGGGCGGGGGGTCACGTAGTGGGAATTTGCGTAGATGCGGATTTGTTTGAAGGTGTCGGTCTTCGCCCCGGTCAGCGGGTCGAATTCGATAATCGCCTCCAGCGTGTCGCCGAAAAACGAAAAGCGCCAGGCGCGGTCTTCAAGGTGGGCGGGCCAGACCTCCAGACTGTCGCCGCGCACGCGGAAGCTGCCGCGCGTGAAGGCCTGATCATTGCGCCGGTAAGCCTGGGCCACCAGCTCCTGCATCATCTTGCGCAAGTCATAGCTTTGGCCCTGCACCAGATCCTGCGTCATTGCGGAATACGTCTCGACCGACCCGATACCGTAGATGCACGACACCGAGGCGACGATGATCACGTCGTC
>JANNWS010000062.1:0-25367 GCA_031408575.1 Rhodobacterales bacterium
CCGCATGGCACGAGGTCGAAGCGGCGATGACGGCGATTGCCGCGCGGGCTGCCCTGATCTGAGCATTTGTCCTGCGCGGCAGCGGGTGCGAAACCAGCAAGATGGGTATTTAGGCCGAAAAGAAGCCGGAAGCGCAGTAAACTCGGTCCTTTATTTCTTTTCGGCCTAAATACCTTTGGGGTGCGGGGGCTGGCCCCCGTTTGCCTGCCATCTGGCACAGGTTACCCGAATCCCGCTATAAGACCATATGTCCTTGCCCCCCGGATTCCTTGACGAGCTTCGGACCCGCATCTCGCTGTCGCAGGTGGTCGGTCGCAAAGTTACGTGGGATCTGCGCAAGTCCAATCAGGGCAAGGGCGACATGTGGGCGCCCTGCCCGTTTCATCAGGAACGCAGCGCAAGCTTTCACGTCGATGATCGCAAGGGGTTCTACTATTGCTTTGGGTGCCACGCCAAGGGCGATGCCGTCAGCTTCCTGAAAGAGACCGAGAACCTGAGCTTTCTGGAAGCGGTCGAATGGCTGGCGCGTGAGGCGGGCATGCCAATGCCGATGCGCGATCCGCAGGCGGCCGCCAAGGCGGACAGGCGCACGCAACTGGTGCAGGTGATGGACGAGGCGGTGAAGTACTATCGCCTGCAGTTGAAGACCGCTGCGGCCGGGCCGGCGCGCGACTATCTGGCCGCTCGCAAGCTCGGTCCCGAGGCGCAGAACCGCTTTGAGATCGGCTTTGCGCCCGATATGCGGCAGGGGCTGTTTCACGCGCTGACGCAGAAGGGTTTGGCACCGGATCTGATCGTCGATGCGGGCCTGTGCGCCCGGCCGGATTCCGAGGGGGCTGCGCGCGGCGGAAGCCAGCCATATGACTATTTCCGGGGCCGCATCATCTTTCCGATCCGCGATGCGCGGGGGCGGGCGATCAGCCTTGGGGGCCGGGCGATGGATCCGAACGCCCGGGCCAAATATCTGAACGGTCCGGCGACCGATCTGTTCGACAAGGGCCGCAACCTTTACAATATGGCGCCCGCGCGCGAGGCGGCGGCCAAGGGCATGCCGCTGATCGTGGCAGAGGGCTACATGGACACGATAGCCCTGTCCGAGGCGGGGTTCCGGTCGACTGTGGCACCGCTGGGAACGGCGATCACTGAAGATCAGTTGCGCCTGATGTGGCGCATCCATGCCGAGCCGATCATTGCGCTGGACGGCGACAAGGCCGGGATAGCGGCGGCGCTGCGCCTGATCGACCTTGCCTTGCCGTTGCTCGAGGCAGGGCAGGGCCTTCGTTTTGCGATGTTGCCGACCGGGCTTGACCCGGATGATCTGATCCGCGCGCAGGGGACCGGCGCGATGCAGAAGGTCATCGACAGCGCGGAGCCGATGGTCAAGTTGCTGTGGACCCGCGAAACCGACGGGCGGAGTTTCGACAGCCCGGAGCGGAAGGCAACACTCGACAAGACGCTGCGCGTGGCGCTGATGCGGATCACCGATGTTTCGATCCGGGGTCATTATGTCGAAGAGATAAAGCGCCTGAGCGCGGAGTTGTTCGGTACGCGGCGGGCCGCGAAAGCCTTTGTGCCGGGCCTTTGGCGCAAGGCCGATCCCTTGCCTGCGCTGGCTGTCACGCGCGGCTCGGCACTGGGCAGTGCAAGTGGTGAGGCGGTTGCAGAACATCTGCTGGAGGCGGTGCTGCTGGCCACCCTGGTCACCCATCCGGGGCTGATCCTGTTGCATGAGGCCGAACTTGAGTCGGTTGATCTGGCAGCGCCAGGCCATGATGCGCTGCGCGGCCTGTTGCTGCGCCACGCCCATGCGCCAAGCCCTGAGGCGTTTCGCGAAAAATTGCTTGCCGAGGGCAGTGCGATCCTTGAAACCTTGTTTGCCCGCAGCCACGTGCGTACTGCGCCGCCGGTTCGCAATCGGGATGATATGGAACTTGCGCGCCTTTGCGTGGCCGAGGGTCTGGCAAAACTTGATGCACGCCGTGGTGTGCGGCGGGAGATTGACGACGCGATGCAAGATATCGACGGTCTGGCCGACGAAGGCCTGACCTGGCGGCTGACCAAGGCCGCTGAGGCGGTGCAATCCGCACACAAGACCAACCTGGAGGATACGGCTACGATGGGTGAAGACCGTGCGGCGCTGTCGCGCCATCTGCAAAACATGATCGATGGGCAGGTCTGGATCAAGAAAAAGCGATGACCCGCTTCCCCTTGGCGTGATTCGCGCTATTGATTCGAATTGGCGTGCGCTGATTCGCCTTTACTGATTCGATCTCTACCCCGATCTGCCCCCGAGGAGCATCCATGGCACTCAAAGAGACTGACGACGGCAAACCAGAAGAGCAGGATGCCGAGGCTTCGCTCGACATGAGTCAGGCCGCGGTCAAGAAGATGATCGCCGACGCACGCGAGCGGGGGTATATCACCTACGATCAGCTGAACACGGTGCTGCCGCCCGAACAGGTATCGTCCGAGCAGATCGAAGACGTAATGTCGATGCTGTCGGAAATGGGCATCAACATCATCGAGAATGATGAGGCGGAAGAAGGCGAGCCTGCGGGCGAACTGGTCGAGACATCGTCCACCTCGCGCGAGATTACGGTCTCTGGCAGCAGCGCCGAGGCGCTGGACCGCACCGATGACCCAGTGCGGATGTATCTGCGCGAGATGGGTTCGGTGGAGCTTTTGTCCCGCGAGGGCGAAATTGCCATTGCCAAGCGGATCGAAGCCGGGCGCAACACGATGATCGCCGGGCTGTGCGAAAGCCCACTGACTTTTCAGGCGATCACCATCTGGCGCGACGAATTGCTGTCCGAGGACATCCTGCTGCGCGATGTGATCGACCTTGAAGCGACATTTGGGCGGTCGCTGGATGGCGACGGCGAGATGGAGGATGCGGGTATCGACGGCGTGGACATGGCCGCCGCCCCGCGCCGTACCGCGACGGACGAGCCGGAACTGGACGCCGACGGCAACCCCATCGCCGCGACCGAAGACGATGAGGACGACGATGAGGCGTCGGCGATGTCGCTGGCCGCGATGGAGGCCGCACTCAAGCCGCGCGTCCTGGAAACGCTGGACGTGATCGCGCGCGATTACATCAAGCTGGCCGAGATGCAGGACATGCGGATGCATGCGACGCTAAACGACGTCAACCGCTTTTCGGTGACGGACGAGGCTGCGTATCAGAAATTGCGTAGTGAAATCGTGCTGTTGGTGAACGAACTTCATTTGCATAATAACCGCATCGAAGCGCTGATCGATCAGCTTTACGGCATCAACCGCAAGATCATGTCGATCAATTCCGGCATGGTGAAGCTGGCCGATGCCGCCCGGATCAACCGCCGCGAATTCATTGACGAGTATCAGGGATACGAACTTGATCCGACCTGGGGCCAGCGGATGGCGGCCAAGGCGGGGCGTGGCTGGCAGACGCTGATGGAGAAAAGCCGCGACCGGGTGGAAGAGTTGCGCACCGAAATGGCGACGGTCGGCCAATATGTCGGCGTCGACATTTCCGAGTTCCGCCGCATCGTCAATCAGGTCCAGAAGGGCGAGAAAGAGGCGCGTCAGGCCAAGAAGGAAATGGTCGAGGCAAACCTGCGTCTGGTCATCTCCATCGCTAAGAAATACACGAACCGTGGCTTGCAATTCCTTGATCTTATTCAGGAAGGCAATATCGGCTTGATGAAAGCTGTGGACAAGTTCGAATATCGCCGGGGTTACAAGTTCTCGACCTACGCGACGTGGTGGATCCGTCAGGCAATCACCCGCAGCATCGCCGATCAGGCGCGCACCATCCGCATTCCGGTGCATATGATCGAGACGATCAACAAGCTGGTGCGCACCGGGCGTCAGATGCTGCATGAGATTGGCCGCGAACCCACACCCGAGGAGCTGGCCGAAAAGCTTCAGATGCCGCTCGAGAAGGTTCGCAAGGTGATGAAGATCGCCAAGGAACCGATCTCGCTGGAGACGCCGATCGGCGATGAGGAAGATAGCCAGCTTGGCGACTTCATCGAGGACAAGAACGCGATCCTGCCGTTGGATTCGGCCATTCAGGAGAATCTGAAGGAAACGACGACGCGGGTTTTGGCGTCGCTGACTCCACGCGAGGAGCGGGTGCTTCGGATGCGCTTCGGGATCGGGATGAACACCGATCACACGCTGGAAGAGGTTGGCCAGCAATTCAGCGTCACGCGCGAGCGTATCCGGCAGATCGAGGCGAAGGCGCTGCGGAAATTGAAGCACCCGTCGCGAAGCAGGAAGTTGCGGAGTTTTCTGGATCAGTAACCGCAAAGGGCGCCCTAGGGGCGCCCTTTGCGTCTGCCTCCCTGACAGCGGTCAGGCGCGGGCTGCGGCTTCGGCTGCCACATCAGCGATCATGAACCGTGTGATGCCGATATCGGCAAGGTCATGGTCGGTCATCGCGGCAAGCTGGGCATAGGTGTTTCTGTAAGCGCGGTTGCGGCGGGTTTTTTCAGAGATTTGGGCTGCGGCAGTCCGCAGGAAACTTGCGATCCGGTTCTGCAAGAAGAAACCTGCGATGCGTGGTGCTGTGGTGGCCATGACGTGTCCTGTCGTTTCACGGATGTGGCTAGCAGAATGCGTGCCAATTCACGACTGAACATACGTGCCACAGGATGTTTCAAAAGGGTCCTGACCGGGACGCAGACATTCCTTTGACGCATGGCTATACTGGAAATCGGGACGCTCAACCCGCGTCGCGCAATAGCGGCATGTCCCAGTTGGCACCCATTGCAAGGATACAGGACTGCCCGTCGGTGTAGGTCTGAACCAGAGTCCAGTCGCCCGAAGGGGCGGTCCATACCTCCATGACCGCTTCGACATCGCGCAGGCCACTGGCGGCAAGCGATGCGCCATAGGCGCGGGTCAGCCGCTGTACCATCTCGGCGCGGGGCGCACAGATCACCTCGGCGATTGGGCTTTGGGCCTGGGCAGGCTGTGCCAGCAGAACGATCAGGCCAAGAATGATTCGTGTTTGCATACATGAAAATGTAACATGCGAATGACAATCTTGGCTGACAAAAGCGAGCGTCCGAAGCCCGGCGTCAGACGTGTCGAGGGTGCGACCACGGTGCCAAAGGCGAGCAGCGCCGTGGGAACAGGCCTGGCCCCAAAGACGTTGTTCTACGGGCGCGATCATGCCACGCCATAGCGGTCCGGATGGTGAACTTCGGTTTAGGAGAGCGATGATGACCCTGCAAATCGGGTGGCCTGTGGCGCTTGCAATCGGCGTTGCGCTTGGCGCCGCCGGGGCCTTGCCTGCTGCGGCTTTTGTTGCGGCGAATGGTCTTCTGGTCGAACAGCGGTCGGACGGGTCGATATTTGTACCGTTGCGGGGCAGGTCGGCGGATAAAAGCTTTTGGTGTGCGGTAGGGGATTTCGTGTCGAACGGCTTGCAAATGCCCGGCGGCACACGAATTTATCGCCTGTCAGCTCCGCCGCGCAAGCAGGGTGACGGGATATTGTTCTCGCTCAGTCCGGAAGGCGCGTCTGAAAAGACCGGCATCACGGTATACGGGTCAGGTCCGAAAAACAGCATCAGCGCCGCGATGGCATTTGCATTTTGCCCGCCGCGCTTTCCGTTCCGGCTTGGGTTCGGTATTTTCGACGAGTAGTTATGCCCGGCGTTGGGCAGCGAAGGGTCCGTATGCGGCAGTTTGCCGATCAGATACGGGCTGTGCCGTGGGGCGTCTTGGTTGAATGAGCGGTGCCGTTGGTGTCACCCCTTGCATCAGCGCACGGTACGGTTTGCGCGCTCATCCGGGATCTGGCAAAGTTGTGAACACTGATGTGGCGCGGGCGTGGTGGAATTTGCTGTCGCGCGGCCGATGCGGTGATTATCTTGTGCAAGTGCGGGTCGTGCTGACCGCGATTAGTCTGTGTCTGGAAAGTAAACGTCATGCGGCTTTGTCTGTCTGTTCCCGTCGTAGCTCTGTCCGTTGCGCTTGCTGCGTCTCCGGCCACGGCGTTCTTCTCACAAAACAGCCTGGTCGTGGTCGACGAAGGTAACGGCACGTTCAATGTACCGTTTCGCGGCAAATCGGGTGACCCCGAGTTCTGGTGTGCTGCGGGTGACTATGTGATCCGCGGTCTTGGGATGCCGGTCTCGACGCGGATCTTCCGGCTGTCCGAACCACCCCGTCGGCAGGGCCAAGGCATCCGCTTTTCGCTGAACCCCGAGGGGGCGGCCAGCCGAACCGGGGTTGCGGTGTTCACTACCGGGCCGACCGGCAGCATTTCAGCAACCCTTGCACAGAGTTTTTGCCCGCAACGCATCCCGCGTAACCGGCAATAGGCGCTATATCTTGGGCCAAAAGTAACCCCTACCCAAAGGCTTGCGCCTGCCCTATAGTTCATGTGGATAAGCCTGTTCATCCATCGAGGGAGGGGCGATGCGCTGCCCGTTTTGCGGAAATATCGATACGCAGGTGAAGGATTCCCGCCCTGCCGAAGATCACGTCTCGATCCGGCGACGGCGCTTTTGCCCGTCCTGTGGCGGGCGGTTCACAACATATGAGCGGGTCCAGTTGCGTGACCTTGTCGTCATCAAGACAAGCGGGAAGCGCGAGGATTTCGACCGTACCAAGCTGGAGCGGTCAATCCGTATCGCCATGCAGAAGCGCCCGATCGAACCCGAACGCATTGACCAGATGATTTCTGGCATCGTGCGGCGGCTGGAGTCGCTCGGAGAAACCGACATCGGATCGAAGGTTATCGGTGAGATCGTGATGGAGACGCTGGCCCGGATCGATACCGTCGCCTATGTGCGGTTCGCCAGCGTTTATAAGAACTTCCAGGCTGCTGACGATTTCGATAAGTTCGTTTCGGAGTTGCGGCCCCACGGTCCGCAGGACGAGTGACGCCTGAAGCTGACCACGTCCACATGCGCCACGCCCTTGGGCTTGGCGCACGCGGTCTTGGGCGGTGCTGGCCCAACCCAGCCGTCGGTTGCCTGATCGTGCAAGCCAAACGGGTCGTCGGGCGCGGCTGGACGCAACCGGGCGGGCGCCCCCATGCCGAAGCAATGGCGCTGGCGCAGGCAGGGCCTAACGCGCGCGGGGCCACAGCTTATGTGACACTGGAGCCTTGCGCGCACCACGGTCGGACCCCGCCTTGCGCCGAAGCGCTGATTGCGGCTGGGGTGGAAAGGGTGG
Source organism: Rhodobacterales bacterium (assembly GCA_031408575.1). Lineage (GTDB taxonomy): Bacteria > Pseudomonadota > Alphaproteobacteria > Rhodobacterales > Rhodobacteraceae > Aliitabrizicola. Next base: position 7,179 of record JANNWS010000062.1, read on the forward strand.
TTTCGGCGCTGGACGACCCTGATCTGCGGGTTGCCGGGCGCGGCTATGCGATGCTGCGCGCAGCCGGGATCGTGGTTTCAGAAGGGGTCGAGGCTGAAGCCGCGCGGCGGTCGCATATCGGATTCCTGCGGCGCGTGATGTTGGGATTGCCTGCGGTAACGCTGAAGCTGGCCACGTCGCTTGACGGTCGGATTGCCACAGCCGCCGGCGAGAGCCGCTGGATTACCGGGCCTGAGGCCCGGCGCCGGGTGCACGCGTTGCGGCTATGCCATGATGCGGTGATGATCGGGGCCGGCACGGCGCGCGCGGATGATCCCGATCTGACGGTGCGCGATCTGGGAGCCGCACATCAGCCGGTCCGCGTGGTGATCGACACGCAGGCGGCGCTTGATCCGGCGGGTCGTTTGGGGCGGACGGCGCGCGAAGTGCCGGTGTGGATCTGCCACGGCGCGGACGCACCCGATGCAGCGCTGGCAGGCTGGGCGGCGCGGGGCGCGCGACTGATTTCATGCGATACGCTGGGCGGGCGGGTTGATGTGAAAAGCGCGCTGTGTGCGCTTGCGTCGGCCGGTTTGACACGGGTGTTCTGCGAAGGCGGCGGTCAGCTTGCGGCGTCGCTGTTGCGTGCCGATCTGGTGACGGAACTGGCGGCCTTTGGGGCGGGAAAGATCATCGGTGACGAGGGCCGGGCGGCGGTCGGGACGATGGACGTGCAGACTTTGGCCGAGGTTCGCGGGTTTTTCCTAGCCGAGGCCGGACGTGTCGGTGGGGATGTCATGAGCCGGTGGTTGCGGGCATGAATGTTCGATTATTGCTAACAGAAGGCTGGTTTGCGCCAGTTTCTGGTATTGGAATGTCGGATAGTCGCACACCCTCAGCGCCAAAGAAATGGCCACGACGCAAGTGTGCCCTGCGCCTTTGCCAGAATCCGGTTCATTGGCCCGCGTGGCATCAGGCTGCCTGAAGCAAATCGGTCTACAATGACTTCTGGCGGGCAGGGGCGGCCCGAGACAGGGTCGACGTAGCGCGGATAGGCGACAAGGGCGGCATGCGCGAGGGCGGCCAGCGATACGCGCCGGTTGCGCCAGAAGGGGGGGGGCGCCAGATCGCGGGTCAGGCCCCAGCCAGCATAAAACGGTGTACCAAGGCAGGTCACGGACAGGCCGCGCAACAGCGCCTCGAACCCCAGAAGCGAGGTGATCGTCCAGACCTCGGTGCCTTCGGTTAACAGGGTGGCGGCGTCGGTATCGCGAACGATAGCGTCGGCATGGCGCATCACATCGGTATCGGGAACCGCACCCGACCGCAGCCCGGCAACCACGTCCGGATGGGGTTTATAGAGGATCACGGCGGCAGGGTTCTCGGCACGCACCCGCCGCAGAAGAGCCAGATTGTTGCGAACTTCATACGCACCTTTCAGGATGGACGCATCATCCTCGACCTGACCTGGAACCAGAATGCGCCGCCCGGTCGGCATGTCCGGCAGCGCCTCGCCAAGGTTGTATTTCGTGACCCCTGCAGACCTGATCCGCGCGATCAGCCGTTCCGCCCGCGCCTCGCCGCCTGGCGGCGGACCGGCGGCGACAAGTCGGTCAAGCCGGCTTTCGCGGGTGGGATCATAATAGATGCCCAGATCGTCCATCACCAGTGACAGCGGCGGAACCAGAGCCGCGCCCAGCCCGCGCGAGCGTAAAAAGCCATCCTCGATCCGGCGCAGCGGCAGCGGGAAATCATGCGGTTCCTTGCTGGCCCAGACTATTACATCACGGTTGTCCTGCGTGGCGATCCGCGTGGCGCGGGCGGGGCTGTCGGTAAAGCGCAGCCGTCGCGGGGTGCCGTAGAACCGTTGCAACGGGCCGCGTTTCCAAAGCCGCATACCCATCGCGATATGGCCGCGCCGATCGTCGCGCCAGACGCGGGTTTCCGCCTCAAGCTGATCCAACGCCTCCTCGAAAGTGCAGAGCCGGTCGCGGCAGGGGTCGTACCAGATCGGGGCAAGGATCATTGCGGCGGCGAAAAGCTGCGCCTTGGTCAGCTTGCGGCGGCGGCGCGGAAAGTAGGCCTCATCGTCGGTCAGCCCCCATCCGGCATAAAATGGCTGGCCGAAAATACGGGGGCGGTGGCCTGCGAGGATCGCCTCGAACCCCATTTGTGATGACACGGTATAGACCGCCACGGCGCCCTCGATCAGCGCATGGGGCGATACCGGATCGGCCAGCAGGGTGACCCGACCGGTTGCAGTTTCAACTCCGTAGTGGCCGGGACGTAGGCCGCGCGCAGTTTCAGGATGCACCTTGACTACCACGCGCAGGCCCGGATGATCTTCCCGCGCGCGCACCAGCATCTCGCGGAAGGTTTGCAGGGTGGCGCCGCCATGCACCACCGATGCGTCGCCAACCAGTTGATCGACCACCAGCACATAGCCCGGCGGGGGTGCGGACAGGACCGGGTCATGCGCGTTATACTTTGACAGATCGCTGGCTCGCAGCCGTCCCATCCCATCGCGCGCGCGGGCCAGCAGCGCGTGATCATCGAGCGGATCTCTTGCCAGCAGAACCTCAAGGTCCGAAGGTGCTGACGCATCGAAATGCACACCCGTCCGGTCGATCATCAGCCCCAGCGGCGCACCGCCCGCGCGGCCGGGATGTACCGAGCGCAGGAACGCATCCTCGATGCGGACCAGAGCGGCCCCGCTTTGCGCCGCCATCGCTTCGCCCCGCGCGGAAAGCGGGCTGCGGCCCCAGACGCCGATCAGATCGTCCGGTCCGGGGCGGCCAAGATGCGGCGCAAACCCGGCCAGCGTCAGGATGCGGCGCACACGGCCGGGGAACAACATCCCGCCGGTAAACGCAAAAAGCCGCCGGGGCGCACCGGCGGCTTCTGCATCGCTGTCCCGCAGACCCACCCCGGCCTCAGCCGCCCGAGCCGAGGCTTGACACAGAGTTCGCCGCATTGGCCGTGCCGTTGAATGCGGCCAGAGTCTTGGTCCATTGCACGAAGGGCGCTTCGGTGACGTAGACCGTATCGCCGTCTCGCACGACAAAATCGCGCGCCTCGAACACGCCGGTCGGTGAGGTCAGGTCGAGGACATAGATAAACCGCTGATCGCCTTGCAGGTCGGTGCGGCCAAGCACAGTGTTTGCAATTTCGGCCGGTTCGTTGCGGAACACGAACACGCCGGTCGGATCGGCAACCGAAGTGGCCAGCCCGCCCACCTGTGCGATCGCCTCGATCGCCGACAGGGTCTGCGTCTCGAACGGGATGCGGCTTTGCGCGCCGGTTGCACCCAGCGCCACAAAGGCCCGCCGGTCCCGTTCCACCACGATCCGGTCGCCGGGACGCAGGGCAATGTCGAGACTGGGATTGTCATACAGGTCTTCCAGCCAGACCTTGCCGGTCTTGCTGCCACGCGTCACGCCGACCAGTGCCGCTGAAGGCTCCAGCACAACGCCACCGGCGCGCGCAAGCATTCCAGACAGCGTGCGGGTCGGCCGTTCGATCGGGAATACACCCTGCGCGCCCACGCCGCCCGACACCGAAACCGTCGATCCGTCACCGGCAAGGCGCTGCACGGTGACCTGTGGATCAGGGGTCTGGGTATCCAGTTTTGCGGTGATGATCTGGCGCAGGCCTTCGGGGGTCTGGCCCGCCGCCTTGATCCGGCCCGCGTAAGGCACAAAGATGAAGCCCTGACCATCAACCTGCACCTCGTCCAGCGCCGAGACGCGCTGACCAGTGTTGCCCAGAAGCGGGTCGTCGCGGACGTTCTCGAAAATCGTCAGGCCCAGCACATCTCCCGGTGCGATCAGATCAGAGCCGATCACCTCGGCATTCTGAAAGGCCGCACCAAAGCCGAAGGCCGGCACAATGGATGTGGCGCGGGTCACGCGATCGTTGACCGTCACAATATAGGCGTCGCCGCCTTCCAACACCGAGCCTTCGTAGATTTCTGATTTGGTGGGGCCAGACCGTGGCAGGCCGCAAGATGCAACCAGCCCCATAACCGATAGAAGGGCAAGGCTGATGCCCACCCGCGATGCCGATACCGTCACTGCTCGGGCTCCTTTACCGGAAGCTGCCTCATATTTTTTTAGTTAAGACTAGACAGATGCGAGTAAAATTGCCAGCGATACGTCTACTGTTCAGGTCACGAGGCGCAACTGTTGCCGTGGTGCCGCGTTGTGCAACAGCTGGGCGTCATACGGGTCGGCCGGCTGCAACATCATGTCGACCACCCGGCGCAGCAGTTGACGCCGCCCCAACGCGGAATAGAACCCGCCCGCAACTTGTGAAGTTTCCAACAGGAACCGGCGGTAATCGCGGTAGGCGCGGGCATCGGGGCGGTTCGGCCGGGCGAAGAAATCGGGCAACGGCTGAACAGAGACGAACTCGGGCTTGGCATAGACCGCAGCGCCAAAGGCGCGCACGGGCAGGCCCCGCCAAAGCGCCTGTTGTGCCGCCGTCGAATTCACGGTCACCGCACTACGCGCGTCGTTCAGCAGACGCGCAAGTTTGCCGCCGCGCACGAAATGCACGCGGTCGGCAACGCCTGCGGCCTTGGCCCGCTTGCGGATTTCACGGGCCAGTGGCACCCGGCCATCTTCCAGCGGATGCGCCTTGAACACCAGATGATGGTGCGGTGCGGCACCGGCGGCAAAGCCGTCAATACAAAGCGCGATAAAGTCGGTCATGCTGCGGAACGGGCTGTGGGCGCGAAAACTTGCATCATGTTCCAGTTGCAGCAGCACGAGATGATAAGGGAAACCGCCGTTGCGAACGCGCAGGGTGGCCAATCCACGCTCGATGCGGTGCAGCGGCATCAGGGCAAGGCGGCGCAGGTAAAGCCGGAATTCGCCCAGGACCGAGATTTCGCGGTGCGGCCGGTAGCTGCGGTAGTGACGAAACCCTGCCAGCACGAACCCGTGATAGAGCGCACCGTAAACAACATGCTGGCGCAGATCGCCCCAATGCGCGGGCGCGTCAGGTTGATCGCCGGTGCGGTCGGCCAGCGCGCGCTGCATCTGTTGAACCGTCAGGTCCATCAGGCGCGAATGGCCGTTCGAGCCGCCACGTTCGTAGGTGATCCAGTAGGGGCGCAGATAGCCCTCCTCAAACACATGCACCGTAACGCCCGCAGCCCGCGCAACCGTCAGCGCCTCTGCGTGCAGCGGGCGCGTGTCGCCATAGACGACAATATCGGTGATGGCACGATCCGCAAGCAGGCGACGGCAGGTGTCGGTCCAGTCTTCCGGCTGCCCGCGATACGAGATATAGCTTGCGGCATCAGGCCAGAAGGCGCGGTCGCCGCAAGTAAACCCGACACGCCAGACCTGCGCACCCGTGCGTTGCAGCATCCGGCCAAGCTGGCCGAAGAACGGGCCATGCGGACCCTGCAACAAAAGAAACCGTCGCGCCGTGCCAGAACTTGTCATGCTGCCCCTTGAACCTGTTTGCCTATGTCTGGGGAAAACCGGTTAACTCGTCTTGAACATTACAGACCGGCTCGTCCGAATTACAGCGCTTTGATGCCAAATGCCGGGCAGCGGCCCGATCCCTGCCGCCCGGTAGCCCGGCTGGGACTTGCAGGCGGTCACTTGCAGGGCTACCTCGGAGTGGCAGCGATCGGGCAAGGGGCAGGCGCATGTTCACGGGAATCATCACCGATATCGGCACGGTTCTGGAGATGGAACAGCAGGGTGACCTGCGGGCGCGCATCGGGACGCGCTACGAGGTGGCAGGGATCGACATCGGTGCGTCTATCGCCTGCGACGGGGTCTGCCTAACCGTGATCCGCACCGGCACCTCGCCACAGAACTGGTTCGACGTGCAGGTGTCGGGCGAGACGCTGTCGCGTACGACGGTCGGCGGCTGGGTTGACGGGCGCAGGCTTAATCTGGAACGTGCGCTGAAAGTGGGCGACGAATTGGGCGGGCATATCGTGTCGGGCCATGTCGACGGGCTGGCACAGGTGATCCGGCTGCGGCCCGAGGGTGATAGCCTGCGGGTGACGTTCCGCGCGCCGCTGATGCTGGCGGGGTTCATCGCATCGAAAGGGTCGGTGGCTCTGAACGGCACCTCACTGACGGTAAATGAGGTGGATGGTGCCGACTTCGGCGTGAATTTCATTCCGCACACGCGCGCGTCCACAACCTGGGCCGACGTGGCCGAGGGTCACGCGGTGAACCTGGAGATCGACACGATGGCCCGCTATGTCGCGCGCTTGCGTGAATGGAACACCTGACGTCGACACAGGTGACAGCCGACACACCGGCGCAGCAGCAAATGCCGCAGGTGTGAACACGGTCTGCGCCCTGCCGCACAGCGGAGGTTTGGCCGCTGCCTCTGGCAATCCGCATCGCTGCGCGCTAGGACGCTGCCAAACCCGGAGTGACCAGCCATGACCGAAATCATACGGACCGAGTATTCCGACGCGATCTCTTCCGTTGAAGAAATCATTGATGATGCCCGCAACGGGCGGATGTTCATTCTTGTCGACCACGAAGACCGCGAGAATGAGGGTGATCTGGTGATCCCCGCACAGATGTGCACGCCGGACGCGGTGAATTTCATGGCAATGCACGGGCGCGGTCTGATCTGTCTGGCGCTGCCGGGATCACGCATCGACGCGCTTGGCCTGCCGTTGATGAGCGCCAAGAACTCCAGCCGTCACGAGACGGCCTTCACCCTGTCGATCGAGGCGCGCGAAGGCGTGACCACCGGGATTTCTGCAGCGGACCGGGCGCTGACCGTGGCGGTGGCGATTGATCCGACCAGGACGGCCGCCGACATTGCCACGCCCGGCCATATTTTTCCGCTGCGCGCGCGCGAGGGCGGGGTGTTGGTGCGCGCGGGGCATACCGAGGCTGCGGTGGATGTCAGTCGTCTGGCGGGCCTTAACCCCTCTGGTGTGATCTGTGAGGTGATGAACGACGACGGCACGATGGCGCGTCTGCCCGATCTGGTGGCCTTCGCCCAAAAGCACAACCTCAAGATCGGCACGATTTCCGATCTGATCGCCTATCGCCGCCGCCATGATAATCTGGTGAATGAAAAGGCCGTGAAGCGCGTAACCTCGGCCTATGGCGGGGATTGGCTGATGCGGGTTTATGCCGATGACACGCAGGGCGCGGAACATGTTGTGCTGACCAAGGGTGACATACTGGGTGCCGGGCCGGTTCTGGTGCGGATGCACGCGCTGAACCCGCTGGAAGATGTGCTTGGGATCAACCCGGATCATGCCGGCGGATTGCGCGGCGCGATGCAGACGATCGCCGCCGAGGGGCGCGGTGTAGTGGTGTTGCTGCGTGATACAACGATGAAGCTGGTGATGGATGATGAAGTGTCCCCACAAACCCTGCGGCAATACGGGCTGGGTGCGCAGATCCTGTCAAAACTTGGCCTGTCGCAGATCGTGCTGGTCACCAATTCCAAGGCACCGAAGGTTGTCGGGCTGGATGCCTACGGTCTGACCATCACCGGCACGCGCCCGATTGCGGAGGTCTGAGCGATGGCCGGACAGGAAACCCACTATACCTTGCCTTTGCCTTTCTTTGAGCGTCCGGTGAAGCTGCTCATCGTGGTCGCCCCCTATTACCGCGACATCGCGGACAACCTGATTGCCGGGGCGAAGGCGGTGGCAGCGGGATGCGGGGCCGAGGTGGACCTTGTCGAGGTGCCGGGCGCGCTGGAAGTGCCGACGGCGATTGCGATGGCCGAGCGGATGGCAAAGTTTGACGGCTATGTCGCTTTGGGCTGCGTGATCCGGGGCGAGACGACGCATTACGACACGGTCTGCAATGACTCGTCGCGGGCGTTGTCTTTGCTTGGGCTGCAAGGTGCCAGCATCGGAAACGGCATCCTGACGGTCGAAAACCGCGCGCAAGCCGAGGTGCGGGCCGATCCTGCGGGTCAAAACAAGGGCGGCGGGGCTGCGGCGGCGGCGCTGCATCTGATCGCGCTGGGGCGGAAATGGTCTTCGCCCAAGGGTGGGCTGGGATTCCGGCCTCTGGAGGGCAAGGCATGAGCCGAAAGCCCGACAAGCGACAGATGAAATCGGCGGCGCGGCTTTATGCGGTGCAGGCGCTGTTCCAGATGGAATCCTCCGGCCAGACTGTCGAGGCCGTCACCCGCGAATTCGAGACGCACCGCTTCGGTGCTGTCTATGACGGCGACGAGATGGCCGAGGGCGATGTCGATCATTTCCGTGGCTTGATCGGCCATGCGGTGAACTGGCAGGCCAAGATCGACCAGATGACCGACCGGGCGCTGGTGGCGAAATGGCCGATCGACCGGATCGACCCCGTGCTGCGCGCGCTGTTCCGCGCGGCGGGGGGCGAGATGCTGGAAACCGTAACGCCGCCGAAGGTGGTCATCACCGAATTCGTCGATATTGCGAAGGCGTTTTTTCCGGATGGAAAAGAGCCGAAATTCGTCAATGCCGTGCTGGACCATATGGCGCGCGAAGCAAAGCCAGAGGCTTTTTCGGCATAGAGGCGTACGGGTGAGGCGGCGCGCAAGTCAGCGGTGATGAAGCGGCAACGGTTTTACGATGGGCGAGTTCGTACGAGGGCCTGCGGCACATGCGGCGGCTTTGGTAGCGTAGACCGAGTTGGTTTGCGCGTTGTCTACGCAACAATTCTATCCGGTCCGCAGGATTGAGTGCTGTCGGCGGGGTGCGACAGTATTGTCGGCGTTTTGCACTGGAAAGGCCGATGCGGTGGTGTATCTTTGGGTCTTGGAGGAGTTCGTCATGCCCAAGTTGGTCCGTCTCTATATCGTCAGCTGCGCGATCGGTTTTGGCATCGCACTCGCGTTCGCGTCCACGCTGGTGGCGATGGATGTTGCCAATCTTCGGCATCTGATCCTTGAGACCGAGCAGGGGTATCTGGGGTTCGTGTTGCTCGTTCTGTCGAACGGGGTGGTCTTTGCCGGGGTCCAGTTCGCGATTGCGGTCATGCGACTTGCAGACAACGACCAAAAGCCGACAGGCGGACGGCGTGCCCCAATTGCCACGACAATCCCGGTCCGGATCGAGGCCGTCGCGCGCAAGCGGACCTGAAATGTGCCGACACGTGCCTGCCTGATCTGATCGGCGCAATTGCTTCAGTTCCGCCCGCAGGGTCGGAGCCGGGTATTGACGCCGAACAGAAATGCGGATCGGCACAATATTCACGATGGTTTTTGGTGCCGAGCGGGGCCTGATGTCACCTTGACGTTTCGGTTAGGGTGATGCGAGCGGACGTTGCACGGGAAGTGTTACGCCTTGCGCCGTAAGGTCTGCCAGCCGCTGACGAAAGCGCGGGGCCTGCATTCGCGCGGTCACGTTGCGCGCAAGCAGGGCGGTCAGCCGGGGCCGGCCCGATATGTCAAGCTGGGACAGCATCTCGCGCAGGTAGGGGCCGTAGCGGCGGCGCTGGCGGTAAAGGCGCGCGAACAGATCGGGCGTGAACTGCCCCTCTCCGGCGGCCAGCAGCAGGCGAGGCAGAATCTGCATCTGTTGCAACGCAAGTTCAATCTTCGACCCCATCAGGCGGCAGCGCAGCATGGTGACGTGTGGGCGCGCGAACAGGGCCGCGTGCATCGCATCAAGCGGTTGCTCGGGGTCATGGATCACATAGACCTGACCGGCGCCTTCGGTCATGTCCGGGGCAAAGCCGTAGCGGTCGGTGAAACACAGGCGGCGGTGGCGCAGATGCCGGGTGTCCCAACCTGCAATGGCGGGATCAAGCGTCGCCACCGGCTGCACGGCTATCACCGTGGCCTGAGGCGCAGTGACCGAATACGCGGCGGCGGCATAGGCCCCCATGCCGGCACCATAAAATACAACGCGGTCGAAATCTTCGAAGAACGCGTCGTCGACCAGACGGTCGAAATAGCGATAGACGGCCGGGTCGCGGTACCAGGTTTCGCCATCCGCGATAAGGCACAGATGCGACCAGCCCTTCTGGCGGGCCAGAGCGTGGCCCATGGGCAGGCCGTCCGGCATCGCACGGATGGCATCTACTGTTTCGAAGGTGACCAGCAGGATCGGGCTTTCATCGACGAAATAGGCCCAGTGGCGGCGTCCCAGCGGTTGAAAGTATCCAGCCTCTTCGCCGATCTCTTCGATCTGCGCCAGCCAGGCATCGCGGTCGGTTGCGGGCGCTGCGGGAGCCGAGGTGTCCTGATCCTCGTCGGCAGCATCGGTCGTCTGCGTCATCACTTGGGCCTTCACGGAAACACTGGTTACGCCTGTCCTGTCGGGACTGCATCCCAAGTCCGCGTGGCGGCTTTGCGCGGTCAATGAGGCAAAGGTGCGAAAGGATAAGCGAATAGGAAAACAGTAGGGGAGGACTGTTTCCGGCTCAAGTCGGGGTTAACGGTTTTGCGCGTATTGCCAGATTGTTCGGGCGTCTTTGACGCTAAGCTGACGCGTCGGCGGCGTCATCAATAGCCGCCCGTAGAGTGCGCGCCACTGTTCTTCGCGCATGAGTTGTGTGAACCTTTCCTTGCGCCATGCCAACGCCGTTTCGTGCAACGCGGCCAGGATCGAATCACCCCGAAGTGCATCGCGCAGCGACTGGCTTTTCGCGTCAGGGCGCAGGATCGAGCGGTCATCGATATCGCAAAAGTTCCGGTCCACCCAATAGCCCGTGTCATCGGCAGATCCCTCACGATTGGCGCGGCCCCGGTCGCATTTCACCAGATACCCTTGCATCGAGCCAAGCGCGTAGTGGTTCAACTGCACCAGCGCGGTATTGTCCTGCCCCGGAGCGGAGAAGACGCGGCTGCGGCGGAACGCGTCGGGCAACGCGCGGCCCGACCCGTCGAACCACCTTGCGTCCGGCAGGCGGGCCGGGTCCGGCTGGCGCGGGCGGTGAACGCCGAGGCCGCCGTAAGTGCCGTCATTGCGAAAGAGCGTCTTGAACAGCGCCGCCCGCCACGGCCAGTTCAGAATGGCGGGCGCGGCGCGGGTGAAGGTTTCGGTCACGGGCGCATCGGTGATGTCCACAATGCCCGCATTGCCGAAAAGCCGCCAGGTAAGGGGGATGGCTGTGGCATCGGGCAGGGCGGCGAACAGGGCGCCCAGCGTACCGTCGCCCACGTGGATATTCACGAATTCGTCGATATCGAGCGGCAGAATCCAGTCGGCTGCTGTCTTCAGCGGGTGGGTGTTTGCGGCCTTCAGCGCCGACCATTGCGGGCCTTTCGGGCCGAAGGCGTCATTTCGGATATGTATGAGCCAGCCCAGAGCGGCCAGGCGGTCGAGCATCAGGTCGGTGCCGTCCTGACAGTCGTTCGAGAACACCAGAACATCGGTAAAGCCCGTAGCCCGGTGATGGGCCAGCCATTCCAGCAGGAACGAACCCTCGTTGCGGACGGTCAGGATGGCAAGGGTTCTCATGGTGCTTATGCCGAGTCGACGGTGAAGAAGAAATTGGCGGACAGATCGCGCGTGTGCAGGTCAGCCGGTATGACACCGGGGCCGGCGGCGAATACGGCCGATCCGAAATGATGCTGAAGGTGGCAGAGCCGTTCCATCCGCGGGCTGGTCAATTCGTCGTAAAAACGGGCAGGGGCGTCGGCGGCCCGCAGATCGGCGATCTTGGCTGCATGACGCGCGACGGATTGCGCATGGGCGGCGGCGATTTCCGGGTCGGCCAAAAGACGCGCGTATTCCGCCTGCAGGGCAGGGATCATCCGCTGGATCGAGGTGTCGGCGTCGCTGTTGTGGTTCATGCGGAACCAGTAGTTCAGGCCCTGATCCCGATCGACATGGTTGACCCGCCCCCGGTCGCGTTTCACAAGGAAGCTTTCGGCCGACCGGACGGCATAGTGGTTCAGGCTGACCCAGTCATAGCCGTAGGTCTGCAAGGTAGAGCGCCAGCCGTTGCGCAACATCTCGGTCGGCATCGGCTTGCCCGAGCCGTTCAGCCAGCGCACCTGCGTCCACAGATCGGGGCGCAGGCCCTTGGGGCGGTGGACACCGAGCTTGCGGTAGATGTCCAGGGTGCGGAACAGGGTCTTGAAGCCCCAGGCTTGATGCGGTTTGCGGATCATCTCGGGGGCGCAGCGGGTGAATTGTTGGATGACAAAGCGATCCTTGTAGGCATGGATGCCGGCATTGCCAAAGAGCCGCCATGTGGCGGAGATCAGGTTAGCACCGGGCAGCGCCTGTTCCATTGCGGCATAAAGGGCGGGCAGAGTCCCGTCGCCCAGCTTGATGTTCAGGTATTCGTCCACGTCCATGCAGATCGCCCAGTCGGCCTGTTCAATCATCGGCTCGGTTTCGGCGGCTTGCAATGCGGCGTGCTGCGGTTTCAGGTTCAGCGTGCGGTAGGGGTTGTCGCGGTGCTGCACCAGGCCCTTTGACTGCAGAAGGTCCAGCAGCGTGTCGGTGCCGTCGGTGCAGTCGTTTGTGTAGATCAGGAAATCCTGCACCCCGATCGCGCGGTGATAGGCCAGCCACTCCAGAATGAACGGTCCCTCGTTCTTCATTGTGGTGACAATTGCCGTGCGGTTCCCCGATTGCGGCCTTGGTTTTGACACTGGCGCGCGGATCGGGCTGTGGGCAAAGACCGTGGTGGCGAGGGCCAGAAGCGCCGGGTCTTCGATCAGCGCGGTTTTGGGAACGAGCGTCGCTGTCGGGTGGCCCGGCACGCGCAGCGCCATCGCGCGAAAGAAGGTGACGGTCGTGCCGGGGTCGGGCTTGGCAAACGCCACGCGGACCGCCCGCCAAGTGTTATCCAGCCCCGCGATATCCGGGGCCACCCCCCAGCGGGCAATGCCGCGCCGGGCATCGAACGGGCGGCAGATGTGGTCGCCAAATCGGGCGCTCTGGTTGGCGCGCACGCGCCACGGATAGATGCGCTGGCCCACCAGCAGGATGACACCCTTCTGCGCGCTGCGGCACAGATCGAAGGCATTTGGGGTGTTTGCGGCGCGCGGCGCAAGGATGTCGGTCACATCGAGCGTGAGGATCGCGCGGGCGCGCGCGAGGAAGCGCCACTTCAGCGCCTCATACACAGTGGCCTCGCCCAACGGGCTGCGCCACGGGTCAGGGGCGGGGGGCGTCATGCGGTCGCGGCCCGGCGCATCAGGGGCAAGGTAGGGGTGGCTTTCGGGTCCGGCGTCGGGGCGCCCCAGTGGAATCGGGCTGTCGACCACGACGATCCGAAGCGCCGATGCCCCAAGGGCCACTTCAAGCGCTGCGGCGAAGCTGTCGGCGCTGCCCGGTGGCGCGCGGTTCACGATAAGCGCCGCTTGCAGCCCGTGGTGGCGGGCATGGTAAAGCAGACCTTCGGCGACGGTTATTGCCGGTTCCTCAAGCCGGAAGCCGAGGATGGTGTTGAGGCCCGCAAACAAAGCGGTTTCTTCGGGTGCGGGGGTGATTTCAACCGTTGTTCCGTTGGCAAGGGCAAGGCGGAGCGGGGCAGCGCCACCGGGCGGCATTGGCGCGGGAAGCACCGCCATCGTGCCGCCCGCAATCTCGCGCAGTTCTTCGGGGCGGGTGCTGCCGGGGGCGCCGTCGGGCGCAAATGTCTGCGGCGGAGAACCGGTACCGAAGAAAGCGCGGGTCAGGGGGCCGGTAGTGACCGCCTCAATCAGGGTGAGCGTACCGGGGGTGGCGGCACCGAAAGTGCGGCGGATAACCTTTGCTATATGATCCGTTGCCATGCCCGATCCCGCTGTACTGCGCGGTCTGCTGCCGCGCTTTGCTGGTCTGCAGCTTGTATAGCGGCAGTTGGGCGGTGTGGTCCAGCGGGGTGCGTGGCGGCGGGCCCTGCACAATTATCGCTCTACCGGAGCGGTTTGCAAGCGTTGGTCAACCCGGTGGATATTTTTGCGAAGATGAATGCGGTGCGGTCTTTCGTCTGCGACGCACGATCCTTGATCATGGATACTGCTGCATCCGTTCGATTTTCTTGGCAATCCGCCTCTTTCCCGTCAGACTGTGCAGTAACGGAAACCCCGAACGGGGCGGCAACGGGCAGGTGGGCGGGTGACGCAGGCGCAGTATCAGGTGGCGGCGCTGTGGATTGGCGGGCCGCTGAGCTATCTCGAGCAGTTGTGCCTGAAGTCCTTTGTCGATGCGGGGCAGTCGATCCGGCTGTATTGCTACGACGATATTCCCAACGTGCCGGAGGGGGTAGAGTTGGCCGATGCCGCCGACATCCTGCCGCAGACCGGGTTTTTGCGCCATGAACGCACCGGCAGCCCGGCGCTGCATTCCGACGTGTTTCGCTATCACATGCTATCAAAGCTGGAGCGGACGATCTGGGCCGATACCGATGCCTATTGCGTAAAGCCGTTCACCACCGACACCGGGCATTTCTATGCCTGGGAATCGGCCAACGGGATCAATGGCGGAGTGCTGGGGCTTCCGCCTGACAGTGCAGCATTGGCAGCCCTTCTGGCGTTCACGCAGGACGAGTTTGCGGTGCCGCTGTGGTACGACGCGAAGTTTCGGGCGGGGCTGGAAGCGGCCAAGGCCGCAGGAAAGCCGGTGCATGTGTCGGAACAGCCCTGGGGGGTGTGGGGGCCGCATGCGCTGACCCATTTTCTGAAGGCGACGGGCGAGGTGCGACATGCGCTGCCGCGTGCCGCGTTGTACCCCTTTGCCTATGAGGATCGCCGCCTAATGCTGCGGCCGGGGGTTGATCCGCTGAACTATGTGACGGATGAGACATTCTCGATTCACTTTTATGGGCGGCGAATGCGGGCGCGCATCCTGTCGAAAGAGCCGGGCGGGGTGCCGCGCCCGCGCAGCCTCGTGGGGCGATTGTTAAAGCAGCACGGGATTGATCCGGCGCTAGCCCCGTTGCGCGGCAGGGTGGCCGACGCCGGGCTTGAGGATGAGGACGACGCATGAAGGCAGCGAAGGCGCGCAAGTCAAAGCGGGCAGCGGCGGTGGTTCCTTTGGCCGCGCCGTTGGTCGATCAGAGTGTGGAGCCAGAGCCGGTCGGGGTCATCCCTTTCGAGGCAACTGGTGCAAGTGGAGCAGCATCGCCCGAAGCGGCGTTGCTGGTCGTGCTGGAGACGGCAGAGGTTGCGAGCTTTGCCGATCTGGGCGGCGGGGCACCGGTGTTGGCGCTGGCCGCATGGGGGCGGTGGGACTGTGACATCGTGCTGGTGGATATGGACCGGAAGGGGGCGTTTCCGGCAGAGGAAAGCGGCTGGGTTGGCCCATACCGGGCGCATCTGGTCAAGTGCGGCGTGCCGAAGGCGCAGATCAGCGTGGTGCGGCGGGTGGCGGATTTGCGGCCCTATGACGTGATTGCAAATCTGTCTGGGTTTGGCGACCACTGGAAGGCGGGCGGGCTGGAGCAGGTTCTGGCGCGCTGTCTGGGGACCGGGACGCGGATGATCAGCGATATCCGCAAGGGGTCTGGCACCTATCCGCTGCTGAACGCGCACGGCACTTGCGAGGTTCTGGCGGTGCGCGAGGAAGAGGGGCGCAGTGTAACGCGCGTGTTGTTTCGCGCCAATGCGCCCGTGGTGGCACCGGACGACGGCTGGGCCGGGATCGCACAGGGGCTTGCGGGCGCAGACGGGTTTTTCCGTGAGAACGGGCAGCACTCGTTCCTGTTCATCCCGCGCGGGCGCACGCTGGTCGTGACGTTCGACAACCTCGACATTGCCATGACCAAGCGCGACGAGCGCAGGCCGTGGGGGTTTTCGTTCATCGAAAAGCAGGGCTGGTCGATGCTGGGGGTGATGGCGAACGGCTGGACCTGGTATCGCGATCCGTGGGTGTGGGGCGAGTTCGACCGTCTGCGCGACGAAGGGTTCTTTGCCGGGTTCGAGCGGGTCGTGTTTTACGGCGCGTCGATGGGCGGCTATGCGGCCTGTGCGTTTGCCGCCGCCTGTCCGGGGGCCGAGGTGGTGGCAATCTCGCCGCAATCGACGCTGGATAAGGCGCTGGTGCCGTGGGAGACGCGCTATTCGACCGCATGGGGGCGGGATTTCTCGGGGCGTTACGGCGATGCGGCAGAGGCGAGCCTTGGGGCTGCGCGGGTGTCGATCCTCTTTGATCCCTATGAGCCGCTGGACGCGGGGCATGTCGCGCGGTTTGGCGGCGCGAATGTGGTGCGGCTGCGCACGCCTTTGCTGGGGCATCGGCTGGGATCATCCCTGCACCAGATGGGGGTGCTGAACCCGATCATTCTGGGCGCTCTGAACGGCACGCTGACCGAGTTGGAGTTTTACCGCATCCTGCGGGCGCGCAAGGAATTTGCGCGCTATCAGCGCGAGCTGTTCAAGCGCGCGGTTGACCGGGGGCGGCCCGGCCTTGCGAAGAAGCTGGGGCGCTGGGTGCTGGTGCGGGGCGATAACCGCTATATCCGGCGGGCGATGCAGGCGCTCTGACCCCCTTCCTTGGTCGCATGTGGTGCGGGCGGCCTTGACCCTGCGGGGTGCCGTCGCCACCATCTATCGCCTTGGAGGAGTGGGTTTTGGGCAAGACAATCGCATCTATCGGCGCTGTGCAGGATATGCTTGCGGCTGAAAATTATGTCTGCGACCGGGCGCTGGCAACGGTGGTGTTTCTGGCGCTGCGGCTGGGGCGGCCCCTGTTTCTGGAGGGCGAGGCCGGGGTGGGCAAGACCGAGATCGCCAAGGCGATTGCAAGTGCGCTGGAGCGCAGGCTGATCCGGTTGCAATGCTATGAGGGGTTGGATGCGGCCTCCGCCGTCTATGACTGGAATTTCGCGGCTCAGATGATTGCGATCCGCACCGCAGAAGCATCGGGCGGGGCGGACCGTCTGGCGCTGAAAACCGAGCTGTTCACCGAGGAATACCTGATCGAGCGGCCCTTGTTACAAGCGATGCGCCCGCAGGCGGGGGGCGCGCCGGTGTTGCTGATTGATGAGCTGGATCGGACGGATGAGCCGTTCGAGGCGTTCTTGCTGGAAGCGCTGTCAGATTATCAGGTAACGATCCCCGAATTGGGAACGATTGCAGCACCTACGCCGCCGATTGTGATCCTGACATCGAACCGGACACGCGAGGTGCATGACGCTCTGAAACGGCGCTGCCTTTATCATTGGGTGGAATACCCGAGTTTTGCCCGCGAGCTGGAGATTTTGCAAGCCCGCGCGCCGGAAGCCTCGTTGGCGTTAAGCCGCGAGGTGGTGGCGTTCGTGCAGCGGCTGCGGGCGGAGGATCTGTTCAAGAAGCCGGGTGTGGCCGAGACGATCGACTGGGCGAAATGCCTACTGGCGCTGGATGTGATTGCGCTGTCGCCCGAGGTGATTGCCGATACGCTGGGGGCCATCCTTAAGTATCAGGATGATATTCAGAAATTGCAGGGCTCAGAGGCGAAGCGGTTGCTGGACGAGGTGCGCTCTTCATTGGCGGTCACATGACCGGGGCCGCGCGGCACATGCAGGTTTTGCGGCAGCATCCCGTTGCAAGTGCTGGCCCGCCGTTCGTCGACGTGTCTTCAGCGCGCGCGCCGTATCGCGCGATCCACCGCAAGAACGTGGAACCGAGGCTGGCTGTGGCGCATGGCTGAGTATGCCGAACTGCTGCTGCCCGAAGATGGCAAGCTAGGCCACAACATCATGCATTTCGCGCGGGCATTGCGCCGCGCGGGGCTGCCGATTGGCCCCGGACGGGTGATTGATGCGATCCGGGCGGTACAGGCGGCGGGGTTCACCGAGCGGGTCGATTTCTATTGGACGCTGCACGCCTGTTTTGTCAGCCGACCCGAGGATCGGCCCGCCTTCGCGCAGGTGTTCCGGCTGTTCTGGCGCGACCCGCGTTATCTTGAACACATGATGAGCCTGCTGCTGCCTTCCGTGCGCGGGATGCAGGAGGATCATATCGCGGAGGCCGCCGAGAAACGCGCGGCCGAGGCGCTGCTGGACGGCGCGCTGCGCGATCTGCCGGGCTTCGACCGTGCCGATGAGGGCAGCGAAATCGAGATTGACGCCTCTTTCACCATCTCGGCAGAGGAGCGGCTGCGAAGCCTTGATTTTGAGCAGATGAGCGCGGACGAGGCGGCGCAGGCGAAACGGATGCTGGCGCGGCTAAGTTTGCCGGTCAGGCCGATCTCGTCGCGCCGGACGGCGGCGGATGTGCTGGGGGTGCGGCCCGACTGGCGCGGCACGATGCGCGCGTCGATGCGGCAGGGCGGTGAGATCACGCGGTTTGCGCGCCGTTCGCCCACGATCCGCTGGCCGAACCTGATCGTGCTGTGCGATATTT
>JANNWS010000063.1:0-6080 GCA_031408575.1 Rhodobacterales bacterium
CGGTGGTGTTTGGCGCGGCCTTCGGGCTTTCACCGAATTTCCGGGTCAGCTACGCTACGTCGGACAAGGCGCTGCACGAGGCCTGCACCCGCATCCAGACGTTCTGTGCAGCCCTTCACTGACCGGGAGCCGAAATGGCGGTTGATCTGCCAGAGTATTATTTCCGCATCCGCGAGAACGGTGCTGCCGTTTTCCGTGTTGACACGGAAAACCGCCAGAGGCGCATCGACATGGACCAGATCGCCAATATCAATATCCGCAATGGCGAGGTCAAGGCGCAGGGGGACCGCAAGTTGACCCGCGAAGACCGGGCGGCGATTGCCGCCTGGATGGCGCGGCGCGTGGCACTGCTGGCACTGCGTGACATCGACGACATTCACCGGGCGGTGGACCATCTGAACCTGACGACCCATTGGGCACAGACACGGGCGAGCGATGACCAGCTGGAAGACATAACCGATACGCTGCTGCTGGCGATGCACGACCTGCGGTCGGTGCTTGTCCGCAAGAAATCAGAACGGTTGACCGGCGAAGACAAGGACTGACGGGGCCGGAGCGGGGCCAGCCCCCCGCACCCCCGGGATATTTCCGCAAAGGAGAATGACAAGGGTCGGTCAGGCGGCGTTCGGGGCGCGGTGCCAGAATCGCACCATGAGCAGAATTGCTGCAACCGTCAGGCCAATGACAAGGCCCAGCCACAGGCCCTGCGCGCCATAGCCGAGCCGGAAGGCGAGCAGGTAGCTGACCGGAATACCGATCAGCCAATAGCTGATCGCGGCCAGCACCATCGGCACGCGCGTGTCCTTGATCCCGCGCAAAAGCCCCAGTGCCATGACCTGGGTGGCATCGGCCATCTGGAACAATGCGGCCAGCGCCAGAAGCGTTACGCCGATAGCGATGATCTCGGCGCTGCCCGGCTTCGAGGTGTCCAGAAACAGCGCGATCAGCGGGGCCGGCCATGTCAGGAACAGCGCCACCATGATCAGACCAAAGCCAAGCGACAGCGCAATTGCCACCTTTGCCCCGTCACGCAGGGCGCGTGCGTCACCCGCGCCGCCAGCAAGGCCGGTCCGGACGGTGGCCGCGTTCGACAGGCCCAGATGCACCATGAAGGCCAGCGCCGCCACCTCGAGTGCGATGCCGTGTGCCGCCAGCTCGCGCGTGCCTATCCAGCCCATCATCAGGGCCGAGGCCTGAAACAGCCCGCTTTCGGCAAGCCCGGTCAGCCCGATCGGCCAGCCCAGACGAAACACCTGTTTCAACGCCGCCGGGTCCGGCCGCCAGAACCGCTGAAACAGGCGGAACCGGCGGAGAGCCGGCAGCAGAGCCGAATAGACGACCAGCACAAGCACCGTCAGAGACTGCGAAATGACCGACGCCCAAGCGGCGCCCTTTACCCCAAGTTCGGGGAAGCCCCAATTGCCAAAGATCAGCGCCCAGTTGACGAGGATGTTCAGACCCACCGCCGCAACCGTGGTCCAGAGCACGACCTGCGTGCGCCCAAGTGCCGCAAGATAGCTTTTCAGCGCCATTACCAGCAGTGCGGGGATCATCCCAAACCCGGCGATCCGCAGAAAATCCTGCGCCAGCAGCGCTACTTCGGGTTGCTGGCCGGCCGCCAGCAGGATCGGCTGCGCGAACCAGAACAGCGGATAGCACAGCACACCAAAGGCAATCGAAAGCCACATCCCCATGCGCGTGTCGCGCCGGACCTGTGTTTCGTCGCCGCGTCCCAGCGCCGTTGCAACCATCGGCATGACGGCCTGCGCGAACCCGGACCCCAGGATGAAGATCACGAAAAAGCTCGACGCACCCAGCACGCCCGCCGCCAGTGCCTCGACCGAATACCAGCCCAGCATCACCGTGTCGGTGACATGCAGCGACATCTGCGCCAGGTGACTGCCAATCAACGGCAGGCCGAGCGTCAGCGTCGCCCGTGCATGGGCGCTGTAGGTCAGGGTCGGTTTTGTGGTCATGCGCCGGAACTATCGTGTGGCGCGGCAAGCAGCAAGACGCTTCAGATCGCACCGACCAGCAAACGCATGGCGACAAAAGCTATGACGCCCCCGGCAGCCAGTTCCAGCATCGGCAGCGCGCGGGCCAGACCCGCGCCGGGCAATGACGCAAGCGCCCCCTCGCGCGCCCAGACCGCCATTGCGGCCACCAGCAATGTCACTGACGCGGTGCCCAGCCCCATCGCATAGGCCGCAAGAATTCCGGTGGCGCCGATCCCCAGTTGCCACGTCAGGATCAGCACGAAAAGCGCCCCCGTGCAGGGCCGGATCGCAACCCCCGCCACCAACATCACGGCGTCGCGCCACGTGCGGATCTGTGCCACCTGATCCGGCGTCGGGCCATGGGCGTGGCCGCAATGCGCGTCATGAACGTGGTGCGGGTCAGGCGGGTGATGGCCGTGGTCATGACCGTGCTGCGACGTGGGATGGCGCGCGGCCGCACGACCTTGCCGCAGACCTCTCCACCCGCGCCATGCCAGCCACAGCCCGATTGCGGCAATGGCGGCATAGCTGAGAGGTGCCATCACCTGTTCGGTGACGCCGACCATCCGCTCGCGCGTCCAGCCCAGCACGAATACACCCAGATAGACCAACACGACCGCAGTCGTTGCCTGCGCGAGGCTGGTGATCAGAGCAATTCCAGCCAGCGGCACCAGCCGCACGCGGCTGCCCATGCCATAGCCGCCGATCAGCATCTTGCCGTGACCCGGCCCCGCCGCATGGAAAAATCCATAGCCAAAGGACACCGCCAGCAGGCCCGCAAGCGCGCCCGGAGTGCCGGCTTTCAGCTGCCGGATCGCCCCGGCCATGGTGGCCTGCACGGCGCGCTGCCCGTCAGCGGCCCAACGCTCCACACTGGTGAAGCCCCCGGTCGCCCAAAAGGCCGCCAGCAGCGCCGCGACCACAAGCCCAAGGATCAGGAGCGTCCGGCGCATGTCACCCGCACTTCATCGGCGTAAGCGGCACCAACGGCGGGAAAGCCCATCTCGGGATCGGACATCGCCGTATATTCATCCATCGCAGCCTGCAGGATGGCGTCTGCCTTGCCCAGATCAGGCTCGAACACCTGCGCTTCGCAGCCTGCAGCCCCGGTCAGCACGGCCGGGTTAATGATCCGGTAAGCGGCGTAAAACGACGGATCATACGCCTGCACCACCAGCGCCTCCGACCCCGGACTGACCGCGGCTTCCAGCGTGCGCAGATGGGTCGAGATCAGTTTTCCACCCTGATAGGACGCCGTCCAGCCGCTTGGCCCGGACAGCGCGATCGGCGTTTCGCCCAGCAGGGCGTAGGTATCGCCGGGATAGCCCACGTCCCATTGCATGTCGAACCCGCTTAGGGTGGCCTGCTCATCCGGTGTCAGCACACCGTCAAAATCGGCATCCAGACCGCGATCCTCGACGATCATCATCGAATACATCTCGTCATAGGTCCAGGTGATGCGCAGGGCCGTGGCATGACCGTCGCCGTCAAAAATCACCTCGACCCCGGTGTCAATGAACAGATGGGGATGGGCCAGCGACGGGACGGCACCCAGCCCCGTGATCACCGCTGCCAACGCAAGCCGAACCATTCTTGACCCTCACAATTCAGCGCAAAACTAGCAGAGTGCGCGGCGGGTTGACTAGCCCGGTTCCGTCGGCGCAAGCACATCGGCGTCATGCCGCCGGGGCAGCGGGCGGCGCAGGGTAATGCCGGATTGCCGGCACTGATGACCCACAGACGCGGATTTGCATATGCTGACACTTTACGGCGTCCACCGCTCGCCCCCCCGTGACCGCTGTCGGCCAAACAAAGGTCAGCGCCGCCCCGCGTCTGAGGGATAAGGGCGCATTGGCCACATGGTGGCGTCGCACCCTGGCGGGCTGACCCCACATCTTGCGCCCGCCCCCGCAAGGGTGGTCTATTCTCACCCCAAACCAGAACAAGAATCGAGCATCCGATGGCCAACGATCTTCTCTCCGGCAAGGCCGAAATCTATGATGCGTCATCCATCGAGGTGCTGGAGGGGCTGGAGCCCGTCCGCAAGCGCCCCGGCATGTATATCGGCGGCACCGATGAACGGGCGCTGCACCACCTTGTGGCTGAAGTGCTTGACAACTCGATGGACGAGGCCGTGGCGGGCCATGCCACGCGCATCGAGGTGGAACTGCACACCGATCACTCTGTCACCATCCGCGACAACGGACGCGGTATCCCGATCGACCCGCATCCGAAATTTCCCGGCAAATCGGCGCTTGAGGTGATCCTCTGCACGCTTCATTCCGGCGGAAAATTCTCCGGCAAGGCTTACGAGACATCCGGCGGACTGCACGGCGTGGGTGCATCTGTCGTCAACGCCCTGTCCGATCATCTGCGGGTCGAGGTGGCCCGCAACAAGGAACTGCATGTGCAGGAGTTTTCGCGCGGCATCCCGCAAGGCCCGATCACCAAGGTCGGCCCCGCCCCCAACCGGCGCGGCACGACGATGACCTTCCACCCCGACCCCGAAATCTTTGGCCATCTGCAATTCAAGCCCGCCCGCCTGATGAAAATGGCCCGGTCCAAGGCCTACCTCTTTTCCGGCGTCGAAATACGCTGGAAATCCGCAGTCAGCGACGGGGAAACCCCGGCAGAGGCCACCTTTCACTTTCCCGGCGGCCTTGGTGACTATCTGAGCGATCAACTCGCCAAGACCACCACATATTCCGACCGCCCCTTCGCTGGCAAAGTCGGCTTCCCCGAGAAGTTCAACGTGCCGGGTTCCGTCGAATGGGCGATCAACTGGACCCCCGCCCGCGACGGCTTTCTGCAAAGCTACTGCAACACGGTGCCGACACCGGAGGGCGGCACGCATGAGGCGGGCTTTTGGGCGGCCATCCTGAAGGGCATCCGAGCTTACGGTGAGCGCGTCAAGAACCGCAAGGCGGAACTTATCACCCGCGACGACATGCTTACGGGGGGCTGCGCCATCATCTCGATCTTCATCCGAGAGCCGCAATTCGTCGGCCAGACCAAAGACCGCCTGGCGACCGAAGAGGCCGCACGTCTGGTCGAATTCGCCGTGCGTGACCATTTTGACACCTGGCTTGCGGCGGATACCAAATCAGCGGGCAGCATCCTCGATTTCCTGGTGCTGCGCGCGGAAGAACGCCTGAAACGCCGCGCCGAAAAGGAAACCCAGCGCAAGACCGCGACGAAACGCCTACGCCTGCCCGGCAAGCTGGTCGATTGTTCTGCCACCAACCGCGACGGGACCGAGTTGTTCATCGTCGAGGGCGACAGCGCGGGGGGCAGCGCGAAAATGGCGCGCGACCGCACCAATCAGGCGCTGTTGCCGCTGCGGGGCAAGATCCTGAACGTGCTGGGGGCGGCCTCGGGCAAGATGGGGGCGAATACCGAAATCAACGATCTTTGTCAGGCGCTTGGCGTGAATATGGGCACCCGGTTCAACGTCGATGACCTGCGCTATGACAAGATCATCATCATGACCGATGCCGATGTGGACGGCGCGCATATCGCAGCCCTGCTGATGACGTTTTTCTTCAGCCAGATGCGCCCGATGATCGACAAGGGGCATCTCTATCTCGCCTGCCCGCCACTGTACCGCCTGACCCAGGGGGCGCGACGCGTCTACGTGCTGGACGATGCCGAGAAAGAGCGCGTGCTGGCCGAGGGGTTGGGCGGCAAGGGCAAGATCGACGTGCAGCGCTTCAAGGGGCTGGGCGAAATGGACGCGAAAGACCTGAAAGACACCACGATGAACCCGCTGACCCGGAAACTGATCCGCGTGTCGATTGACGAGGACGAGCCGGGGGAAACCGGCGATCTGGTGGAACGGCTGATGGGCAAGAAGCCGGAGTTGCGGTTCCAGTATATTACCGAGAACGCGCGGTTTGTGGAGGAGTTGGATGTTTGATGCGCACTAAATATATCTCACTAAGAAGTTCGTCCTGAACAACGCATTCATGCTGTTTTGGTGGTCTGCTGAGCGAGGTTTGTCCGAAGAAGGATTGCCCAGACTGCGGCGATGATCAGCGCAAGCAAAGCCCTGAGGTGGGCCAGAATCTTTCGGATGTTGTGACC
>JANNWS010000064.1:0-6797 GCA_031408575.1 Rhodobacterales bacterium
GGTCGAATATTCCATCGACACCCAATGCGGTTTGGCGGCCACCAGCAGGTCGCGTGCTTTCTTCAGCACTTCGGTATCTTCGGAGCATTGCTCGCCGCCGACATATTTCAGCGCCATGAACATCACGTCAGTCATTTCGGGCACGACGTTCAGCTTGCCCTGAAGCTCTGCCGGCGGATCAAGGAAGATCGCCGAGGTGTTGATGTCGCCCTGATAGACCGTGCGGTTGACGCCCACGCCCGTCAGCCCCCACTGCCACGGAATCGAATGGGCGCGGTTTGGGTCCCAGTCGGGGTTTGCCCATTCGGGGGCGATGTTGCCGATATTCTTCAGCCGCGTGTGGTCCAGTTCGCTGATCAGGCCCTTGTCCGTATAAATCTTGATGAAGTTGGCTGACGGAACAACCATGTCAAAGCCCGATCCGCCGGCCTCAACCTTGGCCAATGCTTCGTCATTGCTACTGAAATCGGTGACGGTCACCTTGATGCCGGTTTCCGTCTCGAACTTTGCCAGCAATTCGGGGCTGGTGTAGTTGCCCCAGTTGTACAGGTTCAGCACGCCCTCGGCGCTGGCCAGCGATGTGGTGGCCAGCAGCAGGGCTGCCGCGGTTGCCAGTGTTCTCATGTGTCGTACTCCCAGGTTGGTTTTATCGCGGGGTCAGTCCCGCTTGCGGGTCAGAAGGAAGAAAGTCGTCAGCAGCGCCACCGTCAGCACCAGAAGAAGCGTCGAGATGGCGTTGATCTCGGGTGTCGTGCCGCGCCGGAATTGCGCCAGCATGTAGGTCGGCAGGGTTTCCTGTCCGGGCGATTTCACGAACTGGGTGATCACCACATCGTCAAGCGAGGTCACGAAAGCCAGCATTGCGCCTGCCAGAATTCCGGGTGCCAGCAGCGGCAGCGTCACCCGGCGAAAGGTCAGCCAGGGGGTCGCGTAAAGATCGGCGGCGGCCGTCTCCAGCGTCAGATCCATTCCCTCCAGCCGTGCGCGGATCGGCAAATACGCAAACGGGATGCAGAATGCGGAATGTGCAAGGATCAGATAGCCCAGCCCCTGATAGCCGGTGTTGATCTTGACCCAGGCAAAGAAGATCAAGAGCGCCACGGCGGTGACGATTTCCGGCACCATCAGCGGCTGGTTGATCGCCACATAGATTGCGGTCTGTCCCCGGAACGCCGGGCGGCGTGTCGTGCCAAGCGCCGCCATCGTCGCCAGGGTCGACGCGATCACCGCCGCAAAGAGGGCGACGACGAATGATCGCAAAGCCGCATCCTGCACCGCCTCGTTCGCAAAGGCGACGCGGTACCATTTCCACGACAGCCCACCCCAACTTGCCAGCGAACTGGCATCGTTGAAGGAATAGATGACGATCAACACGATCGGCAGGTAGATTGACGCAAACACCAGAATTGCGATGGTGCTGAATGCCGGAAGCCGGGTTGCCGAAAAGCCGCGCTCAGCCATGCCCCGTCCCCTTGTTGGCGGCCCGCACGTAAAACAGCAAGGCGGTGGTCACGATGATCAGAAGCACCATCGACAGGGCCGCCCCCAGCGGCACGTTGCGCCCCTGCCCGAACTGCAGTTCAATCAGCGTGCCGATCATCAGGTTCTTGCCGCCGCCCAGCACCTGCGGCGTGACATAGGCACCCAGGCACGGGATGAAGACAAGGATCGAACCTGCCACGATGCCCGGCGTCACGATCGGCACGATCACCCGGCGCAGCACCTGCCAGCGGCTGGCATAAAGGTCATAGCCCGCTTCCAGCAGGCGCATGTCGAACCGGTCGACCGCGGCAAACAGGGGCAGCACCATCAGCGGCAGATAGACATAGGTGATACCGATAAGCACGGCCGTGTCGGTGAACATGATACTCAGCGGCTGGTCGATCAGCCCAAGCTGCAAGAGGATCGTGTTCAGCAGCCCTTCCTTGCGGATGATCTCGCTGACGGCAAACGTGCGGATCAGCAGGTTGGTCCAGAACGGGATGGTGATGAGAAACAGCCAGAATGCGCGGGCCTTGGGCGCGCGGGTGGCGATGAACCATGCAGTCGGAAAACCTGCCAGGAAAGTCAGGATCGTGGCCAACAGCGACAGCTTGATCGAGCGCCAGAAGATCGTCAGATGCGCATCGGCCAACTGTAGCGTACCATCGAAAATATCACGTACGAACAGGATGTTGACCCAGGCGTCGACCGAAAAAATCCACTCGACACCGCCATAGTCCCCCGATGTCAGGAACGAAAACACCAGCATGATGACCAGGGGGCCGAGCGCTCCAAAAAACAGTACCACCAGCGCCGGGGCCGACAGAAGCCAGGCCGAGCGGGTACTGGCTACGCGCTGTGCCTCCTCGTTCGCCGACATGCCGCTAATCCCCCAGAACCTGCGCCGCGCCCGGCGCGAAGCGCAGCCCGACGCGCTGGCCGCGTTCCAGTGCGGCATCGCCGGTGGCGGGGCTTTGCAGGCGGGCGACCACCTCGGTGCCGTCCGACAGCTTTACATGGCAATGCGTGTCGGTTCCGAAATAGACGGAACTGTCGATGGTGGCAGGCAGACTGCCCGCCTCGCCCGCCGCCGTCAGGCGGACCTGTTCGGGGCGCACCGCGACGGTGACTTTGCCGCTGCGCCCCGCCATCTGCCCGGCCTCGACCACTTCGCCGCAGTCAAGACGCACCCCTCCTGCCTCGATCCGCCCCGACAAGAAATTCGACTCGCCGATGAAAGAGGCAACAAAGCGGTTGACCGGGTGCTGGTAGATTTCCTTCGGCGTGCCGATCTGCTGGATTTTCCCGGCACTCATTACCCCGATGCGGTCGCTCATCGTCAGGGCTTCTTCCTGATCGTGGGTCACGAAGATGAAGGTGATCCCGGTTTCGGTCTGCAACCGCTTCAACTCGATCTGCATTTCCTTGCGCAGCTTCAGGTCCAGCGCACTGAGCGGTTCGTCCAGGAGCAGCACCTTCGGCTGTGGGGCCAGCGCGCGGGCCAGCGCCACACGCTGCTGCTGGCCGCCCGACAACTGGCTGGTCTTGCGGTTCGCCATCGCCTCAAGCCGCACCAGCGCCAGCATCCGCCGCGCCGTCTCGGCCACTTCAGCCTTGGGGCGCCCCTGCATTTGCAGGCCGAAACCGATGTTCTGCGCCACTGTCAGATGCGGGAACAGGGCGTAGCTTTGGAACACGGTATTCACCGGGCGGCGGTTTGGCGGGTCTTGGGTAATATCCTTGCCATCCAGCAGGATCTGCCCCGAGGTCGGCGTCTCGAACCCCGCGATCAGACGCAACAGCGTGGTCTTGCCGCAGCCTGAAGGGCCGAGAAGGGTAAAGAACTCGCCCTTTCTGATCTCGACCGACACATTGTCCAGCGCGCGGACTGCCGCATCGCCCTGACCGAAGGCCTTCACGGCGTTGCGGGCTTCGACCGCGACGTCTGTTTTCAACTGATGTTCCCCTTCGCCTCTGTCTCAGATGTTAAAAGGGTGGGTTTCATGAATGCAAGCACTTTTGATCAAATTCATGCAGCAAGGCTTGGCCTGCGCCCGATCCATGGGCTGGCCGCCTCGATTTCGGCACAGAGCGCGATAAGTTGCTCGTCCGCCCCGAAGCGCGTGGCAAGGTGGATGCCGACGGGAAGTCCGTCGACTGTCATGTGCAGGGGTAGCGATGCTGCAGGCTGGCCCGAGGCGTTGAAGGCGGCGCAGAACGGGGAATAGGCAAAAACGCCGTCGGGTCCGGTCCGAAACGCAAGATAGTCGTCGGTTGCATGGGAAAAACGGCCGACTTTCGCCGGTGGCTCGGCAAGGGTCGCGGTCAGTAGGATATCGTGGCTCTGGCCGATCTGGGGGTTGAAAAAGCCCGCCATTTCGCGCCCGAAGGCGTGAATCTCGCCAACCGCTTCAAGATAGCGCTCGGGCGCAAGGGTTGCGGTATGCGCCATGGCACCGCGCGAGACCGCCTCGACATCGTCAGGGCTCAGCGTGCGGCCTGCCGCCAGCAGCGTCTTGCGGATGCCGAGCGTGGTGCCGCAGGCGACAATATCGGTCCAGGCGCGCATCATGCCAAGGACGTTGGCCTGCGGGCGCGCGGGTTCGACATGATGGCCAAGGTCGGTCAGCAATCTGGCGGCGGCATGAACCGCGGCCTTGCATTCGGGATGGATAGGATCGCCGGTCAGCGTGGTGTCGCACAGCGCCACCTGCAGGCGGCGGGGCGGGCGGCTGATGGCCGCCGCATGGCCGCGACCTAGGGGCGGCGCCCAGTAGGGCGCGCCAAGGTCGGCGCCTTCGCAGGCATCCAGCATCGTGGCGGTGTCGCGCACCGACCAAGTGAGAAAGCCGTCAATTGCCATGCCAGCCCAGCCTTCGCCCACGAAAGGACCATCGGGCAGACGGGCGCGGGTGGGTTTGAAGCCGAAAAGTCCACAGCTTGACGCCGGGATGCGCACCGATCCGCCGCCGTCAGAACCGTGCGCAAACGGCACGATCCCCGCAGCAACCGCCGCCGCCGCACCACCAGACGATCCGCCCGAGGTGTGATCCAGATTCCACGGATTGCGCGTCGGGCCGCCATGGACGGCGCTTTCGGTGGCCGGGCCGATGCCGCCCTCGGGCGCGGTGGTACGGCCGAAGGTTACCACGCCGGTGGCGCGGATCCGCTCGAATATCGCGGAGTCGCGGGAATATCGCGTATTGGCCAGCAGGTACGAGCCGTTATGCGACGGAAAATCAACCGCTTCGCAGCCAAAGTCTTTCAGCAGGAACGGAACACCCCGGAATGGGCCGCGCGGCAGGCCGGCGGCGATGGACTGCCGGGCGACGGCTTCCTGCATCAACACCACGGCGTTCAGCGCGGGGTTCAGCCGCTCCACCTCGGCGAGGGCAGTATCCAGAAGTTCGGTTGGGCTGACGTCGCCACTTGCGACAAGCCTGGCAAGGGCGGTGGCATCGGTCGTGCCATAGGCGAAGGTCATCGGTTTCCCCGTGTTTGTTTGGTCAATGCTGTGGCGCGTGGATGGGCCGCGTCCACCCGTTTTTCCCGCACCGGCGTCGGTTTCAGGCGATGGTCAGGGGGCGGTCGAGGCAATGGTCACGCTTTGGCGCAGCGCGCCCGTGGCGCGGTCAAAGATCAGAATGCGGTCATCGGCGGTGACCACCGCATACCAACGGTCGCCTTGGGTAAAGGCGGTGGCGGTGGTGCCATCGGGCAGGGTAATGCTTTCTGGCATGCGGGGCAGCCCCTGAATCGCCTGCGGCATGCGGGTGACAATCACCCAGACGATGGTTATGACGCCCACGATCAGCGTCAGTGTCAGAACGATCACCAGAGCCTTGAGAAACCGCAAGCTGGGCGGAAGCCCTTCCGGTACCGGAGCCGTGTCCATGCCAAACCCTTTTCTTCCATCGGAGCGCACCGTCACCGTGGTGATCGGCGCGGCCCCGCCCGACCGTCTTGATAAGGCGCTTGCCCGCGACGTGCCAGAGGCGGCGGCCCTTTCCCGCTCGCGCCTTGCCCGGCTGATTTCCGAAGGGGCGGTAACGCAGGACGGTGCGGTGATAAGTGACGGCAAGGCACGGGTGTCAGAAGGCGATATTCTGCAAATCATGGTGGCCGAGGCCGCAGACGTGGCGACCGAGGCCGAGGATATCCCGCTGGTCGTGATCTGGGAGGATGACGATCTGATCGTGATCGACAAGCCGGTGGGAATGGTCGTGCATCCGGCACCCGGATCATACTCCGGCACGCTGGTGAATGCGTTGTTGCACCACTTCGGGGGCAAACTGTCAGGTGTAGGGGGTGAAAAGCGCCCCGGCATTGTCCACCGGATCGACAAGGATACGTCGGGCCTGCTGGTGGTGGCGAAATCCGACCGCGCCCATCACGGACTGGCCGCGCAGTTCGAGACGCATGCGGTCAACCGCCGCTACCTGGCGCTGGTGCATGGCGCACCTGATGCCGCCGATCCGCGCCTGCGCGGGATCAGCGGAGTCAGCTTCGAGGCGGGCGGCATCGTGCGGATCGCCACGCAACTGGCGCGCCACAAGACCGACCGCCAGCGCCAGGCAGTGCTCGCCACCGGCGGGCGGCACGCGGTAACGCGGGCGCGCGTGGTCGAGCCGTTCGGCGCGCCGGTCGCAGCCGCCCTGATGGAATGCTGGTTGGAGACGGGGCGCACCCATCAGATCCGGGTGCATATGGCGCATGTCGGTCATGCGCTGATCGGGGATCAGACCTATGGCGGGCGGCGCAGGCTGGCCGCGAAGGCCGTCGGCGATGCTGCGGCCGACGCTACGAACGGCTTTCCCCGTCAGGCACTGCATGCAGCGACGCTGGGTTTCGCCCACCCGGTAACCGGCGAATTATTGGAGTTTGTGTCGGACCTGCCCGATGACATCACAGGGTTGATCACAATGTTACGCGCAGTGACATCTGCGTGAAGCGCGAACATCGGGCTTTTGTTGCGACGGATTGAGGTTCATCGTCAATTAAACCGTTCGGTTCAGTTAAGGTCTTGTTTAGACTTGCGCGCGACCATAGATCAACGGCTTCCGTAGCGGCAAGCGCCGCCAGTGGACCCAGGAGGGGTCAGAGATGAGCAGCTACACCAATCTTCCCGCACCAAGCCCGGAGCAGGGCCTGAACCGCTACATGCAGGAAATTCGCAAGTTTCCGCTGCTTGAGCCGGAAGAAGAATACATGCTCGCCAAGCGTTGGGTCGACCATCAGGATACGGTTGCGGCCCACAAGATGGTCACCTCGCACCTGCGGTTGGCGGCCAAGATCGCCATGGGCTATCGCGGCTA
>JANNWS010000065.1:0-3323 GCA_031408575.1 Rhodobacterales bacterium
AATTATGCAAGGGGGCGAGTTGGCTGACTGGGATGATCTTCGCGTGTTCCTGTCGGTTGCGCGCGCCGAAAGCCTGTCGGGCGCGGGGAAGGCGCTTCGTATTGACCCCGCGACGGTCGGGCGGCGCATCGCCAAGCTGGAGGAGGCCACGGGCGCGCGCCTTTTCATCAAATCGCCGCAGGGCTACCTGCTGACAGAAGCGGGCCTGCGCCTGTTGCCCCATGCCGAGGCGGCCGAACAGGCGATGGCCGGGGCGACCGAAGAGCTGCGCGGCGGCACCGGTGCGCTGTCCGGGCAAATCCGCATCGGCGCGCCGGATGGCTGCGCGAACTACCTGCTGCCGCAGGTCGTGGCCGCCATCTGCGACGCAAATCCGGGGCTGGAGGTGCAGATCGTGGCGCTTCCCCGCGTCTTCAACCTTTCGAAACGCGAGGCTGACATGGCCATCGCCGTGTCACCTCCGGCTGCGGGCCGTCTGACCGTGCAAAAGCTGACCGACTATTCTCTGCATCTGGCGGCAAGCCGCGATTATCTGACCCGCCACGGTACGCCGGCAGACCGCGCAGACCTGAGCACGCACCGCGTCGTGGGCTACATCCCAGACATGATCTTTGACAAGGAACTGGATTATCTGGCCGAGATCGGGGCAACCGACGTGCCGCTGACCTCAAATTCCGTTTCGGTGCAACTGAACTGGCTTCGCCATGGGGCGGGCCTTGGCATCGTGCATGATTTTGCCATGCCCTCGGCCCCCGAACTGGTCAAGGTGTTGCCGGGTGACATCCGGCTGACCCGTGCGTTCTGGCTGATCCGCCATGCCGATGACCGCCGCGTGGACCGGATGAATCGCTTTGCCGATCTGCTGGCACTGGGGATACGGCGTGAAGTCTTGCGTCTGGAAGCAATGACTTGACAGAGAGTCGCGCCGGGAGGACGCTTGGCGAAAGCAAGAGGAGGTCTGCATGACGGTCCAATCCATCCTGAGGCTGAAGGGCGACAGTGCCGTGGTGACAATTCCACCAGGGACCACCTTGGCTGGCGCAGCCCAGATGCTGGCTGCGAAAAGGATCGGTGCGGTCGTCGTCTCATCAGATGGGCGACATCTGTCCGGCATTCTGTCGGAACGCGATATCGTGCGTGAACTGGGACGGCGAGGGGCAGGGTGCCTGACCGACCTGGTGGAGTCTGTGATGACGACGACCGTCATTACCTGCACCCGCGCCGACCCCGCGACCGAGGTGATGCAGCGCATGACAGACGGACGTTTTCGCCATATGCCGGTCATGGATGGCGATGTGATGGTGGGGTTCATCTCAATCGGTGACGTGGTCAAGGCGCGCCTTTCAGAGCTTTCGATGGAAAAAGACGCACTTGAAAGCATGATCAAGGGGTTCTGAGCGACCCCGCTTTGCCCCTTGCATTGCGCCGCGCACATTTGTTGCGTATGACCGGGCAAGAACGGAGTTCCCATGCGCATCGGTCTATATCCCGGCACCTTCGATCCGGTTACGCTTGGCCACACCGACATCATTCAGCGCGCGATGGCACTGGTCGACCGTCTGGTGATCGGCGTTGCGATCAATCGCGACAAGGGGCCGTTGTTTTCGTTGGAAGAGCGGGTGGCGATGGTCAGCGCGGAATGTGCCGCAATCATCGCCAAGACGGGCGGCGAGATTGTGGTGCATCCGTTCGAGAACCTGCTGATAGATTGTGCGCGGGATGTAGGGGCCACGGTGATCGTACGCGGTCTGCGTGCTGTTGCCGACTTTGAGTACGAATTCCAGATGGTCGGCATGAACCGCGCGCTGGATGCCAGCATCGAGACGGTCTTCATGATGGCCGATGCACGGCGTCAGGCCATCGCGTCAAAACTGGTCAAGGAAATCGCGCGGCTGGGGGGCGATGTGTCGAAGTTCGTGACGC
Organism: Rhodobacterales bacterium; assembly: GCA_031408575.1. Classification (GTDB taxonomy): domain Bacteria; phylum Pseudomonadota; class Alphaproteobacteria; order Rhodobacterales; family Rhodobacteraceae; genus Aliitabrizicola. The sequence goes on from JANNWS010000065.1 coordinate 1,924, forward strand.
CGCCGGTGAAACTGGCATTGGCCGCGAAATACGCCGGATCGTGAACGAACAAAGGGCGGACCCATTTTTGGGCCGCCCCGGTTCGGTTCGCTGAAGGCTTTTCGCCAGTGCAGCGCGTTTAGTTTCCGTAAACGGCCTTGCGGGCAATCGCGTCGGCGTCACCGGGATAGATCCCCAGATCAAGCGCCACATCCGTCGGCATCCGCGCAATTTCGTCCCGCGTGCGCCGGAAACTCGCCTGCTTGCGCGCGGCGGTCATCAACTGTTCAAACACGGTAAACATCGTCTTTCCTTTCGTCATCCGGAACGTGTCTTCTGTTCCGTGTAATCAAAATGGGGCAGAATGATTGCGCTAACAACGCCCGACAGGGCTGTGGCGCCATGCCACTGACGCATAGCTAATTCCGCGTTTGCATAACTTTTGTTCAACCTGCCTGTTGGTCCGGCGGCCTCCTACGCAGTCGGCTGATCAGTCCGCGCGGGGCGGCGGCGGGGCTTGCCGCCAATGCGCGCAGGTCGATTTTGACACCGCGCCGGTCGGCACTGGCCTGCACCGCATCGCCAAGTGCCTGATTGCCCCGGATCAGGCCCAGAAAATGAGCTTCGTCCAACGTCAGCAGCGTGCAATGGGTGATTGCGGTAACCTGAACCTTGCGCGGTTTGCCTAGTAGCACGGCAAGCTGTCCGAACATCTCGCCCCGCCCGAGCAGGTTTTTCTGGCCCGCATGAACCGCCTCGACAGCGCCCGAGGCGATGAACCAGACTTTGCGCGGTCTATCCTCCCGCCGCAGCAATGTATCGCCCGGTTTCGCATACACGGTTCGCAATTGTGCGGCCAGACGCGCACGCTGATCGTCTGCCATCGACTCGAACAGCGGGAACAATCGCACCAGTTCGGTTTTCTGCAAAGCCAGATCAAGGTCTGGTCGTGCCTCCAGCGCCCGGCGGCGCTGCGCGATACCCGCCATCAACTCGGTTCGCAGTTCCGGCCCGATCAGACCGTCCTGCGTTAGCTGATCGTATTCGGCCTCTTCCAGCTGCAAGGTGGTACGCCGGATCACGCGCCGTTCCATCTCGTCTGCATAACCGGGATACTGCAGGCGAAGGCCTTCCAGTTCGCGCACGGTATCTTCTTCGCGGCGGTTGATAAGTTCGTGCAGCAGATCGGCCACCCGCCGTCCGTGGATGCGCAGGATGCGCCCGTCGATAAAGCCGTGCAACTGGTGCAAGATCAGCGTCATTGCCACGATCAGCTCGAACCGCTCGGCGGTCAGCCGTTCCAGCGGACGTGAAATGCCGATGCGGTTGTGCAGCGCCCCGGCCTGCCGGTATCCCCGGCCCGGACGCAGCGCGCGCCGCGACGCCGAGCGATAGCCGCCGCGCCCGCCGGTCCGCGTCGC
>JANNWS010000066.1:0-29951 GCA_031408575.1 Rhodobacterales bacterium
TCATCTGGATGGATGAGTGGCCTGCGAAGGTCATGATCTCCTTGATCGAGAAGCCCTGCTCGATCCACAGCGACACCGCGAAGTGGCGCAGGTCGTGCCAGCGCATGGTCACCTCGACCTTTTCCTGCAGCTTGCGGAACCTGTCCTGCGTCCGGGTGTGCTGCAGGATCCCGCCCTGCGGCGCGGGGAACACCAGCCCCAACTCGCTTTTCGGGCAGCGCAGTTTCCAGCGGCGCAGGGCGTTCAGCACCATCGGGCCTGCCGGGATGTCACGAAACCCTGCCCGCGATTTCGGCTCGCCCATCTGGTTGTAGGCATCGGCGCGCTGGCGGATTTGAACGAAGCCCTTGTCGAAATCGATGTCCTGCCAGCGCAGGCCGCGCAGTTCTGACGCGCGCAGACCGCCCAGCGCCGAGACGATCAGGTGCGGCTTGAAATCCTCGTCTGCCGCCTCGATCAGGGCGCGGATCGCTTCCTTGGACGGCACCGGGGCCTTGTGCTCGATCCGTCTGGACTTGATCACCCGCACGCCCTGCGCGGCATTGGTGAACAACTGGCCGTTGTCGATGGCATGGTCGAGGATCAGCTTCAGCACCGACAGCGCGCGGCGGGTCAGGTGTTCGGAGCGGCCATTCAGCAGCAGCCTGTCACGAAGTTCGTTGACGTGGCGGCGAGTCAGTTGCGCGATCAGCTTGTCCCCGATCCCGACCTCGGGCGCGGTCAGGTGCAACCGCACATAGTCGCTGTAGCCGCGCAGGGTGGACCGTCCCATCCGCCGCCCGGTCTTGCAGCGCACCTCGCAATGATCGAGCCAGCTTTTCGCGGCCCCGGCCACGGTCGTGCTGTCACTGTCGGCCAGATAGGTGTGGTTGGCGACCAGCGAGCGGACCTTGACCAGGTAGACATCCGCATCTTTGCGGCGCGGGAACAGCTTTGACCGTCGCTTGCCAGCCTGGTCGGTGAAATCCACCTGCCAGCGGACGAGGCCCGAAGGCAGTGTGCGTTTGCGGATCGTCGCCATGACTTCCCTCCGTGTGCGTAAGAAACGGGACCAGTTGTCAAAGCCCGTTAATTGGTGATATGAACCGTCTCATATGCACTTGCAATGGATTGTTGCGCGTGTAAAGCCCTTGTTCATGAACGGAGCCCTCATCAATGACAGCCAGCGAACGGAACGGTGCGGAAGCACCCGAACCGCTCTTCCATGGCGACGCGGACGCAGTGGCGGCATCGGGGATGCCCTTGCCCAGCCTGCGTGTCCTGCAAGCAGCCGGAGCCATTCAGGCGCAGAAAACCCCCAAGGAACACGGCGGCTTCAGGCGGTTGTGGCGCGAGGAGGACGTGCTGATTGCTGCGATTGGTGCCGCGATCAGCGAGCACTTCGCCTGGAACATCCGGATCGTGGCCGAGGTGATGGCAAAGACACGCCCCGGCACATGGGCCGCGCTGACAGCCTCGATTGCCGGGACCATTTCACCCGAAGAGGGTGCGCTGATCCGATCGTTACCAGACGACTGGCATCTCGACCTGATCGACCGGAAGTATCTGTTCCTTCGGGTGCCACCTGTTGTCGCCGCCTTTTTCCTCGATGCCCCGCCCCGCGAGACCAACCTGATCCTCGGCTACGCAGCATCAAAGGACACGTTCAAGATGGTGCCGTGGCTGCTTGGCAGTCCGGACGGTCGCGCCAAGCTCGCAGCCATCACTGCCCCGGCGCAGATCACGACCGGCGAACGCATCTACAAGCTGGCCATGGCGACCCGCGCCAACGCGCTGAGCACCGCCAGCATCAACATCAGCATGCAGGTCCGCGCCACATGGCGCCGCCTTCACAGCCTTGACGCCCACTTCCTCCAAGACGCCCTGCCCCAGAAAGGAACCTCCAATGACCCAACATCCTGGCACCGCCCAAAAGATGCAACAGACAGCGACTGAGGTGACGCTCGGCGATGACCTGCTTCGCGGCGCAGACGAAATCGCCAGGTTCTTGTTCGGCGACGTGAAGCATCGCCGCAAGGTCTACTACCTGACCGGTGAGGCACCGAAGGGCATGCCGCACTTCAAGATGGGATCGGTAATCTGCGCCCGCAAAAGCACCATCCTGAACTGGATCGTGCAGCAGGAGCGTTTCACCCCGGGCGAATGACGGCCATCGCAAATGTCCTGAGGTCCGCGACCCCATCGCGGGCTCCTTCTTCCATCAGAAACATAGCGCCCCCACGACCCTGCAGGACCATCCGCTCGACTTCAACGACGTGCCGCCTGCCCGCAAGGCGCGGGGTTCTAAGCGTATGTCGGTGGCCCGTCTGGCGGAAATGCTGAACGACCGGATCGGCGATCTTGCCGTGGCCCTGCTCGGCACCCCGAACCGCGAACTGTCCAGCCAACAGCAGCTTCGCTTCGGGACCAAAGGAAGCGTGGCAGTGGAAATTGCGGGCAAGGAAGCCGGGCGCTGGTATGACCACGAGGCGGGCACTGGCGGCGCTGGGCTGGAACTGATCCGCCATCATTTCGGGCTGGACGAAAAGCCTGCATGGGATTGGGGGCGGAACTGGCTGGGCGAGGCGGCGATGCCGTCCTCCTGGACTGCCAAACCGGCCACCGCGCCTGCCTCGGGCACAGCCAAGCCCGTGGAAATGACCGATGCGGAACGCGCCACCAAGGTCGCACAAATCGTCCGTCAGACCGAAAGCCCGAACGGCACACCAGCCCACGCCTATCTCCTCGGACGTGGCGTTGCCACTCAGCCGCCCAACTGCATCCGGTTTCGCCGGAACGCCTATGTCAGCTAAGGCGTAATGGTTGCGCTGGCCACCGATGCGGTAGGTGAGGTTCTGGCCATCCAGCAGGTCTATCTGACCGCCGAGGGCAAGAAGGCTCCGCTCGATCTGGTGAAGCGCACCAACAAGGCGGTCGAGGGCTGGGCCGAACGGTCCGCCGTGCGTCTGCCGGGGCGCGAACCGCTGGTGCTCTGCGAGGGTGTGGAAACCGCCCTGTCGATCTGGCAGGCCACCGGTCAGGAGGTGTGGGCCTGCCTCGGCATCTCGAACATTGCCCGCGCGCCCGTCCCCGAAAAGGCCATGGTGATCATCGCCCGCGATGGCGACGCGCCAGGCAGCAAGGCCGAGGGCCAGATCCTGCGCACAGCCAGCAGTCTCATGGCACGCGGGATGACGGTGCACTTGGCCACACCGCCTGAGGGCGTGGATTTCAATGACATCCTAGTGCGCGAAGGCGAAGACGCTGTCCGCCGCCGCATCGCAGCAGCCGAACCTTTGCGCGCCGACCAGGCCGATACCCGCAACAAGGATCTCTACATCGGGTCAGACGTCGAGATCGCCAAAAGGGTCCGCGAAGACCTGACCGCCCGTCACGGGCGCATGGTCCATGCCGAAGGCGCGTTCTGGCGCTACGGCGGCACAGAATGGGAGGCAATCGAGGACCATCTGATCCGGCTTCCGGTCCATGCCTACGATGGCGCGGATTTCATGACGGCGGCGGGCGAACCCTCGCGCGTCAAGCTGAGCAAGTCCCGCGTGGACTCGGTGCTGAACGAATGTGCCGCCCTCTGCGCGGAGCCGCACTTCTTCGAAAACCCGCCCGCAGGGATCAACTGCGCCTCGGGCTTCATCCGCTTTGATGCTGCGGGCACACCTCACCTTGAACCCCATAACCGCAATCACCGCTGCCGCCACACCCTGCCCGGCCATTGGCACTCTGGCATGCCAGGCACAGCGCCCGAAGGCTCGTTGCTCCATCGCCTGTTGACCGGCAGCTTCCAAGGCGACTCAGAGGCACAGGCAAAATGCGATCTCCTGGCCGAGATCTGCGGATCGGCCGCGCTGGGCTATGCGACCCGCCTGCTACAGCCACGCGCTGTCGTACTGCATGGCAGGACCGCCGAGAATGGCAAGAGCCAGATCCTGCAACTGGCGCGCGGCCTGCTGCCCGCCAATGCCATCTGCTGCGTCCCTGCCTCGCAAATGGGGGACGATAAGCATGTCCTCGGCATGGTCGGCAAGCTTCTGAATGCCTCCGACGAGTTGTCAGCAGAAGCCATCGCGTCAGACGCCTTCAAGGCCGTCGTGACCGGCGATCCCCTCCAGGGGCGCGATGTCTACAAAAGTAGGGTCGAGTTTCGCTCGGTCGCGCAAAACCTCTTTGCCACGAACAATCTGCCCAGCTTCAAGGGCGGCGTGGACCGCGGCGTGCAGCGCCGCCTGCTGGTGATCTCCTTCGCCCGCACCATCCCCCTCGAAGAACGCATCGCGGACATTGGCCTGCGGATCGCCTCGGATGAAGCCGACCTCCTGCTGGCATGGGCGGTCCATGGCGCAGCGCGTCTGATCCGCCAGCGCAATTTCGCCATCCCGGAAAGCTGCCACCAGGCCCTTCTAGACTGGGTGCTGGGCGAAGACCCGGTGCTGGCCTGGATCGACGCCTGCGTGCGGGTGCAGCCCATCGTGAACAGCGGCCCGATGCTTGCGACGCGCGACGCCCATCTCAGGTTTCAGAACTGGGCGCTGGCCGAGAGGTTAAAGACCGAGAAGATCCCCGCGATCAACGGCTTCGTGCAGCGCGTGCAGGCCCAGGTGGCCGGGATCCAGTACAAGCGCACCAGCACGGGGCGGTTCTTCCTTGGCATCACAGTGACGCAAGGGTGACGCAAGAATGACGCGATTTTCCCTGCAACCCATTGAAAGTGTTGAGATGACGCACTTGGCCCGAACCTTTTTATATAAGGGGGAAAACCACACAACCCTGAATACACAGTGCACCCCTTATATAAGATGTTGCTTGGCATGGTGCGTCATCTCAACACTATCAACGGCTTACGCCCCGAAACCCGTCATTTTCGCGTCACTCCTGCGTCATGTGCCGCGCGCCACGGGCGGGTCGGAGCGGCGTCAATCGGGAAGGATCGGGAAAGGAGCGGTTCCTTTTGGGCCGATTTGTATGCGGGGGAGCACAGCGCATGACCCCGCCAGCGTCTGGGGGCGAATTTGACTAAACTCAACGCCTCTGAAACCAAGACCGCCTTCGCCACACGGGTCGGCCTGACCAAGGGCCGCATCTCGCAGCTGGTGGCCGAGGGTTTGCCAGTGCGCCCCGATGGTCAAATCGACGTGGCCGAGGGACTGGCCTGGATCGAAGACAACCTTGATCCCGCCCGTCGCAACAAGGGTGGTGCTCCCGCCGCCGCTACCGGCCCAGCCCGCGTCTCGACCACGCTGGCCGAGGCCAAACGCCCGCATGAAATCGTCAAGGTCCAGCGCGCCGGAGCTGGCGTTCGAGCGTGAGCAGGGTCAGTTGGTGGAAACCGTCGCCGCCACCCGGACGGTATTCGCCCGCGCCCGTGCCGAACGCGATGCGCACATGGCTTGGGTGCAGCGCACCGCGCCGCTCTTGGCTGCCGAGGTCGGGGCCGATCCGCGTGCCACCTTCGCCGCATTGGACCGGATGATGCGCGAACATCTCGAATACCTGGCTGACATGCCGCTGGGGAGCTTTGGAGATGGTGCCTGAAATTGATCTCGCTTGGCGGCGCGGCATCCGCCCGGAACCGCCCATCCCGGTCTCGGACTGGGCCGACCGCCACCGCATCTTGCCACCCACCTCGGCGGAACCGGGGCGCTGGCGCACCGACCGCACGCCCTACTTGCGCGCCGTGATGGACGCCCTGTCCACCTCCAGCCCGTACGAACGCGTCGTGCTGATGAAGGGGGCGCAAACGGGTGGGTCAGAAGCCGGGCTGAACTGGATAGGGTACATCATCCAGAACACCCCCGGCATCGCCATGCTGGTCATGCCGTCACTGGACATGGTGCGTCGCAACACGACGGTGCGGATTGATCCGCTGATCGAGGCCACCCCTGCCCTGCGCGATCTGGTATCGGCACCGAGGTCGCGCGACGCGGGGAACAGCCTGTTCCGCAAATCCTTCCCCGGCGGCCAGCTGGTGATGACCGGCGCGAACAGCGCGGTGGGGCTGCGGTCCACCCCAGTTCGATACCTGTTCCTGGACGAGGTGGACGGCTATCCCGGCGATGCCGATGGCGAGGGTGATCCCGTCGATCTGGCGATCCAGCGCACCACCACCTTCCGGGGGCGGCGCAAGATCTACATGGTGTCCACGCCGACGCTGAAAGGCCATTCCCGCATCGAGGCGGCCTACCTTGACAGCGATCAGCGGTATTTCCACGTCCCCTGCCAACATTGCGGCGACATGGCCCCGATCACATGGGCGTGCATCCGCTGGCCCGAGGGGCAGCGCGACGCCGCCTATCTAGTCTGCGAAGCCTGCGGTGGCGTGCATCATGAACACGAAAAGCCGCGCATGATGTCTGTCGGTGAATGGCGGCCGACCTCGCTGGGCGATGGCCGCACGGCGGGATTCCACCTGTCGTCGCTCTATTCGCCATGGGAAACATGGGCCGAAATCGCTCAGGAGCATGCGCGCGTCGCCAAGGATCCCGCCCGCCTGCAGGTCTGGGTCAACACCAAGTTGGGCGAGTCCTGGGAGAACCAAGCGGGCGATACCGTTCCGGCCGACCCGCTGATGGCGCGGCGCGAGGATTGGGGCAGCGACCTCGCCCCCGGCGTGGCCGTGCTGACGGCGGGCGTCGATGTGCAGGGCGACCGGATCGAGGTGCAGATCGTCGGCTGGGGCCGTGACGAGGAGGCGTGGGTCACTGATTACCGGGTGCTTTGGGGCGACCCTTCCGGCCCACGCCTTTGGTCCGATCTCGATGGTGTCCTGAACGGCACCTACGGCGATCTGCCCGTGCGCGCCGTCGCGGTAGACACCGGCGGCCACCACACCAAGATGGCCTATGAGTTCTGCCGCACCCGCCTCGCCCGCCGCATCTGGTCGATCAAGGGCCGTGGCGGCCCCGCGATCCCGGTCTGGCCCCGCCGCCTCGACGCCGACTATTTCCGCCAGCTGACCGCCGAACGCGTCGTCACCCGCTTTGAAAAGGGCCGCCCCATCCGGTCCTGGCAGCCCAAGCGCGACGGCGAACGCAACGAGGCGCTGGACACCTTCGTCTACGCCCACGCCGCCCTGCACGGCCTGATCAGCATGGGGATCCGGCTGAACGAGGAGGCGGAAGGGATGGGCATGACAAGCGGGCGTCCCCGCATCAAAAATCCTCGCTTGACCCGATCAAAATGGATGGGTACCGTTCGGTTGTAACTGAAACAAATGAGATCGGACGTCTGGGTTTGTTCAGTTTGCCCAAAATACCAGCAGACCGCCTCTAAAGAAGCACTTCCCGTCAGTGGAGGGTCTTACGTGCGCTTGGACAAGGAAAGCACGTCCTTGTGTTTCGGCGAGCTTGACCGAAGACAGCGATGAAATTACGAGCTTTAGATAGGTTCGGGCTTTGCTTGGGGGATGGCTGGCGAATGCAGCTAGAAATCAACAGAACGAAACTAAAGGCACTCTCCGTCTGGCTTGAACTTGCTCATTTGCTAGTTTTCGGGAGGATAGTGCGACAATGAACCAAGTGGAAACTCTCTTGCCAGAGTCCAGACATTACGATTTGGAGCTTTCGATCGTAATGCCATGCCTGAACGAAGCGGAAACGCTCGAAATCTGTATACGCAAGGCGCAGGCTTTCCTCAAAACGTCGAAGATCGAAGGTGAGGTGATCGTTGCCGACAACGGTTCAACCGATGGCAGCCGTGAAATTGCACTGCGCGTCGGGGCTCGACTCGTAAAGGTCGTCAAACGTGGCTATGGCGCTGCTCTGATTGCAGGGATTGAATCGGCGCGGGGCAGGTTCGTGGCCATGGGCGACAGCGACGACAGCTATGATTTCGGCGGGCTCATGCCTTTTGTCGATGCGTTGCGCAGCGGTGCCGATCTTGTAATGGGAAACCGATTCAAAGGTGGCATTGCGCCGGGTGCAATGCCGCCCTTGCACCGCTATCTTGGCAATCCTGTGTTGAGTGCTGCGGGTCGCATCCTGACTGGCACGCGGATCGGTGACTATCACTGTGGGCTGCGCGCCTTTCGCCGCGAAGCCATTCTGGGGCTGAACCTGAAAACACCAGGGATGGAGTTCGCTTCGGAAATGATCGTGCTGGCCGGTTACCAAAGATTGCGCATTGTGGAGGTGCCGACGACGCTTTCGCCGGATGGTCGTTCGCGCCCGCCGCACCTGCGTAGCTGGCGCGATGGCTGGCGTCACCTGCGTTTCCTGCTGACCTTCGCGCCGGACTGGCTGTTTCTCTATTCAGGTGTAGCGCTGATTCTTGCCGGTGTTCTGGGTGTACTGTTGCTGATGGGGTCAGACCTTTATCTAGGGGCAGTGGGCTTCGGGGTGCATACACTACTGATTGCTGCGGCAGCCGTGCTAATCGGTTCTCAGCTGACGAGCTTCTGGTACATTGCGCGTATTTTCGGTCTGCGCGAGGGCTATTGGCTGGTCTCGGTTCGTTTTGGTAGGCTCCGCAGTTGGCTGACAACAGATAGGATGCTGCTAATCGGGGCGCTGTTAATGGGATTGGGAGCATTGCTGACCATCTGGGCCGTTTTTGGCTGGGCGGCCGAGAACTTTGGGCCGCTCAATTCGCCCGACATCACCCGGCAGGTGATCGTGGCCGTTATGTTTTTGGCGCTGGGCATCCAAACGATCATGACTGGGTTCTTGGCCGCCTTGTTGACTGACCGATCTTGAGCCAAAAAGAAACGCCACACATGGCCCCAAGACGTGCGATCAATGCACAGTACAACGTAGCAAAGGCTGATAGTATACCAGTGCGCATAGCGGCCTGGCAGCGCCGACGGATGTTCGACAGGTTTCTAACACGCTTTGCGTTACCCGATCTTGAACGAAGCTTGCTGGATATTGGGGTAACGAGCGACCGCAGTTATGAGGCGTCCAACTATCTGGAGGCGTGGTATCCGTACAAGGACCGGGTAACGGCTGCGGGCATCGACGATGCAAAGTTCCTTGAGAAGCTTTATCCTGGGATGCGATTTGTAAAGGCAGATGCTTGCAATATGCCCTTTCGCGACGAGGAATTTGATATCGTACATGCGTCAGCGGTGATAGAACATGTCGGGTCGTCGGATCAGCAACGTCGCATGATTGCGGAATGCGCGAGGGTCGGGCGACGAGGATTCTTTATAACCACCCCAAACCGCTGGTTTCCCATCGAGTTCCATACCGTGCTTCCCTTAGTGCACTGGCTGCCGGAGCGGCGGTTCCGGGCTTTAATGCGTGCAACGGGACGTGCGTTTTTTGCTGAAGAGAGTAACCTGAATTTGATGACCGGTACAGATCTGTTGCGGCTGGGACATGAGGCCTGCGGGGAAAGTCACGTGGTTAGCTTGGAAGCAGAGGCGCTGCTGGGTTGGCCCGCAAACCTGCTGCTTATCGGCAAGCGACGCGACTGAGTCGGGTCAGCTTTCAATGATCTGCCGGGGACTTGCCATCGGCGAAGACCTTGCGGAATTGGAAATAGTTAAATGAGGCTGAGGCGAGGGTGGCGAATGCCAATGCCACAATAGGGTGTACACCAAGGTAAATGCCGACACCATAAAGGCCGTAGTTCATCAAGCTTCCCTTGATGATGGACTGAACATATAGCCCGAACTGAGCCCAAGAGGGCATAGAAGAGGATTGAAAAGTGAAGCTTCGATTGAGGAAATAGGTAAAAACTACTGATGCCGAAAGGCTGATAGCGCGTCCAAGATATAGACCAAGGCCGAAACTCTGGCAGAGCATTAAAAGCCCGCCGTCAAGCGCAAAGGCAAGGCCACCCACGACGGCAAATCGTAGAGCTGCAAAGCGAGGGGTGGCGAGTGTCCATTTCAATCTGGGCGCTGCCTATGTTCGACGATCTGAGTTCGATAATGGGTACCAAGAGTGAACAGTACCAACATGGAAAGCCAAGCAATCCGCGCCTGATAGCGCCCGAAAGGACCCGCGATGATGCCTGTGATGGCGGCACTTGCCAGTAGGCTGGCAAGGATCAACCCCAGCATCGGCGCAAGGCCCGGCAACCTGTTGGCGAAGCTTGGACGCCCTCGTGCGAGAATGGCCAACGATGCCGACGTCGCGATGAGGTAAAGCGCCTGCCAGAAGGCTGAAAGGGCAGAAAGGGGAAATTGGCCCTGCATTAAGGCGCTGTTGGCATACGCCGCGTTGCCTGCCGCGTTCGGCCCCTCACTGGTGATCATTCCGGGAATTCCAGACTGGGCTAATTCCGTTACATCAGAAGTGACAATCTGGGTAGTAAAGTTGTACAAGGAGGCTCGGATTTGCAGTAGGGGGGCATTGGCCGCAGCGGTACCAAGGAGCACGAGTTGTTCGTCCACGACCGCTATACGTATAGTGGGGGGCAGGGAGGTCCATCCACCGGCACCCCAAATTGCTTCATTCTCAGTCATGGGCAATTCGGAAAGGAATGCGCAAGCGGCCCAAGGCGGAAGAGCTGCGCCCGGGCAATCGCGCTGCAAGACCAAGGGAATAGTCCCATCACCGATACCGCGCGCCAACAGGAAGGGGGGCGACACAAGCTGCTTTCCAGTCGCCGACTGCGCGGCCTGCTGCACCATCACCTCGGCGCTGATCCCAAAGCCGATTGTAGCGAGGATGAGGAGGGCTCTTTGGCCAGTTGCCCACTTGCGCCAAATGACGACAACATAAGTGAAGGCAAGCGTTACAAGGGCCAGAAGGAGAAATGCCTTGTGGAACAGCACGGCGAAAAAAAGCGAAAACAGCCAGAAGGCCTTCTCCGGCCAAGCCATCCGCTGGCCGCGTGACAAAAGCACGATCACCGCAAGGGGTGCTACGGCGGCAAAGACATCAGGCATTACAGTGCAGACGAATAGGGCCAGAGGTGTAGCAAGGCTGAGCAACGCTACCCCAGAAAGACGCCAGATTGGGTCAGCAATGCCAAGTGCGCGGAACGTAAGCTGCAGGGCCATCGCTATCCATAACGCCTGAGCAATCGCGATCGTAGAGTATCCCCCAGCGACATTCGCGAGCCAGATGAAGAGGCTATAGAAGTAGGACCGACCGCCCATCAGCAGCGTGTCCAACTCCGCACTTTCCAACGGCGAAGCTGACAGAGGCGCCGTGGCAGCCGCAGCGGTCTCCTGCGAAGTCGACACACCCACCACAAATGACCAGATTTTTTGGCCGAACTGCAGATAAGCGACGCTGTCGTAGAAAAGGAATGGGGACCCGTTGAGAAACAGTGGCCAGAGCAATAATGCGCTAGATGCAAGCCAGAAGGTGAAGGCAGTGATCGTCTGGTTTCCGGAACTCACCCGTGATGCCATTTGGCACCCGCAAGTTCTGTGTCGATCTTGCGCCCAAAGCTCGACAAGGTCTTCCCTTCAAAAAGTGGTATGCAATCAGTAAACCGGTTCCTGAATGACATTCGCAGATTCCGTGCCGCGACAATCATCTAGGTAACCCTCCGAATAGGGGCAGTCCTACCCAGTCCTGCGCTTCGATCAAGCCCGCCGACTCCATGACGAGGTGGCTTTCCCTATTCTTCTGCTCGTCAGAGCAGATCAAGACCTTACAATCTCTGTGTGCACAAGCACTATCCCGTCTAAAGAACATTCCCAATAGTTTGTCCACCCCCTGCCATGCGACTCTCCCCGCATGCGCAGCCTTCTTCATCGCCTCTTCGCCCGCCCCAGACCCCGTGCGTTTGACGCTGCGGGTGATGGACGACGTCGGGAGGGCGTAGCGTTGCCGAACATTCCCGGCGCTTCCCGACCGCTCTGATACCCCGGAGGCGCTGGAAATGAGACAATCCGCGATATGCGGACGCTCCTCAATCGCCTGTTTGGACTCACGCGCACGCGCGGCTTTGATGCTGCGGGTGGTGGTCGGCGTTGGGAGGGCGCGCGGACGGTCGATGGGCTGAACACCGCGATCCTGGCGGGCGCGACCACGGCGGCGCGCCGTGCCGGGTGGTATGCGCGGAACAATCCATGGGTCGCGGCGGCGGTGGACAGCCTGGTGGGCAATGTCGTCGGTGCGGGGATCAAGCCGCAGTCCACCCATCCCGATCGGGCTGTGCGCGAGCGGCTGCAGGTGCTATGGCTGCGCTGGACCGATCACGCCGATCCGGGTGGCCTGGCTGATTTCTACGGCCTACAGGCCATGGCCGTGCGGGCGATGGTCGAAGGCGGCGAGAGTTTCGCCCGGCTGCGTGTAGTGTCCGATGCCTCTGCCGTTCCCCTGCACATCGACCTGCTGGACCGCGACCAGGTGCCGCTGGATCTGCATCGCGACATCGGTGGTGGCGCGCGCATCCGGGCGGGGATCGAGTTCAACGGCGCTGGGCAGCGCACCGCCTATTGGGTGATGCGCGACCGGCCCGGCGATCCGCTGACGTCACAGCGCCTGGAACCGTTGCGTTTGCCTGCCACGGATTGCCTGCACCTTTTCAAGCCGCTTGCGGCTGGTCAGTTGCGCGGGATCACCTGGCTCGCCCCTGTGCTGCTGCGCCTGCACGAGTTGGAGCAGTTCGAGGATGCGGCGCTGGTGAAGGCCAAGGTCGCGGCTTTGTTCACCAGCTTCATCACCGATCCTGACGGCACAGCGGGCGGTCTGACCGGCACCAACACGAACGGTGCGCTGACCGTGGGCATGGAACCCGGCAGCCTGATCCCTTTGCCGCCCGGCACTGACATCCGCTTTTCCAACCCGACCGAGAGCGATGCCTACGGGCCCTTCGTCAAGAACCACCTTCGCGCCGTCGCTGCTGGCATGCGCCTGCCCTATGAACTGGTTTCCGGCGATCTGGAGGGAGTGACCTATTCCTCGATCCGGGCCGGGCTGATCGAGTTCCGCCGCCGCGTCGAACAGTTGCAGCACAACGTGGTCGTGCATCTGTTCTGCCGCCCGGTCTGGGACCGCTTCGTGCGGCTGGCGGTGCTTTCGGGTGATCTGCCTGCCCGGGACTTCGACCGAGATCCAGCCGCCTATCTCGGCTGCGAATGGTTGCCGCCCAAGTTCGACTACGTCGATCCCAAGAAGGACGTCGAGGCCGAGATCCTTGCCATCAACGCCGGTCTGAAAAGCCGCAGACAGGCGATTTCCGAACGGGGCTACGACGCCGAACAGGTCGATGCCGAGATTGCCGCCGACAAGGCGCGCACCGATGCTCTGGGCCTGGGCTTCGGTGCGCCGCCTGTCCAGAACGAGGACATTCCCGATGAATGACACCGTCACACTGCTGACCCGTTGCGCCGACCTGGCCCCAGCCAGCGCCAACCGCGATGACCGCACCGTCGAGGTGATCTGGTCCACCGGCGCGGCTGTGCGCCGCCGCGACATGGCTGGCCCGTATGTCGAACGCCTCAGCCTTGCGCCGGAAGCGGTGGACCTGTCACGGCTGCAAGGGGCGAGCGTGCTGGATGCCCACCGGCAATCCGCCGTGCGCGATGTGCTTGGCAGCGTGCAATCCGCCGCCGTCGATGGCCAGCGTGGCACGGCCCTGATCCGCTTTTCCTCACGCCCCGAGGTGGAACCCCTTTGGCAGGACGTCCTGTCTGGAATCCTTCGCCATGTCTCGGTCGGCTATTCGGTCGAGGAATGGGCCGAGACCACCGACAACGGGGCGCGCGTGCTGACCGCCGTGCGCTGGACGCCCCACGAGATTTCCCTTGTCCCCACCCCGGCTGACCCGGGTGCCCGCATTCGCATGGAGACCAACATGACCGACACCATCACCCCGGCCCCGCCCGAAACGCAGACCCGCGCCGCGATCAATACGGAAATCCGCTCCATCGCCCGCATCGCCGGGCTAGACCAGTCCTGGATCGACGGTCAGATTGACGCCGCCGTCGATGGGGACACCGCCCGTCGTGCGGCCTTCGAAGCGCTTGCAACCCGCAGCGCGCCCACGATCCGCACCGAACAGGTGCGCGTTGAGATGGGCGAAAGCCAAGATGACCCCGCCCTTCGCGCCCGCCAGATGGGCGAGGCCCTATATGCGCGCATCAACCCGCGCCACGAACTTTCCGAACCGGCGCGGCGCTATGCCTATGCCACGCCCGTGGACATGGCCAAAGAATTGCTGACCCTGCGCGGCGAGTCCACGATGGCCCTGTCGCCAGCCAGCCTGGTCACCCGGGCGCTGCACACGACGTCCGACTTCCCGATCATCCTCGGCAACACCGTAGGCCGCGTGTTGCGCGACGCCTACCAGGCTGCGCCTTCAGGCATCCGCCGCCTTGGCCGCCAAACCTCTGCGCGGGATTTCCGCTCCGTGAACAAGATCATGCTGGGCGAGGCCCCGCTGCTGGAAAAGCTGAACGAGCACGGAGAGATCAAAGCCGGGACCATGGCCGAGGCGCGCGAGGCCTACAAGATCAGACCTGGGCCAAGAAGATCGGCATCACTCGGCAGGTGCTGGTGAACGACGACCTCGGGGCCTTCTCGGACCTCGCGCGCCGCATGGGCCAGGGGGCGGCAGAAACCGAGGCGCGGATCCTTGTCACTCTGCTGGAGGCGAACAGCGGCAACGGCCCTACCCTGTTGGACACCAAGGCGCTGTTCCATGTCGATCACGGCAACAAGGCGGCGAGCGGTGCGGTGATTTCGGACGCCACCCTGTCCGCAGCCCGGCTGGCGCTGCGCACCCAGAAAGGGATCGACGGTCGCATCATCCGCGTCACGCCGAAAAACCTGCTGGTCCCACCCGCGCTTGAGACCGTGGCCGAGAAGTGGCTGGCGACCATCGCACCCGCTACCGCAGCTGATGTGAACCCGTTCTCGGGCGCGATGTCGCTGGTGGTCGAACCTCGTCTCAGCAGCGCGACCCGGTGGTATGTCACCGCCGACCCCGGCGAGATCGACGGCCTCGAATTCGCCTACCTCTCGGGCAACGAAGGGCCCCAGGTGGAAAGCCGGTCGGGATGGGATGTGGACGGCGTGGAAATCCGGGTGATCCTGGACTTCGGCGCAGGCTTCATCGACCACCGCGGCTGGTTCCAGAACGCAGGCGCGTAATGGCCGACCTTGCCCAACTCGCCGCCTGGCGCGACGCCCTGATGGCCGCCCGCTATCAGGGCATCCACACTGTCGAATACGACGGCAAGCGGGTCACTTGTGCGACCAACGCAGAAATGGCGGCCGCGCTGGGCGACCTCAACCGGCAGATCACCGGCACCACGGCGCGCATCGCCGTGGTCCGCATCCAAACCTCGAAAGGGCTTTGATCAGACGGCGTGTTCGCCCTCGCAGAACGCCATGTCGGCAATCTCGCGGAGCTTGGCGCGGAAATGGTTCAGTGTGCCGACATGGCCCCAGTTGATCTCGTCGGGGCTGGTCTCGAAATGGTCGGCGCTGTGGGCCGCCAACCGGGCCAGCATGGCGTCGATCTCGGTCTTGGCGGCGATGAAGGCGTCCAGCGCGGCGTCGTTGGTCTTGGGCATGGCGGTCCCCGAGTTGGTTTCACGGACATGACGGCTATGACCAAGTCAAAAGGCAAGGCAGATCAGCGGGTTCAGCCAGCGGGCGTGAAGACGATCCCGCGGTCAGGAAACGCGTCGCGCAGATTGGTCATGGCTTCCAGCCAGTCGGTGCCGCCCCATTGGCTGGAGAAGGCATAGGTACGCCCACCCACACGGAGCAGTTCATCATCGCCGCAGAACCACCTGATCGGATCGAAGCGCTTCCCAAGTTCGGCGCGGGACTCTGTTGCCAGACGAACGAATTCGTCATGCCCGACGTCGCCATCCACCGATCGAAGCGCCCGGCCGGCGCGTGGACCACAATGCTAAGAAACAGTTTCAGGCGCGATTCCGCTCTCCACGAGGTATCTGAACGTCCGCAGGATGGCCCATCGCTTGGACTCGCGCGGGAAGTCCTGCTGCCCCAGCCTCAAATCATACTTGGTGTAGTCGGCACCACTCGTCCGCGCCTCGCGTTTCTTGCGGACCTTTTCACGCACCCGCACTTGGTATTCGGCGGCCTCCGGCGGCGGTATGATCTGCTGGACATCGACCAGGACCCGACCCGAAAGGTTGTAGGGTTGCAGGCGCACGCAGCGGATGTCGAGATCGCGCTGGTTCAGCCAAAGGACGGCGGTCGTCAACTCCAGTGAGAATTCGGCGGAGGCGAGGACGATCTTCACCTCCTGCGCAAACTGATCATGGTCGGGCTCGTCCCACCCAAGAAAGGCCAGAAGCTCGGCCCTGGCATCAGCGTCGTGACGATTGATCTGGTGCAGGTACCGGTTAAACCCGTCCACAGCCTGGTCAAAGGTCATCGTCGAGACCATGGCCGCATAGCGAATGGCCTGCAGTTCCATGTGGCCACCGTCTTCGGTGCGCTTCAATTCGATGACGACGAGATTTGCATCGCGGTCGATCCCGAGAAGATCGATGCGGCGGCGCGAGTCGTCCCATTCACCCTACTCCTCGGCGATCACCAATGTGTCGGGCGCGATGACGGCAATGTTCTCGCGCAGCAGTCGCTGCAGATCACGACGCTCGTGCAACTGCATGGCTCCGAACATGGTCTTGATCAGGGGCTGGATACGATCCGGCGCAAATTCGTAAATCGGCATGAAGGGCACAACCTTGGGGACATCCCCTTCACTGTCGCAGACCGGATGGCAGGCTGGCAACCAGGATCACGGAAGGAACGTCACGCGAACATCTGGCTTTTCCCGTGTCGCATGGGTGTTGCACGGAGGAATCGGGGCTGTTCGTAAGGGTTTGGAATCTTTGGGGAATGTGTTGTGTTGAGTTGCAACGCAAAAAGCAACCCGTGGGGCGCCCAGTATCGGCCTAAGCCTTTGATATTTCTATAAAAAATTTGGTTGCGGGGACAGGATTTGAACCTGTGACCTTCAGGTTATGAGCCAAAACTCCAGCGATTCCAATAGCTTAGGCATTTCAACGACTTATGCGCCAAGCCTTTGATTTTGCGCATTTTCCATTTCCAAACCCACGGACATTGACTTGTTTTCACAGACACCAACCGCGCTAAATCGGCGTATGCGCGTTGACATGGCGTTGACACGGACAACTTCGATCCATGATCGCGAACAGCCTAGCGCACCATAAAAAGTTCGCCTAACGCCCCTATCTTCACCCTTTGTTCCGTTATCCACAGCTTCCTTCTGACCGCCCTATTGCTCCGAATCGCGACCCAGTGCAGCTTGCACGCATGGGGAGAGCAGTCCTCAACCAAAAGCACAACAGGTCGTATCAACCGGCACACCAAGTCGCAGAAGGCGCTTTCGCGTCCTGACTTCTTGTGCCGAGATTTTCCGTTTTGCACATAAAAACACGACCAGAAGGCGGCACAGGCACGTTTCTTCCTCTGGTCTCATTGAGGAAGGAATCAACGTGGCTTTGCCCCCGCGCGTGTTTTTCACGCTCTACGAAACCTCGGTCCGCTGGGACTGTTCTATAGCCGACATCGCAGGCTGGGCCGACGTCGGCAAACTGAAAATCAAGACTGGGATTGGCCTTGTACGCTGTGGCGACGTGTCGGTTGCGGGCCGAGTTACCCTTTCTCCGATGGACCTGCTGCCCTTGTTCAGGCGGAGCGGCACCGGCCCCTCTGAGGGGATGATGCGGCGGATCATGCCACCAGACAGCACGGAATGGTTGATCATCACAGAGCCAGTTGGCGGGATAGCCGTCGCGGTAGCCGACATGTTGATCCTCGCCGAGGACGTCTTCGCCTTCGAGGATGATCACGACATGGTCCGCAAGCCATCATCGGGCGGCGGTGGAAACGGTGGCGGTGCCTTGTATGATTGGGATGGCATGAACCTGGCCCTGATCGTGCGCATCCATAACAACGGCCTGCCCCTGACGCAGGCAGACCTCATTGCAGAAATGCAACATTGGTTTGCCGATCAGTCCAACGGCACCAAGATGCCCGACAGCCGAAGCATCCGCAGGCGGATCACGCCCATCTGGAACGCCCTCCATTAGGAAGATGCCAGATCTGCCCGGCCCCAAGCGGGGCCGGGCAGCTTATGCCGTCTTGCGATCCCCCGGCGCCGCATCGGCATCGTGCACCAGCACAGGGCGGGGCCGGAACGCGCTGGCCACGGCGTCGACGCCCGCCCGCAGGGGAGAGTCCATCAAGTGGGCGTAGCGCTGGGTCGTTTGCATTTGCGAATGACCCAGCAGCTTGCCGATCATTTCCAATGACGCACCGCCGCTGACCAAGAGCGAGGCGAAGGTATGGCGCAGATCGTGGATCCGGACTTCCGGCAATTTGGCCTGCTTCTGGATGTTGATCCAGAACCTCCGGATTTCCTTCACCGGCTGTCCGGGGGTGTCGCCGGGGAACAGCCACGGATTGCCCTTCGGCACCAGCAACCCGCGCTGGCGCACTATGGCCGCGACGTCGGCCGATATCGGGATGCGATGGATTTTGCGCTGCTTGGTGGTGGCGGCGGGCTTTGACCAGCTGCCCAGCTCCAGATTGAACTGTTCGAACCGCGCCTGCCGCACTTCGCCGACCCGGCTGCCGGTCAGCATGCACAATCGGATGATGCCAGCGGCGCGCTGGTCACTGGCGGCGTCCAAGGCTCCGGCCAGCTTTCCGATCTCCTCCTGAGACAGGAATCGCTCCCGCTCGTTCTCGATCCGCTTCTTGAAGGCCGAAGCCGGATTGTCGGTGCGCCAGCCCCAGCCGATGGCAAGGGTGAACATCTTGCGCAGCACCTCGCCCACCCGGTTGGCGCGGATCGGGGTCGGCTTGGCCCCCTGCAGTTTGTGCGCCCGGTTGTTGGGCTTTTCCTTGGACGGGCGCGCCCGGCCCTTGGCGATGATGTTCAGCAGTTTCGCCACATCATGCGCCGTGATCTCGGTCACCAGCTTGGTTGCCCAATGCGGTGCCACCAGCTTTGTCAGCATCGACTTCTGGTCCGACGCGTTGGTCTTGGCCAGATGCGGCACATGCTCGACCAGATAACGGTCGATCATGTCGCTGAACCTCGGGGCCTCGCGCAACTGGCTGCGCTCGCCAAGGGGATCGCGGCCCTCGTCGATTTCCCGGCGCATGTCCTTGGCCCGCTCGCGGGCGGCGGTCACTGTCCATTCCGGCCAGCGCCCGATGGCCATCCGGCGCTGACGCCCGGCGAACCGGTAGTCCAGCGCGAAAGTCCGGCTGCCCGACCGCAGGATGCGGATGGAAAAGCCGCGCACCTCGGTGTCGAACACCTGGAAGTCGCGGCCCATCTCCGGCACACATTCCCTGACGGATTTATCGTTCAATCTCAGACGCTTGAGCATGGATCGTCTCCTTTTCGTCTGCGACACAGGCGTAGATTCGCAGGCTTATCAAGCGAACCACATGCAAAGGGGTGGCGGGGAGGCGCGGGGTGGCATCGGATTTTGGGCATCGCGCCACCCCTTGTTTCATTGGAGTTTTCGCGAAAATCGGAGGGGCCAGAAGGTTCGGCGCAGGGCGCATCGGCGCGGCGCAGCACGGCGATGGCTGGATTGTCGTTATGATTTCGATAATCTTTAATGAAATCAGAGGGTGGCGCGGTTTCGGCAGACCGATGCCACCCTGCCACCCCCTGAAAGCCCGTCAATGTTGCCTAATGTTGGCGAATTTGGGCGAAGCGGGGAGAACAGGCCCGACCGGACGCTCCGCAGGGCTGTCTGGCGCTGTCAGCGGCCTTCGATTCGCGTCGCCAAGCCACGCTTGAAAGCCGAAAATCTCAATGAAACATGGGGTGGCACGCATGTGCCTTTTCCGGTGCCACCCCGCGCCTTCCCGCCACCCCTGACCGTCTGCGCTTCATGACCCTGCAATTCAGCCCGATCCGGGCGATGAAGGGGAGACAGACGATGACGGTAACGGAAACACCACGGCGACCTGCTGCGACAGGACTTCTCGGCGGCTGGATCAGTCGCCTCGACCTTGCCCTCGAACTCGGCGTGACGGTCGAAACCCTGCGCCGTTGGGAAGCGATCCGCTTTGGGCCACCCTGCGTCCGCGCCGGTCGCAAGGTCTTTTATCGCCGCGACGGCGTGCATGATTGGCTGCAGGTGCAGGAAGTGCCCGTCCCCCGGCGTGCGGGTGGCCGTCGATGAACGTGGCCCTGCCTCACCCCACCTTTGCCGCTTCGGCTTCTTGCGAATGGATGCAGGATCGCCTGACGGAAGCGCGAGCCATCCTGGTCGAAGCACCCCGGCACCCGGACTCGCTGGTCATTCTCGCCGCCCGCGTCGTGGCAGGTCAAACTGACAACGCCAGCGAATGCGCCGACGCCGTCGACCTATGGCGGCAACTTGACCGTCGTCCCCTGCACGCAATCGCAGCAGCAGCCTTTCCAGATGGCGGTGCCGCATGAACCGCCGCAGCACCCCCGAAGCCGACGCCCAGCGCGCCATCGTGCAAGCGCTGCGCGTGGCCTTGCCGCGAGACGCCATCATCCATCACTGCGCCAACGAGGTGACCGAGCCCGGGTCACGCGGTCAGATCCGGCAATCCATCCTGGTCGGCATGGGCGTGCATACGGGCTTTGCCGATCTGATCGTGATCTCCGGCGGTCTCGTCCTGTTCCTCGAGGTCAAAAGCCAGACTGGCCGCCTGCGCAAATCGCAGGAGGTCTTCCGCGACACCGTCTGCGCTCAAGGCTTCGGCTGGGCGATGGTGCGCTCGGTCGACGATGCACTCGCTGCCTTGGCTGACAATGGCTTCACAAGCCGTGTCAGTCCAGCGCGACGGGTGGCACCATGAGCCACAAAGCAACCGTCTGGGCCATCCAGCAGCGAGGGCTGAAACCTGCCACCAAGATCGTGCTGTGGTTCCTCTGCGACCGGCACAACCCGGATTTCGGCTGCTTCCCGACGCAGGCGCGGCTGGCAGACGATGCGGAAATGTCGATCTCGGCCCTGAACGAACACCTCGCCAGGCTGCAGGAACTGCGCCTGATCCACCGGGTTCGCGCGCAGGATCCGCACACCCACAAGCGCCTGGCGACACGCTACATCCTGGGGTTTGAGGATAGCTTCCCACCAGAGCCTGCTCCGGAAACCGGAGACGGCTTTGCAGGAACGGACGGCGAACAAGGCGGCGACCCAACTCCGGAATCCGGACATGGAGCCATCTCCGGATTTTCGGTAAAGCCATCTCCGGATTTTGCGCAAAGCCATCTCCGGAATCCGGAGATTAACCTTGTAAGAGAACCCCTAAGTAAACCTGTAAAGGAGGAGGAGGATGCGCAAGCGCGAGATCCCGATTTTGATCGGTTTTTCGCAGAGCTTCTGACTGCGCTGGGCTTCGCCGCCAATGCCACCCTGCCCGCCTGGTGGCAGGGTTGGCCAGCACGGCTCCACGTGCAGCGCTGGCGGGATGATCTCGGGATATCCGAGGCGCGGATTATCGAGACGGCAACAGAATCCCGCAACGATCATCCCAATCCGCCCGATGGGCCGAAAGCCCTCGACAGGTTCATGGAACGCGCAGCCCAGCGCGATGTGATCGCTGCCACAGCAAACGCCAATGCCAAGAGGGCCAAGCGGCGGTGCACGGGCGAGGTGAAGCCGCTCCTCAGCGATGACGAAAAGGCGGCGTTCTACGCCAAAATGGTCAACTCCGATGGCTACCTGCCGGTCAGTTCGATCAGCAACACCATCCGTGATGCCATGCTGGCCCGTGGCCTTGTCACGCCCGAACGGCTGCGCCAGCGAGGGGTGCGGTGAATGGCATGGTGTCACGTCCCCGGCATGGATTGTCCCTCTGCGCTGGCGGCGGAGGCCTTGATCTGGGCGTCATGCTTGCCGAACCCGGGTTTCACACCCGCGCATTTGTCGAATGGGAGGCATATCCCCGATCCGTTCTCATCGCGGCCCAGCGCGCTGGGTATTTCGCCCCGGCGCCAATCTGGGATGATCTGCGAACATTCGATGCCCGGCGCTTCCGCGGCGCTTTCGACATGGTCCTTGCAGGGTATCCCTGCCAACCCTTCAGCGGTGCCGGAAAGCGCGGTGGTGCCGACGATCCCCGTCACCTCTGGCCCGAGGTCGCCCGCGTCATCCGGGAATGTGCCCCCGAATGGGTCTTCCTCGAAAACGTTGCCGGTCACGTCACCCTCGGGCTCGAAACCGTCCTGCGAGACCTTTGGCGCATGGGCTACACGCCTGCGGCGGGCTTGTTCTCTGCGGCAGAAACAGGCGCGCCGCACCAGCGGCTGCGGATCTTCATCCTGGCCTACACCGATGAGCCTGCATCCCGGCACGGATCGCTACAACCCGGCCGGGAACAGCGACTTCACCCGCAAGGCGGAAGCGCTGGCGCTGGGCATCAGCAACTGGTCGACGCCGAAGGCCACGGATGGCGCGAAGGGTGGGCCGGGGCAGAGTTATGGCTCGGGCGGGATGCCGCCCCTGCCAGCGCAGGCGGCGCAGTGGCAGACGCCGGTGGCCGACGATCACGTCGACCGGCTGCACGGCAAGATCAACAGCCGGGGCGAACCGAAGCTGAGCGCTCAGGCGATCCAGTGGCCGACACCGGCAGCACAGAACTGGAAGGGAAGCAGTCCGGCCAGTATCACCCGCGCCGACGGCAAGAGCCGGATGGATATCTTGCATTACCGGGCGGAACAGGGCTTCACCCACCCGGCCCCGGCGATCAGGCCGCATGGGCTGCAACCCTCGCATCACGCCCCGATCTCGCGCCCGCTGTGGGCTTGGATGATTGCATCTCATGGGCGGGTCGTGTCGCGGCGGATCTTGAAAGCCCGGGCGCGGCGGCGGCTGAACCCGCTCTTCGTCGGATGGTTGATGGGTTGGCCCATCGGGCACGCGCTTTGCGCCTGCTCGGAAACGGAGTTCACCCTCTGGCAGCAGCACATGCGTGGCGCGCTCTCGCTTCTGCCCATGGCCTCGGGCCCATGGACCTGGCGGCCGACTGAGGAGCCGGAAAGCCCAGCGCAGATGAACCTGTTTGAAGGAATGCTGCCATGAGCATTCAAAGCCGGATTGGGCGCGCAGGCGGCGTGAGGGTAAAACGGGCGCTGAGCGTGCAGGCGATCCTGGAATGGGCGTTCCGGGTGGAAAAGGCGCAGCTGGAACTGCCGCAGCGGCGGGACATCGACGAAGAAGGGTTCGGATTTGGCATGGAATATGTGCTGATCCAGCGCGCGCGATTGGGGTGCAAGGTCGACGGCGGGGGCCATAAATCGCAGTC
Source organism: Rhodobacterales bacterium (assembly GCA_031408575.1). Lineage (GTDB taxonomy): Bacteria > Pseudomonadota > Alphaproteobacteria > Rhodobacterales > Rhodobacteraceae > Aliitabrizicola. The sequence continues at coordinate 23,160 of JANNWS010000066.1, forward strand.
CCACACCCATGAAGATGCCGAGATCGTCGCCGCGACCTTGGCAGGGATGCCCGATAGCTTGGGCGGCAAACGCATGGCGATCTACGTGGCAGAACTGGCGCGCGCGGGAATGACACCGGACTGGATGCCTGGCGTAGTGCCGCGCTGCGTGCCGGTCGAGACCAAGCGAAACCAGCATGGCGAGCGATCCACCACGGTGGTGGTTGGTATTGAGCGCGTGATGCACCGCAGGCACTGGCGCAGCGTCGAGGTTCTCGCCTGTCCGGTGACCTGGCGACCGCATCCGGAGCAGATCACATCAGCCCGGCGTGGCTATGACGATTGGCGGCAGGCGCTTGACTGGGTGCGGGACGGGTTGATCGCGGGCGGGATGCTGCGGGAAGTCGAGGTCACTGGGGCGATGCCGAGGGCAAGACCTTGGATGCGTTGAGTTGGACGCGAAGGGCTGCAGATTGCCCCAAACTTAATCTCGATTGTGCCAGAGATCAACGTACCTTGGCAGCACGTTTCTTCCTCGTGCGCGATGCGCAGCCGTGGCACCTGCGAGTGTTCTGTAATAGGGTGGACGCAAATGGCTGGTGGGGAAGAGAGTTTCAAGTGCGGGAAAAAGGTTCGAACGAGTTCCGGTTTGGCGGCCATCAAACATTTGCGCTACGGATTGCTTGGCTTCCTAAGGCGGCTGCGGCCATTGAGGCAGGTGAAGATCCCCTTAGCAATCCATTGGACGGAGTTGTTAGCCTCGGTCTTGGAAAAAATATGGTGGAGGCGCTTCGCTGCTGGATTGAAGCCTATGATATTGCACACAAATTAAACAATCTCTGGACCCTAACATCAGTAGGTCGTGCGATCTTTGGTCCGTTGGGCCACGATCGATTTCTCGAAGACGAGCAGACACTGTGGCTGCTTCACTGGAAGATCGCCACGCTTCGAAAGGCCCCATTCTTCGCTTGGGAACTGCTGATCAACCGGTGGAACGAACCCACATTCTCTGTCTCGGCAATTTTGGAAGCGTTTGCGGAGGAAGGCGAACGTGTCGGTCGGCCGCTCTCGCCCGTCAGCGCTCGGCAGCATTTTGACGTCTGGCTGCACACCTACGTGCCTAGCCGCTCAAGTAGGGGAGAGGACAGCCTCGATAGCCCGCTTTCCGCCTTGCGCCTCATCTATCCAGCGGGCGAACGTCAGCTGCCCAACGGTCGCCGCGAGACGGTCTATGCGTTTGACCTCGAGCGCAAGGCAACAATCCGGCAAGCCCTCTTTGAATATTGCATTCATGACTGGTGGGACGCTGAGTTCGAGCACGAAGAGACGGTCACTTTGCGGGAGGTCACGTTTGGCCGAGCGAGCCCCGGTCGGGTGTTTCGCATGTCGGAACTGGAAGTTCGTGACCGACTAGACGCCTTGTCGCGCTCCGGAGATGGCTCTGTGGAGCTGAGCGAAAGCGTCAACCAGTTCGTCGTCCGCCGTCGGCGTAAGATCGACAGCTTAGATCTCCTCGCTCGCGTGTACGAAATGACAGCCCAAACGCTGGAGACTCTCGATGCTTGAGCTTGCCACCAATTCCGCGCCGGACAGCTTTTCGGCGTTGCTCCAGGTTCGACCGCATCACCTGCGGTCTGTTCAGATCGAACGAGATTATCCCGATCCGGCCTCGACCTTGCATTACGTTGTCACACCATATGTTGATGCGACGTTGAGGCGTCTTTGCCGGAGTTTCGATCCCAAATCGACCGCTCGCGCATGGCGTCTCACCGGAGACTACGGTTCGGGCAAGTCGAGCTTCGCCCTCGCTTTCGCTCGACTTGCGGCCGGTGACACGAGTTTGTTGCCCGAGTCGCTTTCCGACCTGCCGATCGGCGAACGACTGGAACCCGTTCTCGTCGTGGGTGAACGCGAGCCGATCGGCGAGAGCCTGATGCGCGCTATTCGGGCGACTGCCGATCGGTGTTTTTCACGGGTGCCGAAGAACCTTAAGATTTGCCTTGATCAGCATGGTGCGCCGTCGCCGCAGGGCGCTATCGACGCACTAAAGACGCTTAATGTTGCGCTTCGCGCGGCGGGAAGGTCTGCTGGCCTGCTGGTCATTTTCGATGAGCTGGGAAAGAATCTCGAATACGCCGCCGGTCGTTCTGACTCCGACGATGTTTACCTTCTTCAGCACCTTGCCGAGCAGGCGGCGAGAAGTGGCGCCACGCCGATTGTGGTGGTGGCGATCCTACACCAGGCGGTCGCGAGCTACGCGGCGAGCCTGCCAAGTGCTCACCGGCGGGAGTGGGAAAAGGTAGCTGGCCGGTACGAGGAGGTCGTTTTCGCTCCGCCAATTGAACAAAATGCAAGCTTGATTGCGGCAGCGCTCGATGTAGAGGTTGCCGAAGTTCCCAAAAAGCTCGCGCGCCGGGTGAGCGCCACGATGGCAGCGACGGTCGATCTCGGCTGGTATGGACCAGCCGCCGCCCGCAGCGCGCTCGAGGACCTCGCGCCCGCACTCTTACCTCTTGATCCCACCGTCATCCCTGTGTTGGCGCGACTTTTGCGTCGCTTCGGCCAGAATGAACGGTCACTGTTCAGCTTCCTCGCGTCTTCCGAACCGTTTGGGCTAATGAATCATGCTTCGCAGTCCATCGCGAGCCTTGAACCCTACCGGCTTCATGATCTCTACGACTATGTCGCGGCAAACCTGACGAGCCTGCTTAGCTCGGGGCGACACGCGGTTCGCTGGGGCGTTATCGAGGAAATCATGCAGTCGGCGGGGAACGCCGCTTTCGAGGACCGGCAAGTTCTCAAAGTCGTCGCACTCCTCAATCTGATCGACGATCCCCATCTAAGCGCTACGCCCGAGGCGGTCACGCTGTCTGTGGCAGGGACCGACAAGCTGGCCCGGCAACGGGCACAAGCCGCGCTTGAAAGACTGAAGACTGAAACGCGCATCTTGTATGATCGTGGCGTTTCTGGCGCTCTTTGTCTTTGGCCCAACACCAGCGTTAATCTTGATGACGCCTTTGCTCGTGCAGTAGCTGTAGTTCGGACTGGAGGCGCCGGGATCGAAGCGGTGAGGTCGCTGCTGCCTGCTGAGCCGCTGGTCGCGCGGCGTCATTATGTCGAGACGGGCGCACTGCGTCACTTCGATGTGCAATATATTGCGTCCGAGCGAGCACAGGCTGCGCTCGCTGCAGTTGCCGACGACAGAATGGGTTCTGCCGATGGCAAAGTCATCGTCATCCTCAGTGAAACAGCGCGTCAGCGTGATGCGATTTTGGCGGAGGTGGAAAAGAAAGATCTGCGGCTTCCCGAAACCGTGATCTTGGGCATTCCAGAGCCGATCGGTACAATCGCCCCCATGCTGACCGACGTGTCCGCTTGGAAATGGGTGAGGGACAACGTCGCCGAGCTTGCTGGAGATCGATTGGCGCGAAACGAGGTAAGTCGGCAGCTCGCTATCGCCGAGGCGCGACTTTCGCGGTCGCTTGAGGCCGCGCTAGATATCCGTGGCGGTGCCGCGAAGAGCATTTGCTGGATCTACCAAGGGGCGCGTAAGAAGCTCGATTCGGGGAGGATGCTGACTGCGCTGCTCTCCGAGATTTGCGATAAGGCGTTCGCGCTTTCGCCGCGAGTTCGCAACGAGCTGATCAATCGTCGGTCGCTCAGTTCAGCCGCAGCTCGTGCACGCTTCCTATTGATTGAAGGGTTGGCTACCTCCGCAGACCAGCCAGCGCTGGGCCTGGATAATGGCGGCACCCCACCTGAACTCGCAATATATTTGTCGGTTCTAAAAGCGGGAAAGGTCCACGTCGAGAAGGACGGCCGGTGGACTATCCAGATTCCACCTGAAGGCGAAGATCCGCTCCGGTTGCGTCCCGTTCTGCTTTGCATCGGTAAGGTGCTGCAGAGCGCTCAGGACCGGCCAGTACCGTTTGAAGAGATAGCCGCTGCCCTGCGCGAGGGAAGATATGCAGCTCGCGAAGGCCTAATTCCACTTCTCATCGCAATCTATATTGCAGCGAATTGGCACCGAACTGCAGTTTATGAAGACGGAACGTATCTCGAGCAAGTAGGTGGGCCCGAGTTCAACCGGATCGTCAAGGAGCCCGAACACTTTAAGCTTCAGCATTGCGCGATCGAGGGCGTTCGCGCGGAGGTTTTCTCGAAGCTTGCTTCGGTTGTGGGCATAGCTGACTTCCCGAGACCGGAAGTGCTCGATGTTGTTCGTCCGCTTATTACCTTTGTCGCGCGGCTGCCAGATCACGCGCGGCGGACACGACAACTGAGCGTTGCTACCGCCACAGCTCGAACAGCATTGCTCGCGGGTACGGACCCCACCGCGCTGATCTTTAGGGATCTCCCGCGGGCCGTGGGCCTCGATCCGATTGAAACAGACGCTCGTCTCGACAGCGCTGCGGTCGACAGCTTCGTCAGGGCGATAACAGCGATGGTTCGAGAACTGCGCGAAGCCTATCCATCGCTGCTTCACCGTATCGCCTCGAGCTTGGGATCAGCACTCGAAGCCTCTACGTCCCTCGCTTCCCTGCGGGCCGAACTCGCCACTCGGGCCGCGCGGGTTCAGTCATCGCTCAGTGAGCCCGAACTGAAGGCATTTGTACTTCGTCTTTCCGACCGGAGCCTCGAAGATCAGCCTTGGCTGGAGTCGGTTGCAAGCTATGTTGCACGCAAGCCTGCGGAAAGGTGGGCGGACGCAGACGAAGCGGATTTCCATCATCGACTCCCCATTCTTGCCCGGCGCTTTTGCCACGTTGAAGCAATGCAGTTCCCAGGTGAAGAGGAAGTGGCCGGTGCATATCGCCTATTGGTCACAGCCGCCGATGGCAATGAAGTCGAACATATCTACAGGCTAACATCCAGTGACCGACCAGCACTGGCTAGTGTCGAATCAAAGCTTCGTTCGATTCTCCTCCAAGAAGGACGCATCGGAAGGATAGCGGCGGCGCGTCTGCTCTTGGAACTGGATGGCGAGGGAAAGTCGCAATGATCAGCCTTTTGGTCAAATCGCTGCTTGCAGCACCCATCACGACTGATAGCATCGCTGTATGACCGATAAACCTGTGCGCCATATTCTCAGCTTGTCCGGCGGCAAAGACAGCACCGCGCTGGCGATCTACATGCGTGATCGCGTGGAAAACATGGAATATATTTTCCATGATACCGGCAAGGAGATGCCAGACACGCTCGATTATATCGAGCGGCTTGAATCCTATCTCGGAACGCGTGTGATCCGGACCACGACGCGAGAGTCCTTTGATGATGTTTTGCGTAGCAAGGGAGGGATGTTGCCGTCTGGTGCGCGACGCTGGTGCACTGACTACCTGAAGCTCAAGCCGTTCGAGGCTTACATAGGCACCGAACCCTGCATCAATTATGTCGGCATTCGCGCAGATGAGGATCGAGTCGGCTATATCAGTCACAAACCGAATATCACGCCTGTTTTTCCATTCAGGGATGATGGGATCGACTACGCAGGAGTGGTGCGCATTCTCGAGGAAGCCGGCATTGGCTTGCCGCCATATATTCAGTGGGGTCGTACGCGGTCAGGCTGCTTCTTCTGCTTCTACCAGCAAAAAATCGAGTGGGTTCGGTTGAAGCAGCACTTTCCCCATTTGTTTGAGGAAGCCATGTCCTACGAGAAGCCTAATCGTATAAATGGTCAGGTGTTCTATTGGACAGATGAACCTCTCGCGGATATCGAGCGGCCCGAACGCATGGCCGCAATTGAAGCGAACTGGGAAAAATCGCAAGAGCGCAAGCGCGCGCGTCGTCCCAATAAACCGCTGGTCCACACGCTCGCGGGACTCGAACTTGAGGAGCCGCCTCGCGACGGATGCATGATTTGCCAGCTTTGAGCACAGTGGTTTCAGGAACCGGCAAGCCGAGCCCGGGCGAGCGATGGGTCTCTTTCCTGCGCAGCTATGGCCCGGTCAACCGAATCGACGGTATGTATGCCGAGACAATCCGTAAGATCGCGGACGCCCATCAGGTCGAACCGCTGCGCTTCGAGCACCCCGAAGAACAGACGCTGGCAGCCGCGCTTAAGCCAAGCGAAAACCTTCTCACCAATGTCGTCCTGACCGGCACCGCTGGCGACGGCAAAACGACGTTGTGCAACAACTTGTGGGAACAACTGAGTGGCGGCGACACCAGTCGCATAACTGGGCGCAACCGCGAAAATTACCGCGCTTTGACGGTCGATACCCCGCACGGTCCGCGCACGCTTCATTTCATTTTCGAATTTAGCGGCTTTGCACCTGAACAGGGGCAGCCTTGGCCGATTGAAAAGCTCGACTTGCTCAACCGGTTTGCGGCGTCGATCTGCGATCCCGACCCAACCGAGTTCTTTGTGGTCGCCGCCAATGACGGCAAGCTCGTCCATGAATGGGAAGGGCTGCCCGAGGGAGCGCCTGCTCGGCGACTTGGACCTATCATCGAAGAGCTGCTTGCCTCAGGCCATTCGTCCGGAAAGGGATTGGAGGTTAGATTCCTCAATCTTAGCCGCATGGCAACCAAAGAGATCTTGAACCGGGCCCTCGACAGCCTTCTGGTGCGCGACGAGTGGCGCTGCTTCACAGAAGAGCAGGGCGACCCCGCATTTGGCCCGAATTCACCGCTCAAAAAGAACCACCAGCTGCTATGCATGCCTGCGATCCGCCAGAAGCTTGAAGCACTTGCCGAACTATGTGACTCGAACGGCCTTCACGTCTCAATCCGCGAGATACTCCTTCTCCTGGTCAACTCGTTGCTTGGACACTCAGATGCGACGGACTTCGTTTTACGCCCCGAGGAACTACG
>JANNWS010000067.1:0-49264 GCA_031408575.1 Rhodobacterales bacterium
GCCGTCACCCATGTTTTCCTGCCCCGAGCCGCCATATTTGCCATCGCCCATGATCGGATGCCCGATCTCGGCCATATGCGCGCGCAACTGGTGCGTCCGGCCCGTCACCGGCTCCAGCGCCATCCACGACAGGCGCGCGCCAAGAAACCACAGGGTGAAATAGTCGGTCTGCGCCCGTTTCGCGCCTTCGGTTTCCGCGATCTTGGCCGGATGCACGGCCAGCATCTTTTCGCCCTCGCCGCCACGCCCGCGACCCGGCGCCTTCACCAGCCCGAACTTGATCGAGCCTTGGCGCGGATGCGGCACACCCGCCACGACCGCCCAGTAGATTTTGCGCGCCTCGCGGTGCCGCAGGGCTTCTGACAGCGCCCGCGCCACCCGGTCGGTCCGCGCCAGCATCAGAACGCCGGACGTATCCTTGTCCAGACGATGCACCAGCTTCGGCTTTTCCTTGTAGCCGAACATCAGTGCCTCGCTCAGCGCATCGACATGCCGGTCGCCCTGCCCCGACCCGCCCTGCGACGGCAGACCGGCGGGCTTGTTCAGCACGATCAGATGCTCGTCCCGGAAGATCACCGCATCCTGAATCATCTCGGCATCGCTTTTCGCAATGCGAACGTCGGTGTGCTTGGGGGCCTCGCCTTCGGGCAGCGGCGGCACGCGGATTTCCATGCCGGGTGTAACGCGGTCAGACGCCTTCGCCCGCCCGCCATCGACACGCACCTGGCCGGTGCGGCACATCTTTTCGACGGCCCCTTGGGTGACATGCGGAAAACGCTTCTTGAACCAACGGTCAAGGCGCTGTTCGCCTTCTTCCTCGGCCACCCGCATCATCTGAACGCCGCTCATGCGAACACCCCCCGCATCAACGCCATGCCCGCCATCAAGGCGGCGACGGACACAACAACCGATCCTAGCACATAGACCATCGCGGCCGAAGGCGCCCCCCGCTCCCACAACGTCACGGCATCCAGCGAGAATGCCGAAAATGTGGTGAACCCGCCAAGGATGCCAGTCATCAGGAACGGCGCAAACCGCGTGCCGCCCTTTTGTGCCAAAACCACCACCAGCACCCCCATCAGGAACGATCCCGCGACATTCACGATCAGCGTGGCCCACGGAAAACCGGGGCCGATACCGCGCGTCACCGCCGCATTGGTCAGATAGCGCGCGGCAGAACCGATGGCCCCGCCCAGCGCCACTTGAAAAACTGTTCCATACATGCCGCTTCTCTGTGCCGGGGTTGTTCGATTGTCAACCGCAGGGGCGGTGGTATGGCCGCGCACCGCCGCCGAACGCTGCGTGCAGGCAGGTATTCCCGCGCCGTCCTGACCCGGACACGATGGATCAGCACCCCGGCGCGGGGCCGGAACGCCGTCAGGACCCGGACGGCCTCAGGTCCACTTCGCCACCGGCGGCAGGCTCATCAGCACCGCGTTCGCGTCATGGCCGGTTTCCAGCCCGAACTTCGTTCCCCGGTCGTAGACAAGGTTATACTCGGCATATAGCCCCCGGTGGATCAGTTGCACCTCGCGGTCGGCCTCGGACCACGCCGTATCCCGCCGCCGTTCCACCAGTGGCACATAGGCCGGGATAAACGCGCGGCCGACATCCTGAGTAAAGGCGAAATCCGCCTCCCAGTCGCCGGTGTTCAGATCATCGTAAAAGATGCCGCCCACGCCCCGTGCCCGCCCCCGGTGCGGCACAAAGAAATACTCATCCGCCCAGGCTTTGAACTTGGGGTAGTACGCGTCGGAATGGGCGTCACATGCACCTTTCATCGCCGCGTGAAACTCCGCCGTGTCCTCGGCATGTTCAAGGCATGGGTTCAGGTCGGACCCGCCCCCGAACCACCAGGCATGCGGCGTCCAGAACATTCGCGTGTTCATGTGAACCGCTGGGGCATGCGGATTTTGCAGATGCGCCACCAGTGAAATGCCACTGGCCCAGAACCGCGGATCCTCGGCCATGCCCGGCACGCCGCGCGCCGCCATCGCCTTTTGCGCCCGCTCGCCCAGTACGCCGTGAACCTCACTCACGTTCACGCCGACCTTTTCGAACACGCGCCCGCCGCGCATCACGCTCATCAACCCGCCACCGCCATCGGCGCGGACCGTCTCGGATACGTCAAACTGCCCCTGTGCTTGCTCTGAGAGTTGCGTAGCCTCCAGCCCCTCGAACGCGGCGACAATCTGGTTGCGCAATTCGCGGAACCACGCCGACGCGCGGGCCTTGCGGGCATCAAAATCGCCGGTCATCAAGCGCTCCCTTGGCATTTGCCTTGTGCTAGCACCGACCGCGCGCCCGCGCTAGGTTCGGTCAACCAAAGGATATACCCCATGTCACGCCACCTGCCCCTCGCCGTTTTTGTCCTGCTTGTGGCCTGCGGCACCCCGCAAGAGCGGTGCATCAATGGGGCGACGCGCGATCTGCGTATCGTGAACCGCCTGATTGCCGAGACGGAAACCAATCTGGCGCGGGGCTATTCACTGGAGGATGTGGTGATCTATCGCACCGTCTGGGTCTATTGCGACGACGCGGTGATCGTGGTGCAGCCCGATGGCAGCAAGACGATCGAGCGGTCAACCCGGATGTGCCTTGATGACCGCGAGGAGACCATCCAGCGCCCCCGCGCCATCGACCCCGCGGCCGAGAAAAGCAAGCTCAAGGGGCTGAAAGACCGCAACGCGGCCCTCACCAAACAGGCCAGACCGGCCATCGCCCAATGCCGCGCCCAGCATCCAGAATGACCGCACTGGCCAAATGATCAGTGTGCGGGGGCCTGCACCACGTCCAGCAGGCTGCGTCCGCCATCGACCGTCACGATTTGCCCGGTCATGAATGCCGCAGCGTCAGACGCAAGAAACTGCACCGTCTCGGCCAGTTCAGACGCTGCTGCGATCCGCCCCATCGGGGTCCCGGCTTCGATTTCCCCGCGATAGTCGGGATGATCTGCAATCCGGCCGCGCAAACTTGCGCTCATCACTGACCCGAAGGCGACCGCGTTCACCCGGATCCCCTTGGGTGCCAGCACGACCGCCATCGAGCGGGTCATCTGATCCAGCGCCGCTGATGCAATCGAATACCCCATCAACTCGGGCTGCGTCCGCGTCGCGGCGATCGAGGACAGGTTGACGATCGCACCGACCGGCCCGGTCATCTCTGTTTTTTCCGCCCACGCGATCATCCGCTTGGCCGTCATCTGCGACAAGCGCAGGCTGGTGATCAGGTTTTGCTCCAGCAACGTCTCGACCGCATCGTCCCCCACACAAAGCGGGTCCGACAGTGCGATCTGGCGGCTGGCATTGACCAGAATATCAACCCGGTCAAAGGCATCCACCGTGGCCGAAAGCAGGTTGGCGATGGTCAGCTTTTCACGCAGATCGCCGGCAAACATCTGCACGGCGCCTTCGCTGCGCGCCTCGGCCCCCACTTCGGCCTCAAGCCGATCTTCATCCATGTCGGCGAACATAACATTCGCCCCCTGATTCAGGAAATGCCGCGCAATCGCAAGGCCGATGCCGTTGGCCGAGCCTGTCACGATGGCAGTCTTGCCGGAAATGGAAAGTGACATGGGATTCCCCTGTTGTCGGTGTCAGCGCCGCGCCCGGATCGGGCGCGCCGCGCGAATCAGGCGGAACGCGCCACCTCCGCCGATTTCTTCGACATCGCGAAATGTCTCGGCCAGCACTGCGCCGTAAGGCAGGTGCCGGTTTGCCACCAGCCACAACACGCCACCCGGATGCAGCATACCCGCCGCCGCCCGAATGAAGCCGGCACCCAAACCCGGATCGGCGGCCCGCGTGATGTGGAACGGCGGGTTCATCACCATCGCATCGACCACGCCTTCGGGTTTGAACGTCAGCGCATCGGCCCAGTGAAACCGCGCCCGCGGATCGGTGACATTGCTCCGCGCACAGTCCAGCGCCGCCGCCTCGGCCTCGACCAGATCAAGCTGTTTCACGCCCTCGCGCGCCAGAATGGCCCGCGCCAGATACCCCCAGCCCGCACCCAGATCGACGATCCGCGCCGGCAGCTTGGCGGGCAGGGCTGCGGCCAGCAGAACCGACCCCCGATCCGGCCCGTCGGCGGAAAACATGCCCGGACGCGTGACAAAGCCGTCAACCTCGACCTCGGCAGCGATCCAGTCGGCAAAATGCGGCCCGGCGGCAAAGGCGAAGATCCGGCCATGCGCCTTGGCCAGTGGTTCGGTTATCGTCACCCGCGCGCGGATTTCACGCGCCATCGTGTCAACGCCGTCGGTTTTTTGCCCGTCAACCATCACTGGCCCGCCCGCCACCACATGTTCGGCGGCTTCGGCGATCAGCGCCCGCGCCTCGGCCTTGCTGCGTGGCAGACAGACCAGCGCCGCCGCTGCTTCGCCCTCGGCCCGAACCACCACACGGTAGCCAAGGGCGGCAAACGCATCGTGATCGGGGCGAAACCCCTGAACCACGGTCACGCGGTCTTTTGGAAACGCCGAAAGATCATCCCCCGCACGCGGGCGGAAGATGAAAATGGCACCATTTTCGGGCAACGAAAGCACGCCGCTGTCCAGCGCAAGATCAAGTCGGGCAGATCGCATGGGCGGCCGCGGACGGCCCTATTCCTTTTCCATCGTGCATTGCAGCGGGTGCTGGTGGCGACGGGCGAAATCCATCACCTGTGCCACCTTCGTCTCTGCCACTTCAAAAGAGAACACGCCGACGACGGCAAGCCCCTTCTTGTGCACTGTCAGCATGATTTCGAACGCCTGCGCATGGGTCAGCCCGAAGAACCGCTCCAGCACATGCACGACGAATTCCATCGGGGTGTAATCGTCGTTCAGCAGCATCACCTTGTACAGCGGCGGGCGCTCGGTCTTGGTACGCGTTTTGGTAATGACCGAGGTTTCCCCGTCATTCCCATCAGTCTTTCCAGCCATTTGGAAAGGGTCACGCGTCAAGGCAAGTGCTCCGCTGTCGCAAGTCAGACTCGGTTGATCTTCAAGAGAACTATATAGCGTAAAGGCCACTGGCGAAAAGGGGGCAGCGGGACTTGATCGCGACCGGCGCCAGCGCCAAAAAAGCAACGCTGAGAAAGACACCGCGATGACCCTGACGACCATTGGCTTTGATGCGGACGATACGCTCTGGCATCATGAAAGCTACTACCGCGACACCCAGGAACTATTTGCCGGGCTGCTGGCGGACCATGCCGACCCTGAGCGTCTGCACACCCGCCTGCTGGAGGCCGAGCGACGCAATCTGGGTCATTACGGCTTTGGCGTGAAGGGCTTCATGCTGTCGATGATCGAAACCGCCATCGAAGTAACCGACGGCACCGTTCCCGCCGCTGTCATTGCCAAGATCATGGAAGCAGGGCGCGAGATGCTGGCCCATCCGATCGACTTGCTGCCCCATGCACGCGCGGCGGTCGTGGCGCTGTCCGCAAGCCACCGAGTTATCCTGATCACCAAGGGCGACCTTTTGGATCAAGAGCGTAAACTGGCACAATCGGGCCTTGGCGATCTGTTCCACGCGGTCGAGATCGTGTCGGACAAGACCCCCACGATCTATGCCCGTGCCTTCGCCCGCCACGGCAGCGGCGCGCATCAGGCCCTGATGGTCGGCAATTCGCTGAAATCCGACGTGCTGCCGATGATCGCGGCGGGCGGCTGGGGGGGGCATGTTCCGCATGGCATAGTCTGGGCGCTGGATCAGGCCGACGCGCCGCAGGGCCATCCGCGCTTTCACGCCCTGCCAGACCTTGGCGCACTTGCCGCACTGGTTGCGGACCTGACGGGCTGATTACCGCATCTGGTGGGCTTGGCGTCGTGAAGGGCCAGATTTCGCCCCTGTTGCCAAAATGAGGAACCTTTTAAAAGCCATTGATGTGAAGGGGTTTTCGCAACCGCACCGCTGTGGTAACGTGAAACGAAGCAGTAAAGCCCCACCCAAAAAAGGGGCATCCGAGGCAGGTAAGGACAAGTGACGTGACAGCGCGTCTGTGGCAGTTTGCCCATTCATTCGTTTTGATAATCTCGATGGCCGTAGCGGTTTCCACGCCGGGCATCGGACGCGCAGCGCCCTATGCGGCGCTGGTGATGGATGCACGAACCGGCGAGGTGTTGTATGAAACCAACGCCGACACCCGCCTGCACCCAGCCTCGCTGACCAAGATGATGACACTTTACATCGCGTTCGAGGCAATCGAACGGGGCGAGATATCGCTGGATACGATGGTGAAAGTAACCAAGAACGCGGCAGCCGAGCCGCCGTCGAAGCTGGGCCTGAAGGCCGGGCAAAAGATACAGCTTCGCTATCTGATCCGGGCGGCGGCAGTAAAATCCGCCAACGATGCCGCAACCGCCATTGGCGAAGCGATCAGCGGAAATGAGACAAAGTTTGCCGCACGCATGAACCGGACGGCCAAGGCCATCGGCATGAAAAGCACCACGTTCAAGAACGCGAACGGCCTGACACAGTCGGGCCACATGTCGACGGCCCGCGACATGACCGTGCTGGGTCGGCGGCTGTTTTATGATTACCCGCAGTATTACAACATCTTCTCGCGCCGTTCGACCGATGCGGGCATGGCGCAGGTCAACAGCACCAACCGCCGTTTCCTTGACAGCTATCGCGGGGCCGACGGGATCAAGACCGGCTATACCAACCCTGCGGGTTTCAACCTGACCGCCTCGGCCGAGCGGGGCAGCAAGCGGATCATCGCAACAGTGCTGGGCGGCAAATCGACCGCGCACCGCAACGCGAAGATGACCGAACTGCTTGACCTCGGCTTTGGCGAGGCGCCGGCCAATGTCGCTGTAAGCAAGCCCACCGCACCGCAATATGATGCCACCGCCGATCTGGTGGCCGATGCCGCGATGGAAGAAGGTGGCGCGGGCAAGACAATCCGGCTTGTCATGGCGGTGGCGAAATCGCCGCGCCCCAGAACCCGGCCGGGCATTGAAGCGCCGCCCGAAGAATTGCTGATCGCCATGCAAGACAGCATCGCAGGCGCGCTGGCCGAAGCAACCGGCACGCCCGAGGCTACGGCGGCGGACACTCTGGTTGCGCAGGCACAGGGTACCGAGATGCTTGCGCCGCAGACACCCACCTCTGAGGTATTGGCAGCCGCCGAGCCAACCGCTGCACCACCCACAAATGCCGCCGAAGCCGTGGCACTTGCCGATGCTGCGCTGGCCGAGGCCGCGTCGGCACCCGCACCCGACAGCCCGCAGGCACTTGCCGCTGCCGACCCGGCACCGGGCGACGGCGTTACGCTTGCGGCGTCTTCGGTTGCTCCGCGTCCGCGCCCGGAAGAAATGTTCGCCGATGCCGAACCGGCACTGGCAGCCGAGCCGACCGAACCCGAGGTGGTCACCCGCATCTCGACCTCGGGCGGGCGGCACTGGGGCATCAACGTGGGCCGATTCCCGTCCCGCAGCCGGGCCGAAAGCCAGCTTCTTAAAACCGCCCTCGCCGAGACGGCGACCCTGAACGACGGTCTTCGCAAAGTGGTGGAGCGCAGCGGCGAATACGACGCCAATTTCGTCGGTTTGACACAGGATCAGGCCGACCTTGCCTGCCGCCGCCTGCAGGCGCGTGCTGTGCAATGCTTTACGATGGGGCCATGACGGGCTACGCCTTTCACCCGCCACCGCAGCCCGACGTGGCCATTACTGGCAGCGATCTGCGGTTTCCGGTGCGACGGATCTTCTGCGTCGGGCGAAACTACGCTGAACACGCCCGCGAGATGGGCCATGACCCAGACCGTGACCCGCCGTTCTTCTTCACCAAACCAGCCGATGCATTGGTTGAAAGCGGCTCCACCATTCCTTACCCGCCGATGACCGCCGAGTTGCATCACGAGGCCGAACTTGTCGTGGCAATCGGTGCAGGCGGCCACGACATTTCCGAAGAAACGGCACTGGCCCATGTCTGGGGTTATGGCACCGGGAACGACCTGACCCGCCGCGATCTGCAAGCGCAGGCAAAGTCGCTGCGCCGTCCATGGGACATGTCCAAGGGGTTCGATCACTCTGCCGTTGTCGGTGCGCTGCGACCCGTCGCCGACGGCCACGCGCTGCAAGGGGCGATACGGTGCCGCGTGAACGGCTTGCTGCGTCAGCAGGCCGACCTTGCCGACATGATCTGGAGCGTGCCTTCAATCATCGCCCACCTAACGCGGTTTGTGGCGCTGCAGCCCGGCGATCTGATCTTCACCGGCACCCCTGCCGGCGTCGGTCCCATCCTTCGCGGCCAAACAACCCTCGTTGAAATCGAGGGGCTTGACCCCGCAGTGGTGACGGTGGCCTGACCCGCACCAACCGGGGTTTCACACCCCCGCACCCGAAGGCAAAAAGCAGGGGTTTCACACCCCCGCACCCCCGTGGGGTATTTAGGCCGAAAAGAAACTAGGGCTTGGGCCTGTCATCCCAGTCTTTGGTCAGGATGCGGTTGGCATCGCCCTCCGGGTCGTCATATTGCCGGTTCCTCAGCGACCAGAAGAACGCGACAAGCCCGACGCCGCCAAGGAGAAGCGAAACGGGAATGAGGATGCCGAGGACCGTCATTTCAGCCGCAACGCATTGACCGAGACGGTGATCGACGACGCCGACATCGCCAGGGCGGCGATCAGCGGTGTTGCCAACCCAACCAGTGCCACCGGCACCGCCACCACGTTGTACAGGATCGAAACTGCGAAATTCTCGCGAATCCGCCGCCGGGCTTGCCGCGCGATCCGCAGGGTATCGGCGACCGAGGCCATGTCTTGTCCCAGAAGCACGATATCGGACGCCGCCCGTGCGGCATCCAGCGCCGAAGCCGGGCTGATCGACACATGCGCCGCTGCCAGTGCGGCCGTATCATTCAGCCCGTCGCCCACCATCAGCACCCGGTGACCTGCCGCCGTAAGTGCCGCAATCCGCGCCACCTTGTCAGCCGGCAGCGCGCCCGCCGCCCATTCGGCAATGCCCAGACGTGCGGCCAGATCGGCCACCGGACCCTCGGTATCGCCGGACAGCAGCATCACCCGCATCCCCTGCGCCATCAGCGCCGCCACAGCCGTATCGGCCCCAGGCCGCAGCCGGTCGGCAAAGGTAAAGGCATGAACCGCGCCATCGCCCAGTGACAGATAGGTCGCCGTCACCGCCAACGCGTCCGCCCCGACCCAGGCCGCCCGCCCGAGACGAACCCGGCGGCCCTGCCAAAGCCCCTCGATCCCATAGCCCGGTACTTCGTGCAGGTCGGTGACATCGGCGGGTTGCGCAATCCCCACCAACGCCACAGCGAGCGGATGCGACGATGCGCGGGCAAGCGCCGCCGCCACTGCCAGAACCTGATCCGGATGCGCCGCTAGGTTTGCCGGTTCCGGCACCCCCAGCGTCAGCGTACCGGTCTTGTCGAACACCACCACATCCACCTCGGCCAGCCGCTCCAGCGCCGTGCCGTGCTTGATGAGCAACCCTTTGCGAAACAGCCGTCCACTTGCCGCCGTCACCACCGCAGGAACAGCCAGCCCCAGCGCACAGGGGCAGGTGATGATCAGCACCGCCGCCGCGATGTTAAGCGCAAAGCGCACATCGCCGCCGGTGATCCACACCCAGACGATGAACGCGCCCAGTGACAACAAATGCACCGCCGGCGCATAGATCCGTGCCGCCCGCTCGGCGAGTGCAGTATAGCGCGTCTTTGCGCCTTCCGCGACGGCTACCAGATCGGCCATCCGGTGCAGCGAACTGTCGCGTCCCGCTGCCGTGACCCGCAGCGTCAGCGGACCGGTCAGATTGACCTCTCCGGCACTGACAACGAGGCCCGGCCCGGCAAAGGCGGGCAGGCTTTCCCCGGTCAAGAGCGAGCGGTCCACCTCGCTGGTTCCCGCCACCACGACGCCATCCACCGGCATCCGCCCGCCGGGGCGCACAAGCACCAGATCGCCAGACACGACCTTGGAAATCGCCAGCACCACTTCAGCCCCGTCGCGAAGCACGATGGCTCGCGGAACTTCCAGCGCCGCCAGTTCTTCGGCAGCAGACCGGGCGACCGCCCGTGTGCGGTGGTCAAGATACCGCCCCGCCAGCAACAAGAAGGTAAGGCTGACCGCTGCATCGAAATAGACGCGCTGCCCCCCATGCACCGTCTCATAGACCGAGATCGCGGCAGCCATCAGGATGGAAAGCGAGATCGGCACATCCATGCCCAGCCGCCCGGCCCGCAGCGATGCAACGGCGCTGCGGAAAAACGGCTGCGCGGCAAAGATCACGGTCGGCACAGCGATTGCCGCCGAAATCCAGTGAAACATGTCGCGCGTCGCCCCTTCGGCCCCCGACCACACCGCGACCGACAGCAGCATCACGTTCATCGACGCAAACCCGGCCACACCCATCCGCATCAGCAGATCGCGCCCCTGCCGGTCGGTTTGCGTGGCCGACAGCAGGCCGGGGTCCAGCTCATGCGCCTCATATCCAAGGTCTGTCAGCGCGCGCACCAGCGTTGCGGCGGTCACATCGCCATCGGCTTCAACACTCACGCGCCGCAGTGTCAGGTTGACCCGCGCCGAGCGCACGCCCGGCACGCGCGCCAGTCCGCCTTCGACCGTGGAAAGGCAGGCGGCGCAATGCACGGTGGGCAGCGACAGCATCAGGCGCGCGGCCGGGGCCGCTGCGGCCAACTGCATTGCAGCAGGCACCGCGTCGCAGGCCGGGCAGGCAGACCGAGGGGCATGAAGAGTATTGGCGTCAAGGCGGGGCAACGCTGTCATCGCATCAGCCCTTTACGAACAGATCACGGCGCTGGCGGAACAGCGTGCCGTCAGGTGCCAGCGCCTCAACCTTCAGCATCCATTTACCGGGGGCAAGGGCAAGCGGCGCCCGAAACACGCCGCCCTCAAGCACAAATACCGGCCAACTGTCGTCCACAGCCTCGGTCGGGCGACCGACAAGAACACTCAGATTGCCCACGCGGGCGGGCGCGCCTGCAGCATCGGTAACGATCAGCGCAAGCACCGAAGCTGCAGTGTCGTATTCTGCCGCAAGCGTCCAACCCAACGCCTTTTGTGCTGCCCGGACGGCATCGAAGGTCTGGCTTGCCACATAGGAATTCGGCACTTCCAACCCTGGAAAAGTGGAAACCGCCTTGTAGGCCATCAGCAGGTTGACGCCGATGATCACCCCGAAGGCCGACGCGGTGATGGCAAAGACCTTGCGTCCTGTCAGTTCCCGCATGTCACCGCCCCATCCCGTTGAAAATCGTGTCGTGATAGATCCGGTCCTGCGCTGCAAGATCCGTAACCCACAGCCGCAACGGTGTCTTGTCGTCCAGTGCGGCATCCGTCCCGGCGGGGGCTGTTATGTAGATGCGCTGCGTCATCGTCTGGTTCGCCGGCACCGTTACCACCGTATCGGCCCGCCCCTCGACCGCGATGTTCAGCCGCGCACCAGCGGTCAGCGAGATCATGTAATCCTCTGCGGTGCCAAGCTTGTTGCGCAGCCTGATGTCATAGGTATTGCGGATCGTGCCATCCGACAGGGTCACGAACGTCGGGTTGCGTACCGGTGACACGCTGATGTCGATATCCGACCGCAGGAACAGCGCCACCACCAACCCTACTCCCACGCCCGACCACAGCACGGTGTAAAGGATGGTACGCGGGCGCAGGATGTGTTTCCTGACCGGGATCGGCGCGGCACCCGCACGCTCTGCCACTTCGTCAGTCAGCGCCAGATAGTCGATCAGGCCGCGCGGCTTGCCGATCTTGTCCATCACGTCATCGCAAGCGTCGATGCACAGCGCGCACGTGATGCAGGCCATCTGCTGTCCGTCACGGATGTCGATCCCCATCGGACAGACATTGACACAGGCCATGCAGTCGATGCAGTCGCCTTGCGTCGCATCCACTACCCCCGCCTTCAGCTTGCCACGCGGCTCGCCCCGCCAGTCGCGGTACGCCACGGTGATCGAATCCTCGTCCAGCATGGCCGCCTGAATGCGCGGCCAGGGGCAGGCATAGATGCAGATCTGTTCCCGCATGAAGCCGCCAAAGACGAACGTCGTCATCGTCAGCAGGAACATGGTCGCATAGGCCACGAACGGCGCCTGAAACGTCAGAAGCTGGCGCAGCAGGGTCGGCGCATCGGTGAAATAGAACACCCAAGCGCCCCCGGTTGCCAACCCGATCAGGAACCATGTGGTCCACTTGATCGCCCGCTTGCGGACCTTTTCGGCGTCCCAGCCCTGTCTGTGCAGCCGGATGCGGGCATTTCGGTCGCCCTCGATCCAGCGCTCGACCAGAATGAACAGATCGGTCCACACTGTCTGCGGGCAGGCATAGCCGCACCAGACCCGGCCCAGTGCCGAAGTGAACAGGAACAACCCCAGTCCGGCCATGATCAGAAGGCCGGCCACGAAATAGAATTCGTGCGGCCAGATCTCGATCATGAAGAAGAAAAACCGCCGCGCGCTCAGGTCGATCAGCACGGCCTGATCAGGCAGGTTCGGCCCCCGGTCCCACCTGATCCACGGCGTGATGTAATAGATGCCCAGCGTGACACCCATGATCCACCACTTGAGATTGCGGAAATTGCCCTTCACCCGGCGCGGAAAGATCGGCTCGCGCGCTGTATACAGACTGTTGGGCTCGACATTCTTCGAGGTCACGCAGCGTCTCCACTAAAGGCAGGCAGGGCGCTGGTCAGGGCGGTGCTATTCGCCACCGCCCAGCCCGTGAACATAGACCGCGACCGAACGGATGTCGGCCTCGGAAAGCCGCTCGTTCCAGTTGGGCATCACCCCGAACCGCGCATTGACCACAGAATAGGTCAGCGCCGCCTGATCGCCGCCATACAACCAGATCGCATCTGCAAGGTTCGGCGCCCCCAGTTCGCGGTTGCCCTCGCCTGCCTCGCCATGACAGGACGCGCAGTTTTCGGCATAGATCGCAACGCCTTCGGCAGCCAGCGCCGCATCATGCTCTTGCCCCGAGATTGCCATCACATGCTGCACCACGGCGTCGATCTGAGGCGTTTCCAGCAGTTCGTCCAGCCCAAAGGCGGGCATCTGGGAATAGCGAGCATCATCATCGGTCGTGTTGCGGATTCCGTGGGTGATGGTCAGGTGGATGTCCGCCATCTCGCCACCCCAGATCCAGTCATCATCCAGCAGGTTCGGATAGCCCGCCGCCTGCACCCCCGCCGCGCCCGACCCGTGGCATTGCGAGCAATGGGTCCGGAACACCGCTGCCCCGGCCGAGGTGGAGAATTGCAATAGCGCCGGGTCTGCGGTGATCGCCGCAAGATCAGCCTCTACCAGTCGCGCCCGGATCGGTGCATTCGCCGCCTCGAACCGCGCAATATCGACCGCGACGTTGGCACGCGTGGAAAAGCCCAGAAGCCCCGGCGTCGCCTTGGTAATCAATGGCCAAGCGGGAAACAGGATCACATAGATCAGCGCCCACAAAATGCAGGCATAAAACGTCCAGAGCCACCAGCGCGGCATCGGGTTGTCGAGTTCTTCGATACCGTCCCAGACGTGGCCCGTGGTTCCAACCTCTTTGGGTCCACCGTCGTTGCGTTTCGCGCTCATTCCGACGTTTCCTTCTTCGGATCGACTTCGGGCGCAGGCCGCCCCTCGTTGCGAAAGATCATCGCTGCCGCATCGTCCTGCTTGGGCCGACTGCCGGGCCGAAAGACCCAGACCACCACGCCGACAAAGATCACGGTCAGCGCCAGCAGCATCCAGCTGTCGGCAAAGGCGCGCAGAAAACTGTAGGTTTCCATCTCTGCCCCCTTACCTGCTTGCGACAGGGGTGTAGGACGAGAAATCAACCATCGTTCCCAACACCTGCAAATAGGCGATCAGCGCATCCATTTCGGATATTCCCGGCGCGGCATCGAAGTTCCGCAGGTTCAGCCCCGGATAACGCTCTTCCAGCCCGGACGTATCGGCGTCGGGGTCGGCCTGCGCCTTGAAATCTGCCTGCGCATTTTCCACCATCTCGTCGGTATAGGGAACGCCCACCATCCGATGCGTGGCCACGATGTCCTCGATGTGGCGCCCGTCCAGCAACCGATCGGCCATGTAGCCGTATTTCGGCATCACCGATTCCGGCACAACCGATTGCGGATCGGTCAGATGGTCCACATGCCAGTCATCGGAATAGCGGTTGCCGACGCGCGCAATGTCAGGCCCCGTGCGCTTTGACCCCCACTGATGCGGATGGTCATATTGCGATTCCGCGGCCAGCGAATAATGGCCGTAACGCTCGACCTCGTCGCGCATCGGGCGGATCATCTGGCTGTGGCAGACATAACACCCCTCTCGGATGTAGATGTCGCGCCCCGCCAGTTCCAACGGGGTGTAGGGTCGCATGCCTTCCACGTTTTCGATGGTGTTCTGCAGATAGAACAGCGGCACGATCTGCACCAGCCCGCCGATGGCAACCACCAGAAAACTCAGCACCAGCAGCAGCGTCGCATGCGTCTCGATCGCCTTGTGTTTGTCAAGAAATGCCATTCTGTCCCCCGGTCATTCAGCAGGAACAGCGGAAGGCGCCGCAGACTTTTCAGCCACCGACGTTACCGTTCGCCACAGGTTGTAACACATGATCAGCGCCCCGCTCAGGAACAGAACCCCACCCAGCGCACGCACGACATACATCGGGAACTTGGCGGCCACGGTGTCGGCAAAGGCGTTCACCAGGAAGCAGTTGGCATCCACCTCTCGCCACATCAGGCCCTCCATGATGCCGGTGACCCACATCGACGACGCGTAAAGCACGATCCCGATGGTCGCCAACCAGAAGTGCCAGGACACCAGTTGCAGACTGTACAGCCGCTCGCGGTTCCACAGCCTTGGCGTCAGGAAGTAAAGCGCACCGAAGGTGATCATCCCGTTCCACCCCAAGGCACCGGAATGCACATGCCCGATCGTCCAGTCGGTGTAGTGGCTGAGCGAGTTCACCGCACGGATCGACATCATCGGCCCTTCGAACGTGCTCATCCCGTAGAACCCGATCGACACCACCATCATCCGGATCACCGGATCGGTCCGCAGCTTGTCCCAGGCGCCCGACAGCGTCATCAGGCCGTTGATCATGCCGCCCCAGCTTGGCATCCAGAGCATGATCGAAAACACCATACCCAGCGTCGAAGCCCAGTCGGGCAAGGCGGTGTAATGCAGGTGGTGCGGACCCGCCCATATATACAGAAAGATCAGCGCCCAGAAGTGGATGATCGACAGCTTGTAGGAATAGACCGGCCGCTCGGCCTGCTTGGGCACGAAGTAGTACATCATCCCCAGGAAGCCTGCGGTCAAGAAGAAGCCGACGGCGTTATGCCCGTACCACCACTGCACCATCGCATCCTGCACGCCGGAATAGACCGGCACCGATTGCGATGAAAAGATCGATACCGGAATCGCCGCACCGTTCACCAGATGCAGCATCGCCACCGTCACGATCATCGACAGCAAGAACCAGTTCGCCACATAGATATGGGGCTCTTTCCGCTTGATCAGCGTACCGAGGAACACTGCAAGGAAACTGACCCAGACAATCGTGATCCAGATGTCGATGTACCAGACGGGTTCAGCGTATTCCTTGCTTTGCGTGCCACCCAGCAAATAGGAGGTGGCTGCCAGCACGATCATCAGTTGCCAGCCCCAGAACACGAACCATCCCAGATTGCCTCCCCACAGCCGCGCGGCACAGGTGCGCTGCACGATGTAAAAGCTGCTCATGATCAGAGCATTGCCGCCAAACGCAAAAATCACCGCGCTGGTGTGCAACGGGCGCAGCCGCCCGAAATTCAGCATCCCCTCGGCCCAGGCCGGGTTCAATTGCGGATAGGCCAGCTGAAAGGCAATCACCACACCCACAAGGAATCCCACGATCCCCCAGAACGCGGTGGCGATAACCCCGGCCCGCACGACCGAATCAAGATATTCGTCCTGCGGAGCAGGCAGTTTCGGCTCCCCGACATGGCGCACCGTCCACAGGAACGTGCCCCCCGCGGCGAGCATCACCACGACGGCATTCACCATATAGGCGGCATCATGCGCGTAATTGGCCGCGATTGCCGCACAGACCGTGATAATTCCCAGCGTGGCCAGCTTCAGATAGTCCCACATGCGTCGCGTCCCCTTCACGTCATACCGGCCCGAACCTCCGGCATGGCATCGACTTTTTCATCCGCCCGGCTTTTCCGCTAAAAGGCCCGGTTATGCCCCGACCTGTGCCCCATAACTTTGACCACCGCCTTGATCTAGGTCAATGCGGCACTCGCGCCGCAGGGCGACACTGGATTGAATGATGGCAGAAGGAATTCGGATCATGGCCTACAAGTCGCTGCTCACGATCCTGACCAATCCGGCGACCGTCGCCACGACCCTTGACGCCGCAACCCGCCTTGCCGAGCGCGAGGACGCGCATCTGGACGTGTTGTCGCTGGGCATTGACCGCTCCCAGATCGGATATTCCTATATGGGCGGCATCGACATGGTCGCACAGATCTCAAGCGACCGTGCCGCAGAAGACGTCGCGGCGATCGATGCCGCCGCCCGCACCTTCCTCGACCGGCAAGACATCCGCTGGGCGGCCGAGGCGGTGGTAGCCCAACTGGGCGGGCTTGGACAGATCGTCGCCCTGAAGGCGCGCTTTGCCGATCTGGTGCTGCTGCCCAATCCCCGTGCCAAAGGCGTCGGCGACGAGGGCGAAGCGGTCGTCGAGGCCGCAATGTTCGACGGTGCCGCCCCTGTCCTGCTGATGCCCGTAGCAGGCCTTTCTCCGGCGATGGGCCACCGCATCGTCGTGGCCTGGAATCAGGGGCGCGAGGCAATGGTGGCCGTGCGTAGCGCGCTGCCATTGCTCAAGGCGGCCGAGTGCGTGAACATCGCGGTAATCGCCCCCCCCGGCCACGGACCGGAACGGTCCGACCCCGGCGGGATGCTTTGCCAGATGCTGGTGCGCCACGGCGTGAAAGCCGAAGTGTCGGTGCTGGCGAAGACTCTTCCTCGCGTGTCCGAGGTGCTGGTGCGCCACATGCGCGACCAGAATGCAGACCTTCTGGTGATGGGCGCCTACGGGCATTCACGGTTCCGCGAGGCAATTCTTGGCGGCACCACGCGCGACATGCTGGACGTCGTCGATCGCCCGGTGCTGATGGCGCATTAAACGCGACTCACTCCGACGCGCATCCGGCCAGATGCGCGCATCCAACGGGTGGCCTTGGCCAACTCTCGGTCAAACTGGCATTGAATGGGGCAAGGTCAGGCCTTTCACGCGCCGCCGTCTTCCACACGTTCTGCGCCCGCCTCGGCCAGCAACCGGTCGAAATCCGGAACGGACACGTTGCGGTTGCCCGACAGCACGATCACCCCGTCGCGCCGGAGTGCCGACACCTGACGGCTTACCGTCTCCAGCGTCAGCCCCAGATAATCCGCCATCTGTTCGCGCGACAGCGGCAGATCGAACGCCAGCGGCCCGGTTCCGCCTCTCCCCGCAAGCAGAGCATCGCGCCGTGCGACAACCGCCATCAGACTGGCGATCTTTTCGCGGGCCGTCTTGCGACCCAGCAGCAGCATCCACTCCCGCGCGGCATCCAGCTCATCCAGTGTCATCTCCAGCAGACGCTGGCCGATATGGGGCGTCGTTCGCAGCAGATCCTCGAACGGGGCCTTGCGAAAGCAGCACATCAGCAGATCGGTGGTCGCGGTCACATCGTATGCCGCCACAACCCGCCCCGGACGGCCGACGAAATCCGACGGCAACAGCAGCCCCACCATCTGCCGCCGCCCATCCTCCATCGTCTGCGTCAATGTCGCGATGCCCGAGACGACCGATGCCACAAAATCCATCCGGTCGCCGGACCAGACCACGGTTTGGCCGGCTTGAAAGCTGCGATAATACTTGATCCGCTCCAGCTGGCCCAACTCGGCACTGTCGCAATGCGCGCAAACGGCCCGATTGCGGATCGGGCAATTGCCGCAATCCGCAGTCGTGAAAAGGGGTCGCAACATTGCCATCGGCCACCCTTTGTCTTTATCCGCCGCCAGTTTCCGGCGACGTCAGCATAAAGGTTACAGGACGCGCGCGGCGCCCGCAACGCGCGGCGCAATTGTTACACCACCGTCCCATACCGCTCGACGAAATCCACCATTCGCGGCAGACAGGCTGCCAGATCGTACCGCGCGTGGACCGTCTCGCGGGCCGCCGCCCGCAGCCCCCGGAACCGTTCCGGCTCGGCCAACGCCTCGGTCAGCGCGGCAGACCACGCCGGCACGTCGAAAAAATCGACCAGCCGTCCATTCACACCGTCGGCGATCACCTCTTCCACCGGGGGCGTCCGCGACCCGATCACCAGCGCCCCTGCCGCCATCGCCTCCAGCATCGACCAGCTAAGCACGAACGGATAGGTCAGATAGGCGTGCACGCGGCTGATCTGCATCAGGCTGACAAATGTCGAACGGGCCACCCGGCCAGTAAAATGGACACGGCGCAGGTCAAGCCGCCCGCCCACCTCGTCCAGCATGACCTGCTTCCAGCCGCCGCCCTGTTTCGGCATGGGGCCATAGCTTGCGCCGTCACCGCCCACGATCACCACTTGCGCACCGGGCCGCGCATCCAGCACCGCAGGCAAGGCGCGCATAAAGGTGTGAAAGCCCCGATACGGCTCCAGATTGCGATTGACGAAGGTCATCACTTCATCCCCGGCTTGCAGCGTCACACCCGACGGCAACGTGACCGACGCCGCGGCGTCGGGGCAAAGACGGGCGGTGTCGACGCCATCATGGATCACCTCGATCATCCGGCGCAACGGGGGCGGAAATGTCGAGGCCTGCCACTGCGTCGGTGCGATCCCGGCATCGGCATGCAACAGGGCCTGCCCAAGATGCGCCGCCCGCGCCCGCGCGATCATTGCGGTGGCCAGCGATGCCGGCTGAAACTCGGGGTCAAAGCCGATATCGTGTCCCGTCCCGTGATAGTAGAACTCGGCGTAGATCAGCAGCCTGGCCTCGGGCCAGATCTCTTTCAAGAACAGCGCCTCGCCCCATCCCGAATGTCCGAGGATCACATCGGGATAAAAGCCCCGCCGGTCGCGCAGCTGTTCGGCCGCCCGCGCCACGGCAACGCCGCGATCCGTCATCAAGGTATAGGTCCGCGCGATCCGCGTCGCGGCAGGATCCACAGCCGGGGCTTCAAACCGATAGTGCACGGCGGGAATGCCGGGCGCCTGTTGATTGACGCCATCGGTCAGAGCCAGGCAGTCATGTCCGCGCCGCAACAGCTCTGGCGCAAGATGCAGGAACTGACCGGGGAAATTCTGATGAACGAACAGGATCTTCATTCAGGCCCCAAACACCGCGCCACAGCGTGACCGGACAAGTCTGAAACCGTGGCGACCGGGCCCAGCCATCCGGGGGTATTTAAGCCGAAAAGAAGCTGATGTTCAGTCAAATTGAAACAATCTTGGCCAAGGGGGGCAAGCCCCCGACGGGCGAAGGTCCGTCCAGACCGAACGCCGCCTTCAACAACGCGCGGGTATAGTCGTTTTGCGGGTTCTCGAAGACCTCGGCCCCCGCCCCGGCTTCCACCACGTCGCCGTCTTTCATCACGATCACCTTATGCGCCAAGGCACGCACCACCCGCAGGTCATGGCTGATGAAGATGTACGCCAGCCCCCATTTGCGCTGCAAATCGCGCAACAAATCGACGATCTGGACCTGCACCGTCATGTCCAGCGCCGATGTCGGCTCGTCCAGCACCACCAGTTTGGGCCGCAGGATCATCGCCCGCGCAATCGCCACCCGCTGCCGCTGCCCGCCCGAAAACTCGTGCGGATAGCGCGCCATCGCAGAAGGGTCCAGACCCACCTCGGTCATGATCCCGGCGACCATGTCGCGGGCATCGCGCCCCTGCTCCACGCCATGCACACCCAGGCCTTCCGCAATGATCTGCTGCACAGTCATGCGGGGCGACAGGCTGCCGAACGGGTCCTGAAACACCACCTGCATATTCCGCCGCAGGCCGCGCAACGCGGCGCCCCGTACCGCCTGCAAGTCCTGCCCCTGAAACACCACCGGCCCGGTTGAGGCTGTCAGCCGCAGGATTGCCAGCGCCAGCGTGGTCTTGCCCGACCCGCTTTCGCCAACAATCCCAACCGTCTCGCCCGCCCGCACAGTCAGCGAGGCATCGTTCACCGCCTTCACATGGCCTGCGGTGCGGCGCAGGAAGCCGCGATGGATCGGGAACCACACCCGCAGGTTTTCGGTGCGAACGACCTCGGCTGCATCGGGCGCCACGGGGTCGGGCCGCCCGGCAGGCTCTGCCGCCAGCAGTTTCCGGGTGTAGGGGTGTTTTGGCGACGCAAAGATCTCGGCCGCCGTTCCCTGCTCCACGATTTCGCCGCCCTGCATCACGCAAACCCGGTCGGCAATGCGCCGCACCACGCCCAGATCATGCGTGATGAACAACAGGCTCAGGCCCTCGCGCGCTTTCAGCTCGGCCAGCAAATCCAGTATCTGGGCCTGAATGGTCACATCCAGCGCCGTTGTCGGCTCATCCGCGATCAGCAGTTCGGGACCGTTCGCCAGCGCCATCGCGATCATCACCCGCTGGCGCTGTCCGCCCGACAATTGGTGCGGATAGGCCCCCAGCCGGCTTTCCGCTTCGCGGATACCGACCCTATGCAACAACTCGACGATCCGCGCCCGCGCCGCAGCACCCGTCAGACCCTGATGCAAGGCCAGACTTTCGCCCAGTTGCGTCTCGATCGTATGCAGCGGGTTCAGGCTGGTCATCGGCTCCTGAAAAATGAAACTGATGTCGTTGCCCCGCACCCGCCGCAGGGCGGTTGTATCGGCCCCGACCATCTCAGCACCGTTATAGCGCACCGAACCGGTCACCTCGGCGCTGTCGGGCAGCAGCGATACCGTGGCCAGTGCTGTCACCGACTTGCCCGACCCGCTTTCACCGACCAGTGCCACCGTCTCGCCCTTGCCGATGGAAAAGCTGACGCCGCGCACCGCCTCGATTACGCGCCCGTCCTGACGGAAGCGGATGGCGAGGTTGTTCACCTCAAGCACGCTCATCGCCCCATACTCATCGACCCATACTCATCGAAACGTCTTTCGCGGATCAAAGGCGTCACGGATGCCCTCGAAGATGAACACCATCAGGCTCAGCATGATGGCAAAGGCAAAGAACGCGGTGAAGCCCAGCCACGGGGCCTGCAGGTTCTGCTTGGCCTGCAACGTCAACTCGCCCAGCGAGGGCGACGATGACGGCAACCCGAACCCCAGAAAATCAAGCGCCGCCAGCGACCCGATGGTGCCGGTTACAATGAACGGCAGCATCGTCAGTGTCGCCACCATCGCATTCGGCAGCACATGCCGGAACATGATGACCCGGTCCTTTACCCCCAGCGCCCGCGCAGCGCGCACATATTCAAAATTGCGCGCCCGCAGAAACTCGGCGCGCACCACGCCCACAAGGCTGGTCCAGCCGAACAGCACCATCAGGCCCACCAGCAGCCAGAAATTCATCCGCCAGATCGCGGCCACGATGATGATGACGTAAAGGCTGGGGGTCGAACCCCACAACTCGATGATCCGCTGAAACACAAGGTCGGTCAGCCCGCCGAAATACCCCTGTACTGCCCCCGCCGTGATCCCCAGCACCGAGGTCAGCGCCGTCACGATAAGGGCGAAGGCCACCGAAAGGCGGAACCCGTAGATCACCCGTGCCAGCACATCGCGCGCGGTATCATCCGTTCCCAGCCAGTGCTGCGCATCGGGCGCCGAAGGTGCCGTGCCGTCAATATCGTTCACCGTATTGAAGCTGTAGGGGATCAGCGGCCAGATGATCCACCCGGCCTGTACCGCCTCGCCCGCCGCCGTGCCGCTGGCCCGCACCTCGGCCAGAATGCCCGCCGGATCATCCCAGCACGCCTCGGCCCCTGCCGCTACGATCAGGCACTGCACCTCGACATCGCGGTAGACCGCTTCGGTCTGGAAATCGCCGCCAAACGCCGTTTCGGGATAGAACCGCAGGATCGGAACATGGAACGCGCCGTTGTGGCGCACCAGCAGCGGCTTGTCGTTCGCCAGCACCTCGGCAAACAGTGACAACCCGAACAGCAGGCAAAACAGGATCAAAGACCAATAAGCCCGCCGGTTTGACCGAAAATTCCGCCACCGCCGCTGGTTCAGGGGGGACAATGCCATCAGCCCCGCCCTTCGAAATCAATGCGCGGGTCGATCCAGATATACATGAGGTCCGAAAGAATACCCATCAACAGCCCCATCAGGCCAAAGAAGAACAGCGTGCCGAAGATCACCGGATAATCGCGCGAGACCGCTGCCTCGAACCCCAGCCGCCCCAGACCGTCCAGCGAAAAGATCGTCTCGATGATCAGGCTGCCGCCAAAGAACACGCTGACGAACACCGCCGGAAATCCCGCGATCACGATCAGCATCGCGTTGCGGAACACATGGCCGTACAGCACCCGACCCTCGGACAGCCCCTTGGCGCGCGCGGTCATGACGTATTGCTTCTTGATCTCTTCCAGAAAGCTGTTCTTGGTCAGCAAAGTCAGCGTTGCAAACGCCGAAATCGTCGATGCGATCACCGGCAGCGTGATGTGCCAGATGTAATCGGCCACCTTGCCCGGCCATGAGAGCTGATCCCAGTTGTCCGACGTCAGCCCGCGCAGCGGAAACCACTGGAAATACGACCCCCCAGCGAACACCACCAGCAGCAGGATGGCGAACAAGAACCCCGGTATCGCATAGCCGACGATGATCGCCCCGCTGGTCCAGGTGTCGAACGGCGTGCCGTCGCGCACCGCCTTGCGGATACCCAGCGGGATCGACACCAGATAGGCGATCAGTGTCGACCAAAGCCCCAGCGTGATCGACACCGGCATCTTTTCCAGCACCAGATCGACCACGCGGATCGACCTGAAATAGCTTTCGCCAAAGTCGAAGCGCGCGTAGTTGCCCAGCATGGTCAGAAACCGCTCCAGCGGCGGCTTGTCGAAGCCGAACTGTCGTTCCAGATCGGCGATGAATTCGGGCGGCAATCCGCGTGAGCCGATATAGCGCTCATCCCCGCCGCCCGCCGCCTCGATGCCCGATCCGGCATCACCGCCTGCGCCCGAGATGTTCTGGAACGCGTCGCCGCCGCCCTCAAGGCGCGCCAGAACCTGCTCGATCGGCCCGCCGGGGACGAACTGGGTCAGCGAGAAGTTTATCACCATGATCCCGATCAGCGTCGGAATGATCAGTAGCAGACGCCGGACGATATAGGCGCCCATGTCAGCGCAATGCGCCTTGCGATTTCATCAGTCCAAGCTTTGACTCATCCGACCACCACAGCCCGTCGCCGCGCGAAAAGGGCGGCTGTTCCGGTGGCTGTCCGAACACGTCCCAATAGGCGACCAGATACTTGCCGCTGTACCAGTTCGGCACCCAGATCTGCTTGGATCGCAGCACCCGGTCCAGTGCGCGCGCCCGCACGTCAAGTTCTTCGCGGGTCGTGGCCTGTATAACCCGCTCGATCAGCGCATCGACCACCGGATCAGCTAGGCCCGCCAGATTGACCGACCCCGGCACCGCCGCTGACTCGGCAGAAAAGAACTGCCGCAGTTCGATCGACGGGCTGAACGACATGGTGAAGCGGCCGGGTGTCAGATCATATTCGAAATCTTCCTGCCGCTGCTGCATCTGGGCGGCATCGACCAGACTGAAGCGCGCATCGATGCCAAGACGCTGCAGGTTGGACACAAAGGGGTTGATCACCCGCTCGAACGCCTGACTGTCGTCGATCATCTCGATGCTCAGGGTCTCGCCCTTGGCATTGCGGCGCATCCCGTCCGCGCCCACGGCCCAGCCCGCCTCGTCCAGCAGCGCCGACGCGCGGCGCATCTGGCCCCGGTCAAGCTGGGTGTTGCCGCTGATTTCGGGAACATAGGCCGGTTCGGTGAAAATCTCGGGAGGCAATTGGTCGCGGAACTCTTCCAGCACCGCCAGTTCTTCGCCCTCCGGCACGCCCTCGGCCTGCATGGGCGAGTTTTCAAAGAAACTGTCGGTCCGTTTGTAAAGCCCGTAAAACAGCGTCTCGTTGGTCCATTCGAAATTGAACATCAGCCCGATCGCCTCACGCACCCGCGGATCGGCAAACTTCTCACGCCGCAGGTTGAACCAGAACCCCTGCGTCCCCGACGGGGTGTTGTCGGCCAGTTCGGCCTTTTTGACCCAACCTTTATCCAGCGCCGGAAAATCATAGCCAGTGGCCCAGGTCAGGGATGAGAATTCCTGATGGAACAGATAGCCCCCGGCCTTGAACGCCTCGAATGCGGCGGTCCGGTCGGCGAAATATTCATAGACATAGCAATCAAAATTGGCCGACCCGACGTTCACCGGCAGATCCTTGCCCCAGTAATCCGGGTTGCGGCAATATTCGATCGACCGGCCGGGATCGGCGGCCTTGACCACGAACTGCCCCGACCCCACGGGCGGCACCATCGTTGATTCGTCGAACGCCACCGTGTCATAGTAGTGCTTGGGGAGGATCGAAAGACCACCGGCAAGCGCGGGCAGGTCGCGGGCCGCGACGCCCGGCTTGAAGGTGAACTTGACCTTGTGGGGATCCAGCGCTTCGACCTTTTCGATATCCTTGAACACGATTTTGTAGCTGGGCGCCCCTTTTTCCAGCAGCACCTCATAGCTGAACACCACGTCCGCGGCGGTGATCGGTTTGCCATCCGCGAACGTTGCCTCGGGGCGCATGTTGAAGATCACCCAGCTTCGGTCCTCGGGATATTCCATGCTTTGGGCGACCAACCCGTAAGAACTGTCCGGCTCATCTGGCGCGCCCGACAGCAGGCTATCATAAAGCAGACCAAGGCCCTGCGCCGCTTCGCCCTTCAGGATGAACGGGTTGAGGCTGTCAAAGGTCTGGCTCGCCCCGGTGCCAAGAAACGTCATCCGCCCGCCCTTCGGCGCGTCGGGGTTCACATAGTCGAAATGCTTGAAATCCGCCGCATACTTCAGATCCCCGAACGTCGAGATGCCATGCGACGTGATTATCGTCTCGGCCCGCACCGGATGTATCGCGGCGCCCAGAAACGCGATCACCACACCAAAGGCCAGCCCCCCGCGCAGGGGCAATGTATTGGTCGTGTGCGCGGCGATGGTTGTGGTGGCAGCCCGGCGGCGGTCGGTCATACGGTATTCCCCTGAAACCGGGCTGTCTTCGCCCTTTGGGTGATTATTTTACTTGAAACCGTGCTTTGTCGATGGCCCTGATCGCATTTGTTGGGCTGTTCGCGCGCTTGTGTGCGCTGCGTGTGCGTCCAGCACGACAAAGGCCGCCCCTTGGGCGGCCTTTGTCCAGTCGGCAGACTGTGCCAGGATCACTGCTGCGTTGCCAGCCAAGCGATGACATTCGCCCGATCGTCAGCCTTGGACAGTCCGGCAAAGCTCATCTTCGTACCGGGCATGTAGGCTTTGGGGTTGGTCAGGAAGCCGTTCATGTTTTCCGGGGTCCAGTTTTCGCCAACACGCGCAAGTGCCGCGTCAGAGTACCCAAAGCCCGCAATAGACGATTTTGCCCGGTCGACCACGCCATTCAGATGCGGCCCGGTGCCATCGGTACCGTCCACCTTGTGGCAGGCCTTGCACTTGGCAAAGACCTTCTCGCCGGCGGCGGCGTCTGCCACCACATAAAGTTCTTCGAAGGCCGGGCCTTCTGCAACAACTTCTTCCGTCGCCGCCTCTTCCCCGGTTTCGATGGCATAAGCTTGGGCTACATCGTCATGTCCGCCTCCGGTGTGAAACAGCGCGGACCCCGCCGTGCCGATGACAAGGAACACAAGAAGCGATCCGCAGATCGCACCGAACGCCTTGGTGAAGGTCATTGTATCGAACATCTTTGGCCTAGCCCTCGTATCCGCTTTGCGCGGTATCTACTCGCTTCCCCTGCCCGGTTTCAAGGTGTAGTAGCGCGACCAAACGCCCCTGTGGCGCCAGACGTGTCACAAATGCCCTGACGCACGGGGAACGGAGCCTGCCATGACCGCGCATCCGACCGGACGCATCGCCTTTCAGGGCGAACCTGGTGCCTATTCGCACGAAGCCTGCCGTCAGGCACGCCCCGGCATGGACGCCCTTGCCTGCCGCACGTTCGAGGACGCGATCGAGGCCGTTCGCCGTGGCGAGGCCGCCCTTGCCATGCTGCCGGTGGAAAACTCCACCTACGGGCGCGTCGCTGACATCCATTCGCTGCTGCCCGGCTCCGGCCTGCATATCGTGGACGAGGCGTTCGTGCGCGTTCATATCAACCTTCTGGCGTTGCCCGGCACGCCCCTTGCCGCAGTAAAATCCGCGATGAGCCATACTGTCCTGCTGGGCCAGTGCCGCGATTTCCTGCGCGCCCACGGGCTGAAGGCCGTGACCGGTGCCGATACGGCGGGTTCGGCCAAGATCGTCGCCGAACGCGGCGATCCGTCGATGGGCGCACTTGCCTCGGAACTGGCGGGCGAGATCTACGGCCTCGACGTGCTGGCCCGCCAGATCGAGGATCAATCGAACAACACGACCCGCTTTCTGGTGATGTCGCCCCATCCCGATCACAGCCGTCGCGCATCCGCGATGATGACCACCTTCACCTTCCGCGTCCGCAACATCCCCGCCGCACTTTACAAGGCGATGGGCGGTTTCGCGACCAATGGGGTAAACATGACCAAGCTGGAAAGCTACATGGTCGGCGGGTCGTTCACCGCAACCGAGTTCTATGCCGATATTGAAGGCCACCCGGACGATCCGCACGTCGCTCGCGCGTTGGAAGAGCTGCGTTATTTCACCAGCACGACAAGCATTCTGGGCGTCTATCCCGCCGATCCGCGGCGCGGCTGATCCACCCGAGGCTGGTCCAACTCAGGCTGGCCCAACTCAGGCTGGCCCGCTTCCCCGCGCAAAGCGATCTTCGATTTCGGCGGCAACCTGCGCCACCCGCATCCGGAACCGCCCGTCCACCCGCGCCCGCGCCAGCTTCAGCGATTGCATGAACAACCGCGCCACCAGCGTGCGCGGCCGGATCTCCAGCTTCACCGAAATACGGGTACGCCGCGGGGCCATCGCGATCAGATCGATCGCCAGAACCCCGTCCAAACTGGCCCCCGTGCCGGAAAATCCCAGCCGCAACGGCGGGTCCAGCAAAGTCAGCGTCAGCGCCACATGCCGCGGCTTGCCGCGATAGCGAAAGCCCACGCTCCATGCCGTCCCGCGCCCCACCCTGGTCGCAGTGTCGCTGCGCTGCACCTCGGCGCCCCGGCGCAGCGCCGCCCGCTCCCACCCGTCGAAATCCGTAAGCTGTGCGAACACCACTTCGATCGGCGCATCGACGTCTTCTCTGCTGCTCAGTTTCATCCCGCGCCTTGGCCCCCCGCACCTGGCCTTTCGCCACCCTGTGGCCTCAATCCAGCCGGTCGGCAAGCCAGGCCGCAACCAGGAAATGCGCGATAGCCCCCTTGCGCGGCGCACGAATGCGCGGGTCCGCTCCCGCCATCACTGTCACCATTTCCTCTCGCGTCAGCCAAAGCGCATCCTCGATCTCGGCCGGATCGACGGTGATCGCCTCGCTCACTGCCAGCCCCTCGCAGCCGAACATCAGTGAGGCGGGGAACGGCCAGGGCTGGCTGGCAAGGTAGCGCACAGCCCCCACCAGCACGCCGGTTTCCTCCAGCACCTCGCGTCGCACGGCGGCCTCCAGCGTCTCGCCGGGCTCCACAAACCCCGCCAGCAGCGAATACATCCCCTCGGGCCAACCGGGCGAGCGGCCCAGCAGAACCGAATTGCCCCGCGTCACCAGCATGATCACCACCGGATCGGTGCGCGGAAAATGGTGCGCCCCGCAGGCCGGGCAGGTCCGCTGCCAGCCCGCCATCGCAACTTCTGACGCCGCCCCGCAGACGGCGCAGAACCCGTGGCTGGCATGCCATTGCAATACCGCCTTCGCCGTCGCCGCAAGTTCGGCCTCCCGCGGGCCGAGCCGTGCCATCACGCCGCGCAACTCGGCAAAGGCGTGGTCGTCGGGCAAGGCCGGGTGCCGCTGCTCGGACGCATCAAAGAAGCCGCCCTGTACTGCCTCGGCCCCGGCTTCGGGCGACCAGGCGGAAATGTCCTGCGCGAACCGCGCCACCCCGCCGTCCAGCCCCAGAAACACCTGCGCCCCGCCCAGCGCCAGCACCGGATGCCCCGCTGGCACCCACCCCGCCATTGTCATGTCCACCCCGGCCACCAGTGGCTTGCCGCGCCACACCGGCAGCACCCGGCCCGCCGCCAGATGCGTCGCCAGCGCCACGTTATCGCCGCGCAATTGTGCAGCGCGGTCCAGCCCCGACCCGCCGAAGGTCACCGTCTCTGCGATCCGCATCCGCGCTTCCCTGCCTACGCCTCGCCCGCTTCTTGCCACGCCCCGGCGTCAAGTCAAAGTGCTGCGGCCCGGCTTTCGCGTCCGGGTGGCAAATACAACCCATGCGCGCATTATTTTGCACCAACTCGCTATCTGTCATGGTCCCTGATTCGGTGGCCCGATACGTGTTTTGGTGCGAACACTGCGTCGCTCGTCCGAGCAGTCTGTAGCGGGGCAGACGACCCGCCATTGAACCGTGTCGGCGCCAACGGACGGCAATCGCCTTCCGACCACAAGACCACTTGAGGGATAAGATTGTCCGCACCCCTGCCGTCCCTTGCCCGGCCTTCCGCGCATCAGGCACATCTCAGGATCATGGCCACCACGGACCTGCATGTGCATGTCCATCCCTATGATTATTATGCCGACCAGCCGGATCAGACACTGGGTCTGGCCCGCACGGCGGGACTGATCGAAACGCTGCGCGCCGGGGCCGTGAACACGCTGCTGCTAGACAACGGCGATTTCCTGCAAGGCAGCCCGATGGGCGACTATATTGCCGAAGTGCGCGGCATGCGACCGGGCGACATCCATCCGATGATCGCCGCCATGAACGCCCTCGGGTATGACGCGGCGGGACTTGGAAATCACGAATTCAACTATGGCCTCGACTTTCTGCTGGCCAGCCTTGCGGGCGCGCGATTTCCGGTCGTGTCGGCCAATGTCGTCACGCAGGCCGGACTTGCCCCCGGCAGCGACCAGACGTTGCTGCCGCCCTATGTCATCCTCGACCGTCAGCTCACCGATGGCGCGGGCCTGCGGCACCGGATTCGCATTGGTGTGATCGGCCTGCTGCCGCCCCAGACGATGATCTGGGACCGCACCCACCTGACCGGGCGTGTCATCACCCGTGACATCGTGGCGACCGCCGTCG
The DNA here is from genome assembly GCA_031408575.1 of Rhodobacterales bacterium. Taxonomy (GTDB): domain Bacteria; phylum Pseudomonadota; class Alphaproteobacteria; order Rhodobacterales; family Rhodobacteraceae; genus Aliitabrizicola. The sequence goes on from JANNWS010000067.1 coordinate 29,324, forward strand.
CGCGCGTGCCACAGATGAGGGCGGCGGGGGCCGACCTGATCGTTGCACTCTGTCATTCCGGCATCGGCCCCGCTGAATCCCATGAAAGGATGGAGAATGCGGCCCTTGCCCTGGCTGCCTTGCCGGGCATCGACGCGTTGATCGTCGGCCACAGCCACCTTGTCTTTCCCGGTCCCGGCTGGACAGCCCATCCCGATGTCGATGCCAGACAGGGCATATTGGCGGGCAAGCCTGCGGTGATGGCAGGGTGCTTTGGCTCGCATCTGGGCCTGATCGACCTGCTGCTGGATCGCACCACCGATGGCTGGCGCGTGGCAGGGTCCACCGCTCAGGCGCGTCCCGTCACCACCCTGGCGCCGACACAGCCGGCCACGGGACTCGCCGCCGCTGTCATGGACGCAACCCTTGCCGACCACGAGGCAACACTTGACCATATCCGCCGCCCGGTCGGCCGCGCCACTGTGCCGCTCAACAGCTACTTCGCCGTCTTGCCGGGCAACCCGGTATTGGCCCTTGTGGCCCTCGCACAGCGCGAACATGTCGAACGGGCGTTGCGCGGCACCGAATTTAGCGGCCTGCCCCTGCTCTCGGCGGCCTCGCCGTTCAAGATGGGCGGGCGCGGCGGGCCGGGCTACTACACCGACATGCCGGCGGGCGATCTGGCCCTTCGCAACGTGGCCGATCTCTACGTTTACCCCAACACGATCTGCGCCGTTCAGATCACCGGGGCGGAACTGCAAGACTGGCTGGAACGCGCCGCAGGTCTCTTCAACCAGTTGCGCCCCGGCAAGCCCGACCAACCGCTGATCGACCTCGATGTTCCGGCTTCGCATTTCGACGTGATCGACGGCGTGACCTGGGCAATCGATCTTTCCGAACCCTCGAAATTCGGCCCCGAAGGCGCGGTGGTGGCACCGCGCGCCCGCCGCATCCGCGATCTTTGCCACGCAGGCCGCGCCGTTGTGCCGACCGATCGCTTCATCGTCGCCACCAACAGCTACCGCGCCGGCGGTGGTGCAGCCTTTCCGGGGGCCGGGGGCGACACCGTGATCTATGCGGGGCGCCAGACCACCCGAGACATCCTGCGCAACTACATCGCTGAAATCGGGACGATTGACCCTTCTGCAGATCCGACCTGGCGCTTTCATCCCCTTCCCGGCACCAGCGCTTTGTTTGACACGTCGCCGCGCGCGATCCACCACCTGCCCGTGGCCGCTGGCCTTGCAATTGAACGGGCAGGCACCGCCCCCTGTGGCCTCGCCCGGTTCCGCATCCACATGTGAACAGCGCGCGAAAAACGCAGGCGCCGGTTTTCGACAGAGCGTTTGCCGCCACCAGCAACCCATATCAGGATGAAGGCATCAGATCGCTCTGACGTCAGGTGCTGCTGGTCAGGTTCATGTCTCTGCGCCCCTTCGGCATCTTTTCGGCCCAAATACTCAAAAGCGCGGTCCCAACGCGCGGCGTTCTTGAAAATGAAGGCGCGGGGCTCTGGTGCCGCAGACGCGATAAAACACGAAGCCACATAGCGCCTGCGCCCAACCTTTCCTGTTCCCGCCCTTCCCTCGCCCCGCCCGATCCGCTACAGCCACCCCGACCCACACCGGAGTATCCGATGTACGATGCTGTGATCTTCGACCTCGATGGTACCCTGATCGACAGTGAAAGTCTGACCCAGGCGGCCGGGATCGAGGCTTTTGCCGCAGTCGGCGTCATCGTTGAACCGGCCTTCCTGCACAGTCTGATCGGGATCGACGATCAGACTGGCACCAGCCTGATCCGCGCGCGTTTTCCGACGCTCGACACCGATGCCTTCAGTGATGCGTGGACTCAGGCCGTGCGCCTCCGTTACGCGCAAGGCGTACCGTTGAAACCCGGCACGGTCGAGGTGCTGACAGCCATCACCCTGCCCAAAGCCCTCGCCACCTCGTCCACCCGCCGCCAGGCCGACCACAAACTGGCACTGACCGGGCTTGGGGCGCATTTCGCCCATGTCGTGACGTTCGACGATGTGATCAACCCGAAACCCGCGCCTGAACCCTACTTGCGCGCGGCAGCCCTCTTGGGGATCGACCCCACCCGCTGCGTGGCGTTTGAAGACAGCGAGACGGGCGCACGCTCGGCCCATGCCGCGGGCATGACCGTCGTACAAATCCCTGATATCGTTGCCGCGACCGGTACTTTCGCCCACCTCGTAGCCCCTGATCTTCTGACGGCGGCACGGCGGCTGGGCATTATCTGAGCGCGATCACCTGTCGGGCGTCCAGCAGGAATGGTGCCACGATCCCGCAGGTATCGGCCAAGGGCAGCAGGGTCTCCGGCACGTCCAGCCCGATCACTTCGCGCATGAAATGCGCCCGTCGCTCGCATCGCGCCGCCACCGCCGGAAACCGCGCGGCAAGGTCCGCGCGCAAACCCGCATCCGCGATCACATAACCATCTTCCATCCGGGTCGAGCCGTAAACCGGATGCCCCGGAATCACATCGCATTGCATCGCCATTCCTGAACGCAACGGCACCCGAGAGCCGTCCGAAACCGGCGACGAAATCCATTCGTCAAGCCCGATCAGATGGCCCGGATTAAGCTCCACGCCATAAACCTCATGTGGCAGCAACGTCATCATGCGCGCCCACACGTCACCCCCCGAAACCCCCGGTCGCATCATTGCGAACCACTCCGAAAGCGCCTCCACATACCGCCCCGCGAACCCCTCGACATAGTCGCGGGCAGCCTCTGGCAGATCATCCGCACTGTGCGCCACCCACCCCGCCCGGCAGATATTCGCACCCCAGTGACCGATGTTGAACGAAATGGCGCCGCCCCGCTGCAACACCTGGCCCGACGGCCCGCTCAACCCCTGCGCCGCCCGGTCCCCGGTGGCAAAGGTGGCGTGACAGCCCAGCGGCAGCCCGCCCACCCGCGCCGCCTCGAAGGCCGCGAAATCGCTCATTCCCTCGCGGAACGCGAACACCATCCGCGTCAGCGCCTTTGCCGCCATCTGGTTGGCAAACTCCAGCCGCGCAACCTCGTCTGCATCGACCGTGCAGCGCAAACCGTGGCCCGGATGCATGAAGAGATCGGTCGCATTCACCACCCGCCCCGCAATCGCCCGCAGCGGATCGGCGATGAACGCGGGCAGGTCCAAAGCCGTCTCGGGCGCATCCACCTCGCCCGCCTCGAACCACTTCCACCCTGCCGCGCCCACAGCGGCCCCCGGCGGCACCGCCTCGGCCAGAATATCCGCCAGCCGCCGGCCGGTCCTTGGCTGCGACATCAGCGACAGCGTCGCGCAATGCACCGCCCGCACCGCCCCCGAAACCACCAGCGGCGAAACACCCGTATAGGGCAGGCACTCATTGCCCGCGATCAGAAGCGCCTCGCGCGCAGCCACCACCAGCACGGCCTCTTCAAACCGCGGATCAAATCCCGTCAGCCAGTGAATGTTCGCCGCATGTTCGCGGTCGCCATAGACCACCAGCACCTCCAGCCCACGCTGCGCCATCGCCGCGCGCACCGCCACCAGCCGCCCCTCCAGTTCTGCCCGCGAAAGTGCCAAAGGCACGTTCGGCGTCCCGAAATCGGGCCAGTCGATGCGGATCAGTTTGGCAGCCATCGCGAACCCTCCCGGTATTTGCTCAACGCTACCCGCCCGTTCCATCTTGCGAAAGCCCTTGTCCGGGCCTATATCGGCATTTGAGAGGGTGGCGCGGGCAGGTGCCTCGCCAACCCGGTCAGGTCCGGAAGGAAGCAGCCGTAACGAGCCCCACTTGGGTCGTTGTCAGCCTCTCACCTCGCAACCCGCAGGAGGAAAGCATGCCCACGATTGCATCCCTCCGGGTTGGGGCCGTCTGACCGCCAGGCCGCCTCGCCCGACCGAATCGAACCCCGCCCGTTCCCAGACGCGGCCTGACGTTCCGGTATACACGAGGACGCTCCCTTGACCGCCATGACCCTTTCCGACCTTGGCTGGTCGGCCCATTTTCTCGATCAGTTGACCGAAGACGACGCCCCCTACCTCCCCGCCCGCATCGCTGCCGTCCACCGCGACAGGGTTGATGCGCTGACCCCGCAAGGCCCGATCTCGCTTGTCCTGCCGCCCGGCCTGTCCACAGCCGAGGTTGCTGTCGGCGATTGGGTACTAAGCGATGGCCGCCGCCTGCACCGCCTGCTGGACCGTCAGAGCGTCCTGACCCGCCGCGCCGCCGGCAAGGGGATCGAACGCCAGCTGATCGCGGCCAACCTTGACCGCCTTGCTATTCTCACCTCGTGCAATGCCGAATTCAACGTGGCCCGGCTGGACCGCTACATCGCCCTTGCCCATGCCGGCGGCGTGGCCCCTGCGATCATCCTGACCAAAGCCGACACCAGCGACCCCGCGTCCTATATCGCAGAAGCCGAACAAGCCGCCCGTGGTGCGCCGGTGATCGCGCTGAATGCCAAAGACCGCCACGCCACGGATGCGCTTACCGAATGGTGCGGCCCCGGCCAGACCCTTGGCCTTGTCGGTTCGTCCGGGGTGGGCAAATCGACCCTCGCAGGCAGCCTGACCGGCACGCAGCAGGATACCGGTGTGATCCGCGAAGCTGACGCCCGTGGCCGCCACACCACCTCGGCCCGCTTCCTGATCCGCACGCTGGCGGGGGGCTGGCTGATCGACACGCCGGGGATGCGCGAATTGCGCCTGGCCGAAGCGACCGAAGGCATCGCCGCCACCTTCGACGATCTTGATGCGCTGGCCCACAGCTGCCGCTTCAACGATTGCGCGCACGAAAATGAGCCGGGCTGCGCCATCCGTGCTGCCCTCGCGGCGGGCCAGATCGATCGGGACCGCATCAGCCGCTGGCAAAAGCTGCTGCGCGAAGATGCTCAGAACAGCGAAACCGTGGCTCAGGCCCGCGCCCGCCACCGCGCCTTCGGCAAGATGGGCAAGGTCGCCCAGACCGCAAAGCACCGAAAGCGCGACACCTGACCAGCACAGCCCAACGCCAGAATTCTTTAAAGAATTTTGCCAAGGGTTTTCAAAAACTATTGGGTCCCCCCCAACCCCCGTTGTCGCCACCCCGCCCGCCGTCTAGACTGCCGCCGAAAGTTCGAGGAACCCATGTCCGACACCCCCGCCTATCAGGTTCTCGCCCGGAAATACCGGCCGCAGACCTTTGCCGACCTGATCGGGCAAGAGGCGATGGTGCGCACCCTGCGCAATGCGTTCGAGGCCAATCGCATCGCCCATGCTTTCGTCATGACGGGCGTGCGCGGCGTGGGCAAAACCACCACCGCCCGCATCATCGCCAAGGGCCTGAACTGCATCGGCCCCGCCGGCGAGAACGGCCCGACAATCGAGCCATGCGGCGAATGCGGCCCCTGCCGCGCCATTGCCGAAGGCCGGCATGTGGACGTGCTGGAATACGATGCCGCATCGAACACCCAGGTCGACAAGATGCGCGAGATCCTCGCAAGCATCCCCTACCGCCCCACCGAGGCGCGCTACAAGATCATCATCTTTGACGAGGTGCATATGCTCTCGTCCGGGTCGTTCAACGCGCTGTTGAAAACACTCGAAGAACCCCCGGCACATGTCAAATTCATCTTCGCCACCACCGAGATCCGCAAGGTCCCGGTCACCATCCTGTCGCGCTGCCAGCGCTACGACCTGCGCCGGATCGAGCCCGAGGTGATGATGGCGCATCTGCGCGGCATCCTTGCGAAAGAAGGTGCGAACGTCGCCGAAGATGCCTTGGCCCTGATCACCCGCGCCGCCGAAGGCTCCGTGCGTGACGCCCTGTCGTTGCTTGATCAGGCCATCGCCCACGGTGCAGGCGAAACCAACGCCGATCAGGTCCGCGCGATGCTTGGCCTTGCCGACCGGGGTCGCGTGCTGGACCTGTTCGATCTGGTGATGCGGGGCGATGCCGCCGCTGCCCTTACCGAGCTTTCGTCGCAATATGCCGACGGTGCTGATCCGATGGCGGTGCTGCGCGATCTGGCGGAAATCACGCATTGGATCAGCGTGATAAAGATCACCCCCGACGCCGCTGACGATCCGACCACCCCACCCGATGAACGCACGCGCGGCCTCGACATGGCACAGCGCCTGCCGATGCGCGCCCTTACCCGGATGTGGCAGATGCTGCTCAAGGCGCTGGAAGAGGTGGCGCTGGCCCCCAACGCCATGATGGCGGCCGAGATGGCAATCATCCGCCTGACCCATGTCGCCGACCTGCCCGACCCCGAATCACTGATCCGCAAGCTGCAATCCCTGCCACAGCCGACCACACCCGCACCCGCCGCCCCGCGTCCCGCGCCGAACGGCACCCGCATGTCTGGCGCGCCTCAGACGTCGCAAAGCCCGGCCGGCGCGCAAGGCCCCGTCTCGCATCAAAACCCGGTCGCACAGCAAGGTGCTGCCTCGCAGCACGGCACCGCAACCGCAGTGGCCCTTGCGCCGGAAACCCTGCCCCACATTGCCACGTTCGAGCAGGTCACCGCCCTCATCCGCGAAAAGCGTGACATGAAGCTGCTGGTAGAGGTTGAAAACTCGCTGCGGCTTGTTCACTTCGCCCCGGGCCGGATCGAATTTCAACCCACCCCTGATGCCCCCAAAGACCTTGCATCCCGCCTCGCCCACCGCCTGCAAGGCTGGACCGGCACTCGTTGGGGCGTCTCGGTCACCGGCTTTGGCGGCGCGGCCACCATCGCCGAACAGCGCGACACCGCCCGCAGCGATGCCGAGGCCGAGGTGCGCCAGCTGCCCCTCGTGCAAGCCGTCCTCGCCGCCTTTCCCGGCGCGACGATCGCCGAGATCCGCACCCCCCAGTCCCTCGCAGCGACCGCAGCCATCGACGCGCTGCCCGAGGCTGACGATGACTGGGACCCGTTTGAAGACAACTGAAAGGAAGACGCGATGCTGAAAGGTTTGGGCGGACTCGCCGACATGACGGGGATGATGAAAAAGGCGCAGGATTTGCAGACGAAACTTGCCGAGTTGCAAGAGTCGCTCGGCACCCGCATCGTGACCGGCGAAGCGGGTGCGGGCCTTGTCCGCGTAACGGCTACGGCAAAAGGCGACCTCACCAGCCTTACCATCGACCCGTCGATCTTTGTGCCGTCGGAAAAAGAGGTGGTCGAAGACCTGATCCTCGCCGCGATCAAGGATGCGCAATCCCGCGCGACGCAGCTTGCAGCCGATGAAATGGCCCGCCTGACCGAAAGCCTTGGTCTGCCCGCAGGCATGAAGCTGCCATTCTGACCACCACGACGCAGCGCCAGACCATGACCGAAACCCCGCGCGACATCGACCGCCTGATCGAGCTGATGGCCCGCCTGCCCGGCCTCGGCCCACGCTCGGCGCGTCGCGCGGTGCTGCATATGCTGCGAAAGCGTGAGGCGGTGATGGCCCCCCTCGCCCAATCGCTGGCGCAGGTGGTCATCTCTGCCCGCGACTGCACGGTCTGCGGCAACATCGGCACCAATGATCCCTGCGCCATCTGCGCCGACCCACGCCGCAGCACCGGCGAGATCTGCGTAGTTGAAACCGTGTCCGACCTTTGGGCGATGGAACGGGGACAGATCTTCAAGGGCCGCTATCACGTCCTCGGCGGCACCCTTTCCGCCCTTGACGCCATTGGCCCGGACGAGTTGCGTATCCCTGCCCTGCTGCGCCGCATCACCGACGAAAACGCAACCGAAGTCATCCTCGCGCTGAACGCCACCATCGACGGGGCCACGACCGCGCATTACCTCGCCGATGCGCTGGCACCCGCCGGCATCACCGTCTCGTCGCTGGCCCAGGGCGTGCCGATCGGCGGAGAACTGGATTATCTGGATGACGGCACGATCGGAGCAGCCCTGAAAGCAAGAAAGCGCTTCTGACCCGCTGAAATTTGACGAAACATTCACGTTGCTTTATATGACAGAGGCGTAGGCTTTTTCCACTGTGGCATCAGGTTCCGATGCCCGACCGAAGAAGGACATTTCAATCATGTCACGTTCCGACTTCCTTTACCCTTACCTCTGCGTCAGTCCCCACCCCAGTTTCGCCCGAACGAACGAAGACCGGCGCTGTATCGAGCAGGCGCAGGCTGCGGTTGAACAGGCCGACAACAGGACAATGCAGGGCAAGCGAGGTTTGAAACCCCGCTGGATTGCCGCACACCAACAACTGATGGGCGGCATTCTTGCAACTTCGACCGTACTGGCAACCCTTGTCGCGGTGATTGTCACCGCGGGGCCGATTCAAACGCTTGGCCCTGCCGGCTCTCAAATGCAGCGCCATGACACGAAACCACCAACACCACATTATGCCACGGTGGCTAACGCCGCTGGCAAGATCAGCCCCTGATCGGGCAGTTGTAGGCTGACCTCACCCAAAACCGGCCGCAGGTCTGCCTATGGCTCTGCCCGATGTCTGTTGTTTTTGAAGCGTTTCGATCGACTGGACCAAAGAGACTGTTCTCAATTTATCAGCATGTTCCGGCGGTGATGCAACACGCAGGCACCCCCCGCCCGTCCCATGCGCCACAAGGATTTCGATCATGGCAAATGCTGCATCCTACCGCTCTCGCTCCCATCACGAAGACCTGCCGCTTGTTCCTCATCCCGCATTCGACTGGGCCGACGATCACTCTTGGCGGGTCGAGGCCGAACGCAATGCGACAAAGCGGCAGGCCCTTGCCGCCAGACGCGCGGTCCAAAGCCAAGACAACGGATTGGTCGGCCTTTTCCGCCGCATGATCGGCGCAACCGCGCCCTGAGCAAGGCCGCACTTGCCACCGGCGGCACCTGAAGCACCGCTTGTGACGGTTTTGGTGGCGGACAGTCCCCTCCGGATTTCAGGGCAGACCCAAAGCAAAAGGCCCCGGTCGAAAAACCGGGGCCTCGCTCATCACATCGGACGCTACCTTTTCGGCCGCATCACTTCGCGCGCTCATCCTCGTCTTCATCATCGTCGCCCTGCGGCAGATTGAAGAAGCTTTCCGCATCGCTGAAATCGGCGGCACTTTCTTCCTTATCGGCGGGCGTGAACGTTTCCAGGCCGGCCAGACCGGCAGGCATCTTCGGCTCGGGCGCCATGCCCAGCGATTGCTCGGTGCTGACCAGCTTGCGCCGCTCGTCATCCGACATCACCGCACCACCGGCGGCCTTCTTCTTCACGGCCACCTGCACGGCGGCATCGAGTTCAGTCTGACGGCACAGCCCCAGCGCCACCGGATCAACCGGCGTGATCCCCGAGATGTTCCAATGCGACCGGTCGCGGATCGACTGGATCGTGGGTTTCGTCGTGCCGACCAGCTTGCCAATCTGCCCGTCGCTCAACTCGGGGTGAAACTTCACCAGCCAAAGGATCGCCGCAGGCCGGTCCTGCCGTTTGGACAGCGGAGTGTAGCGCGGCCCGCGCCGCTTTTCCTCTCCCACAGCGGCGGCATTGAATTTTAGCCGCAGGTGATAGGCCGGGTCTTTCTGACCCTTCTCGATCTCGATCGGGTCAAGCTGGTTGTTGGCGACCGGATCGAAGCCCTTCACCCCTGTTGCGACATCGCCATCGGCGATGCCCTGCACTTCAAGCTCGTGCATCCCGCAGAAATCGGCGACCTGCCGAAAGGTCAGCGTCGTATTGTCCACCAGCCAGACGGCGGTCGCCTTGGCCATGAGCGGCTTGTTCATCGGGAACACTCCTTTACAAATCTCTCCCGTGCCGGGAAAACGGCTGCGACCGGCGGTCGCGTCTTCTCGTTTTCGGGAAGTTGGAATGTCCTATAGTCGTCTTGCCGGTGGGAGAAAAGCGAAAATGCAGCCCTGGCTTCTGCTCCTTGCGGCCCTTGCCGTTTCCCTCGCGGGACCGGCGCATGCTGAAGGCGAGCGGCCCGGCGATTTCGACTATTACATCCTCTCGCTGTCTTGGTCACCGAACTGGTGCGCGCTGGAGGGCGATGCACGCGGCGATGACCAGTGCGACCCGCGCCACGACTACAGCTTCACCCTGCACGGCCTCTGGCCACAGTCGGAAACCGGCTACCCCAGCTATTGCCGCACCAGTGCCGCCGACCCGTCGCGCCGCGACACGACTGCTATGACCGACATCATGGGGTCGGGCGGCCTTGCGTGGTATCAATGGAAGAAACACGGTCGCTGCGCCGGCCTTTCGTCGCGCGACTACTTCGCTCTTGCACGGCAAGCCTACGGCGCGATCACCATTCCCTCCGTGTTCACCCGCCTGACCCGCGACATCACCCTGCCCGCCAGCGTCGTCGAGGATGCGTTTCTCGATGCCAACCCCGGCCTTCAACGCGACCAGATCACGATCACCTGCGATGACGACCGGATTCAGGAAGCCCGCATCTGCCTGACCAAAGACCTGACCCCCCGCCGCTGCGGCCCCGATGCGCGGCGCGACTGCACCCGCCCCGACGCGGTGATGGACGCGGTGCGGTAAGGGGGACCAAGGCACACTACTGCCATTGAGGAGATGCAAGACCGGAACGGCCGCTGCTTCAGCATTTGCAGCAACGCTTGATTGAATTGCAGTGGGTCCTGGACCGTGGTCCGTCCGTTCACTGGAAAGGGTCCGACGAACACACCGTTCGGGCCAGGCACCTAGCCAACCTTCAGCACAATCTTCCCGATATGCCCGGAACTTTCCATCCGCCGATGTGCGTCTGCTGCATCTTCCAGTGCAAACTCGGAATCCAGAACCGGCCGGAACGCCCCCGACGCAATCATCGGCCAGACATGCCGCTCCAGCTCCACAGCATAGTCCGCCTTCGCCAGATCCGATTGCGGCCGCAGGGTTGACCCGGTGATCACCAGCCGCCGCATCATCACCTCGGCAAAGTTCAACTCCACCTTTGCCCCGGTCAGGAAGGCAATCTGCACCAGCCGCCCCTCATCCGCCAAAGCTTTGACGTTCCTTGGCAAATAAGACCCGCCCACCATGTCGAGGATCAGGTTCGCCCCGCCCTCGGCGCGCAGCACCTCAGCAAAATCCTCGGTCCGGTAGTTGATTGCGCGCTCGGCCCCGAGCGCCAGACAGGCCGCGCATTTCTCATCCGACCCGGCGGTGACAAACACCCGCGCACCCAGCGCCTTGGCAATCTGGATGGCCGTCGTCCCGATCCCCGATGATCCGCCATGCACCAGGAACCGCTCACCCGCTTTCAAGTTGCCCCGCATCACCATGTTTGACCAGACCGTAAAGCAGGTCTCCGGCAGACATGCTGCTGATTTCAGATCCATCCCCGCTGGCACCGGCAAGGCATGGGCAGCGTTCGTCAGCGCATATTCGGCATAGCCTCCACCGGGCAGAAGCGCACAAACCTCGTCCCCGATGCCCCAGCGCGACACCCCCGGCCCAACCTCAACCACGACGCCCGAAGCCTCCAGCCCCGGCAGGGGCGAGGCATTGGCAGGCCGCGCATAGGCTCCCGCCCGCTGCAACGCGTCGGGGCGATTGACCCCGGCATAGGCAACCCGGATCACGATCTGCCCGTGGCCGGGAACAGGCACCGCCAACACGACCGGCTTCAACACTTCCGGCCCGCCGGGTTCGCTGATTTCCACCGCGCGCATGGTATGGGACAGAGTCATTCTTTGCCTTTCAAGACCGGAAATTGCCCGGCAGGTCTTCCGGCCGGGTCGGGGCTTTCACCCGTGCCATCAGACGCCCCGGCCCCGCGAGCAACGCCTTGCCCAACGGATTGTTCCGCACGCTGGCCTTCAGCTTTTCAATCCGCATCACATCTTCGATCCGACGGTCCAGAAACGCCCAGGTTGCCTGTTGCCCGATACTGTCATCGCCCAGCCAGAACAGCACCGTCGAGGCGTAAACCCCGGAAAGCGTCGCTCGTTTCGTATACCAGTTCACATCGCGTGACGAATCACCCAACGCGGTCCAGATCGCATCGGCGGTGCCCCAGATCGCCTTCGTGCCCTCGGCTGCATGCATCGGCAGCGCAAAAAACGTGGTTCCCCGCCGCACCGCCTCTTTGTCGGTCGCAGCCTCCAGCCGATAGCGCACCGCCGCCCTTACCCGGTCGCTGTAGCGCATCGCGGCAAGGTCGGTCGCCGCCAGCCGTACCACCATCGCCGCATCACCGCGCTTGTGAAACGCCAGTGCCAGATCAACCGCGCCACGCGGATAAAGCGCCCGCGCCAACCCCGGCGCCACACCTGCTTCCGCAATCGCCGCCCGGAACGTCACCTCGGACCAACCATCGAACGGCACATGCGCCATGGCCGCATCAAGGATCGCATCCTTGGCCGCAACAATCGTGTTATCCGTATCCGCGTCCATCCCGATCCCTTTCGCATCAAAATCGATTTTAAAGAGTATAGCACGCCGAAGCGCCGCGTCTCGCCAACCCCGTTGTGGACAAGCCGCGGCACATTTGCTATGCGCCGCAGGCCTGCACAATTCGTGCAACTCTAACTTAGGAAGGTGGTGACAACCACATGCAGGTCAGCGTTCGCGACAACAACGTCGATCAGGCCCTTCGGGCTCTGAAGAAAAAGCTCCAGCGCGAGGGCGTGTTTCGGGAAATGAAGCTCAAGCAACATTTCGAGAAACCCTCCGTCAAGAAAGCGCGCGAGAAGGCCGAGGCCGTCCGCCGTGCTCGCAAGCTCGCTCGCAAGAAATTGCAGCGGGAAGGCGGGCTCTGAGCCCATTCTGAACCTGTCGTCCGCAAGGGCGAACCCGATCAACCCCCGCGCGCAAGTGTCGGGGGTTTTTCATTGTGGTGGTGCCGCATTTTCAGGCGAACTTCGCAAGGGCAGGCAGAATAGCCGCTTCCTGAGCAGCCAGAACGGAAACTTCGCGCCGTTCGGGCGGATTCTGTCATAAAATTTCAAGATTCGTGGAACCCAACGCCGTCTCGGGCGTAAAGGGTTGTCCCGCCCCGGCAAGCCCTGCCGGGTCATTTCGGCTTTGGGCAAGATATTGCCAACACGCGCACCCTGCCTTGCGCCGGTCCAACGAAAGGCGCAGCGCATGCTGATCCGCTATGGCTACGACATCGCCGTTTCCTGCCCACAGGCTACGCCGATGATCACGATGATGACGCTGCGCGACGAACGCCGCGACGATCTGCGGAGGCAGGGTGGTTTCGTCACGACACCCCCGGTTCCAACCACGGTTTACCGCGATCTTTTCGGCAACACCTGCCGCCGCTTCGTCGCCCCCGCAGGAATATTCCGTATCCGCAGCGACAGCACGATCCTAAGTGACGGGCAGCCCGACCCGGTTCACCCGACAGCCCGCGAAACCCCGATCTCCTATCTGCCCGACGACACGCTGATGTATCTGCTTGGCAGCCGGTATTGTGAAACCGACCGGCTCAGCCAGTTGGCGTGGGACATGTTCGGCGCGACCGCCCCGGGTTGGGCGCGGGTGCAGGCGATTTGTGACCGGGTCAACAGTCACATCCGCTTTGATTATCAGCAGGCCCGCGCCACCCGCACCGCATTCGACGCCTGGCAGGAAGGCATCGGCGTGTGCCGAGACTTCGCGCATCTGGCGATTGCCTTTTGCCGCTGCATGAACATCCCCGCGCGCTATGTGAACGGCTATCTCGGCGATATCGGCGTTCCCGTGACCGGCCCGATGGATTTCAGCGCCTGGATGGAGGTGTTTCTTGATGGTCAATGGCATACCTTCGATCCGCGCAACAACAAGCGCCGCATCGGGCGCATCATGGTGGCTTACGGTCGTGATGCGGCCGATGTGCCGCTGATTCATTCGTTCGGCCCGCATCTGCTGCAAAACTTTCTCGTCTGGACGGATGAAGTGCCAGAGCCGACAAACACGGCTCTGCCTGCTGGAGGTCTGCTTGTAAGCTGACAGCGGGCTGCCGCGGCGATTGCCTTTGGACGGGATTTGGGTGAAAGACCGTCAGGGCAAAAACTGCCCGACGTGAAGGAACCCGATGGCGACCAGCATGCTTTCGACATTCATCAAGCCGATGCACCGCGAAGGCTACCGCTTTGTCGCGATCTTCGCCGCCGTCACCGCCGTGCTGTTTTTCCTTTGGGAACCGATGGGCTGGATCGGTGCAGCGCTGACCGTGTGGTGCTATTATTTCTTTCGCGACCCGCCCCGCCTGACACCCCAGCGCGAAGGGCTGATCATCAGCCCGGCCGATGGCATCGTCTCGCTGATCGGCCCCGCGGTTCCGCCCGAGGAACTGGGCCTTGGCCCCGCGGCCCTGACCCGCGTCTCGATCTTCATGAACGTGTTCAACTGCCATGTGAACCGCCTGCCTATCGGCGGCACCATCACCGCTGTCGCCTACCGTCCCGGCAAGTTCCTGAACGCTTCGCTCGACAAGGCCAGTGTCGATAACGAGCGGAACTCCATCGCTTTCCGCCTGCCCGATGGCCGGCACCTTGCCGTGGTGCAGATCGCAGGTCTCGTGGCCCGCCGCATTGTCTGCGACGTGACCGAAGGCCAGACGCTGCGGACCGGCGAGCGGATTGGCATGATCCGCTTCGGCTCGCGCCTCGATGTCTATCTGCCGGACGGAACAGCGCCGATGATCGCGCTCGGCCAATCAACCATCGCAGGCGAAACCGTGCTGGCCGACCTGCAATCCGCCGAACCCCCGCGTCTGGCGGCGGTGCGCTGAGCAATGCCACGCCTGCGCCAGGACAGTGTTTCCCTGCGGCAGCTTCTGCCGAACATGGTCACGATCCTTGGCCTTTGCGCGGGTCTGACCGCGATCCGCTTTACCCTTCTGGGGCGCGTCGATATCGCCGCCGCCCTGATCGTGCTGGCGGCCATTCTCGACGGGCTTGACGGCCTGCTGGCCCGCAGGCTGGATGCCGCCAGCCCGTTTGGTGCCGAGATTGACAGCCTGTCCGATTTCGTCAGCTTTGGCGTTGCCCCCGGTTTGGTGATGTATCAGTTCGCCCTGCCCGACACGCGCGGGCTTGGGTGGGTGTTCGTGCTGGTCTACATCGTCTGCGCCTGCCTGCGCCTTGCGCGGTTCAATGTCGACCGCGACACGCCCCTGCCGGCGGAAACGCGGCCCCATTTCGTCGGTGTTCCAGCCCCCGGTGCCGCACTTCTGGCCTTGCTGCCGGTGTTCCTGTTCCAGTTGGGCATGCCCACGCTGCATGATCTGCCCCTGCTCGGAGGCTTCTACCTCGGGCTGATCGGGCTTTTAATGATCAGCCGCATCGCCACCCCGTCGTCCAAGGCGCTGCGCGTCCCGCAGGACAAGGCGCGCTGGGTGCTGATCGGGGCGGCGGTCGTGGCGGGTCTTGCGATCACACGGTTCTGGCTGCTGATGTCGATGGCGGGCCTTTGTTACGCATTGGTCATCAGTTGGGCCGTATGGAAACATCTCAGGGGTCACAGGCCCTGATCCGCATGAAAAAGAGGCCGCATGGAACTTGAAGCCGTCAGGCGCAGCTATCGCCGCTGGGCACCGGTCTATGACCGCAGCTTTGGTGCCATCAGCCATATGGCCCGCCGCCACACCGTCGCCCATGTCAATGCCCGCGGCGGTCGCGCGCTTGAGGTTGGCATCGGCACCGGCCTGTCGCTGGCCGCCTATGCGGGCGGGGTCGAGGTGACGGGTATCGACTTTTCCGAAGAGATGCTGACCAAGGCCCGCCAAAAGGTCGCGGATGAGGGGCTGACCCATGTTCGCTCGCTGCGCCAGATGGATGCGCGCAGCCTCGATTTCGCAGACGCGTCGTTTGATACCGTGGTGGCGATGTTCCTTGTCTCGGTCGCCCCCGATCCCGACCGGGTGGTCCGCCAGATGGCGCGCGTCTGCAAACCGGGGGGCGAGGTGGTGATCGTCAACCACTTCGCCCGCGACAACGGTCCCATCGCATGGGCCGAACGCACCTTTGCGCGGTATGAGAATACGCTGGGCTGGCATTCCGACTTCCGCATCGAACGTATCCTCGGCGTGCCGGAACTGGACCTGATCGAGGCGACCCCCCTTGCGCCGCTGGGCCTGTTCACCTTCCTGCGCTTTCGGCGGCAGTAGGGCGAGGTCCTGGACAGACGGCGATTGATACGCGCCGAAGGCACGCCCGGTGGGCTGCCAGTGGCAGTTCGCCCGTGGCTTGCGGTGCGAAGGTCCAAGCCACAGCGCCGATTCTACCGCTCCACATGAACGACGCAGGGACGCGCCTGACTGGGGCAGGCACCTGCGGCCCATCTCGCTTTGGCGAGCCGGGAGGACCAGACGACGGGGTCAGCGATGACGTTGCCGGGGCATTTCCATTTGGCCACCACGGTCCAATCAATTCATCCCCCCTTACACCGGCAGCGCGGTCGTCTTGAACACCGTCCGCAGCGCAAAGGACGAATGCATCTGCGCCACACCGGGCAGCCGCGCCAGATGCTGGCGGTGAATGCGCGCAAAATCGTCGGTGTCCTGTGCGACCACCTTCAGCAGATAGTCCGCCGTTCCCGCCATCAAGTGGCATTCCAGCACATCCGGCACCTGCTTTACTGCCGCCTCGAACGCCTCCAGCACCTCGTCAGCCTGCCCTGACAGCGTGATCTCGACAAACACCGTGGTCGGCCGCCCCAGCTTCCTTGCATCCAGCAGCGCTACATATTGCGCGATGATGCCCACTTCTTCCAGCCGCTGCACCCGGCGATGACAAGCCGATGGAGACAGATTCGCGGCCTCGGACAACTCGGCATTCGTCATCCGGCCGTCCTTTTGCAAGGCGGTCAGGATACGGCGGTCTGTCGCGTCAATTTCCATGATTGCGCACGATCCTTCGATGAAATGGCCAAATCGTCGAAGATCCTACCGCACACCCGCCCCTTCGTCACCCGTCTTTTCAAAGCATTGCCACGCCGCATCGACGATACTCGTGCCAGATCCACACACACGAGGAACGCCATGAAGATCGGTTGCCCAAAAGAAATCAAGCCGCAGGAATTCCGCGTCGGCATCACCCCCAACGCCGCGCGCGAGGCGGTGGGCAACGGCCATACCGTGCTGATCGAAACCGGCGCAGGCACCGGCTCGGGCTTTCCCGATGCCGATTACATTGCAGCCGGAGCAAAGATCATCGCCACGGCGGAAGAGGTCTTTGCGGCCGCCGACATGATCGTCAAGGTCAAGGAGCCCCAGCCGGTTGAGCGCGCCCGCCTGCGCGAGGGGCAAGTGCTGTTCACCTACCTCCACCTCGCCCCAGACGCGGCCCAAACCCATGACCTGCTGAAATCCGGCGTCACCGCGATCGCTTATGAAACCGTCACCGACGATCGCGGCGGCTTGCCCTTGCTGGCCCCGATGTCCGAAGTCGCGGGTCGTCTGGCCCCGCAGGTCGGCGCATGGACGTTGCAAAAAGCAAATGGCGGGCGTGGCGTTCTGATGGGTGGCGTTCCCGGCGTGGCCCCGGCAAAAGTCGTGGTGATTGGCGGCGGCGTGGTTGGCACCCATGCGGCGAAAGTCGCGGCTGGCATGGGCGCGGATGTGACGATCCTCGACCGCTCGCTGCCCCGCCTGCGCTATTTGGATGATGTGTTCGGGCGCGATTTCACCTCGATTTACTCGACCGCAGGCAACACCGCCGATCTGATCATCGACGCCGACATGGTGATCGGCGCAGTGCTAATCCCCGGTGCCGCCGCCCCGAAACTGATTTCACGCGCGCAACTTGGCACGATGAAGCCGGGCGCGGTTCTGGTCGATGTCGCCATCGACCAGGGCGGCTGTTTCGAGACGTCGCGCGCAACGACCCATCAGGACCCGATCTACGAAGTTGACGGGATCATGCACTATTGCGTGGCCAACATGCCGGGTGCTGTCGCCCGCACCTCGACACTGGCGCTTGGCAACGCGACACTGCCCTTCATGCTGGCGCTGGCCAACAAGGGCTGGAAGAAAGCCTGCGAAGATGACGCGCATCTTTTGAACGGGCTGAACACCCATGCCGGCCACCTGACCTACTATGCGGTTGGCAAGGCGCTTGGGCTTGATGTGCTGGCCCCGGCTCTCGCGCTCAAGAAGTAACGGCGCAAATGGCCCCGGACGGTTATCCGGGGCCAGCTTGCATCAGACCGCACGGGCCTTCAGCAGGTCGCGGATATCGGCCAGCAATTCCTCTTGGGTCGGCCCTTTGGTAGCTTCCACCACCGCCTCTTTCTTGTTTGCCATATCCTTGGCGCGGTTCATCGCCTTGACGATCAGGAACACCACCCAGGCTATGATCACGAAGTTGATGATTGCCATGATGAACGACCCGTAGGCGAACACCGCCGCCCCGCCGTCGCGCGCCGCCTGCAGGCTGGCCCCCTCGGACGGATTGCCCCCAAGCACCAGATACATGTTGGAAAAATCGACGCCCCCGATGATCAGACCGATGATCGGGTTGATCAGGTCGGCGACCATCGAATTGACGATGGCGGTAAACGCCGCCCCGATGATGATCCCTACCGCCAGATCAAGCACATTGCCGCGCGATATGAACGTCTTGAATTCGTTTAACATTACGTTTGGTTCCCCCAGATCTTCGGCCATTCCGGCCATTTCGGTCCTGCGTTGGCGCACAGTCGTTCTGCAACTATCACATATCTTGGTCCATTTTGTCAGACGCAAATCGGCTTAGATTGGTTCCAGTAGTGGCAGGAGATACCGTTGAACACCCGACCCGACTTCCCGATCACCGCCCGCTGGGCGCCCCGTAACCCCACCGCGATCCAGCTTTACTCGCTGACCACGCCGAACGGCGTAAAAGTGTCAATCGCGCTGGAAGAAATGGGCCTGCCCTACGACGCACATCTGGTAAGCTTTGCCACCAATGACCAGCTGTCGCCAGCCTTCGTGTCGCTGAACCCCAACAACAAGATCCCCGCGATCATCGACCCCGCGGGACCGGACGGGCGGCCGCTGGCGCTGTTTGAATCGGGCGCGATCCTGATCTATCTGGCCGAGAAGTCGGGCCAACTCTTGCCGCAGGCGAACCGCTACGAAATCCTGCAATGGCTGATGTTCCAGATGGGCGGTTTAGGTCCGATGTTCGGCCAGCTTGGATACTTTCACGCCTTCGCTGGAAAAGACATCGAAGACCCCCGCCCCAAAGAGCGTTACCGCGCCGAGGCCGAGCGCCTGCTAAAGGTGCTCGACGGGGCCTTGCAAGGTCGCGACTGGATCGCGGGCGACTATTCGATTGCGGACATCGCAATCGCGCCCTGGCTCAACACGCTGCTCAACTTCTACAAGGCCGCCGATCTGGTGGGCTGGGATAAGCTGACCAACGTTCCCGACTACCTCACCCGCTTCCTCGCCCGCCCCGCCGTGCAACGCGGCATGGTGCAGCCAGCGCGGGGGTGAGCGCGTGCCCAGACACCGGCGGGCAGTGGACGGGATAGGCATGGCGTGAATTGGCACCAAGGCATTCCGGCAACGAGCACACTTGGATTTTTTGACAGATGAAATCAGCTTAGTTCGATTGACTAGGCTCTTGCTGTTGCGAAGGAGAATTGCCGTCGAGAACGTCAAGAAAATGCGATAGAGATTCCCTAGCGTTCGGCGTCATGTTCATTACAGTTCGAAGATATGCCTCGTCATTTGGCCTGAATTTCATGCCGGTTATGACGTATATAGCGGTTGTGGGGCCGAGGACTTCGAGGATGCGAACGAACGGCCCGAGCCGAGGGTCAGACCGTAGCTTCACAAGCTGTTGGACGTAGTTCGGGCCGCAGCCTGCTTGCTTGCTTATAGTTGCCATACCGCGCGGATCAGCCTGCACAACCTCAACAAATCTATCGTACCACGGTTCGTTCACGGCAACTACCATATCTCTGTTCGGCGGATTGTCGCGAACTACATCTAGGGCCTGTTGACGTTCATTTCAATCGGATGACGGTAGCGGCGAGAGAGATGAGAGCGGTGTAGCTTGTGTCCGTTTTGCAAAAGCGGGTGGCGATGCCTCTGTATTCTTTGATTTTTTGGAAGAAGTTCTCGATCAGG
>JANNWS010000068.1:0-6919 GCA_031408575.1 Rhodobacterales bacterium
CGCGCTGAACGCCCGGCATGCCACCGGGTTGGGGCAACATATCGACCTGGCCCTGCTGGATACCCAGATCGCCTGGCTGATCAATCAGGGCGTCGGCTATCTGACCGATGGCACGGTGCCACCGCGTCGCGGCAATGATCATCCGACCATCGTACCTTACGGCGCTTTTCCGGCGGCGGATGGCGCGTTTACCCTGGCGGTGGGTAATGACGCCCAGTTTGCCCGCTTTGCCGCCGTTCTGGGCGCGCCCGGTCTGGCCGAAGACCCGCTGTTTGCCACCAATGCCGCCCGCGTCCGCAACCGGGCGGTGCTGGTGCCGCAGATCGAAGCCCTCACCCGCCTGCGCCGCCGCGATGCGTGGCTGCCGGTGCTGGCGGCGGCAGGCATCCCCGCCGGCCCGATCAACGATCTGGCCGCCACCTTTGCCAGCCCACAGGTGGCGGCGCGCGGCATGAAAATCACCCTGCCGCATCCCACCGCCGCCAGCGGTCAGGTGGCCCTGATCGGCAATCCCCTGAAATTCAGCGCCACCCCCGTCACTTACCAGAACGCGCCGCCCACCCTTGGCCAGCACAGCGGCGCGGTCTTGCGCGACATTCTGGGCCTGAGCGGCGAGGCCCTTGCAACTCTCAGTGCCAATGGCACCATCGGAGGAACGATATGACTGGCAACCCAACCGCCACCCTGCCCGCCACCCTGCCCGCCACCCTGCCTGTGCCCGTGCCTCTGACCGGGGCCGGGATCATCGGCCGCGCCCTTGCGGCTGCGGGGGCGACCCATGCTTTCGGCATTCCGGGCGGCGAGGTTCTGGCCCTGATGCAGGGGCTGGACGCCGCAGGCTTGCGCTTTGTTCTGGTGAAACACGAAAACGGCGGCGGCTTCATGGCCGAGGGGCTGTGGCATATGACGGGCGCGCTGCCGGTACTGGTGGCGACGCTTGGGCCGGGGGTGGCCAACGCGGTGAACGTGGTCGCCAATGCGATGCAGGACCGCGTGCCCCTGATCTTTCTGACCGGATGCGTCGATGCAGCCGACGCGGAAACCTATACGCATCAAGTGTTTGATCATCAGGCTATGCTGCGCCCCGTGGTCAAAGGCAGCTTTCGGCTGGCGGCAGGTACTGTGGGCGCGGGCATGGCGAAAGCGATTGCTTTGGCCACCTCAGGGCAGCCCGGTCCGGTGCATCTCGATGTCCCGATCAGCGTCGCCGAAGCGGTGGCGACCGAAGCCCCTTTTCCCCGTATCTGGGTCACCGCCCCCGGCCTTCCACCCGCAGCTGGCCTGGCCGAGGCCCGCGCGGCGCTGGAGCGCGCCCACCGCCCGCTTGCCATCGCCGGCGTAGATGCGGTCAACGAACATGCCGAAGCAGCGATCACCGACTTTTGCCGCACGAACAACATTTCCCTGATCACCACCTACAAGGGCAAGGGTCTGATGCCCGAAGGGCACCGGCTTTGCCTTGGCGGCGCGGGCTTGTCGCCGAAGGCGGACCGCATCCTGATGCCACTGATTGCCGAGGCGGATACGATCCTGCTTTTGGGCTATGACCCGATCGAGATGCGCATCGGTTGGCGCAATCCCTTTGGCCCCAAGCAGACAGTGATCGAGATTTCGCCGACCCGCCGCGAGCACGGCATGCACCGCGCCGATGTATTCCTTGCCTGCGGCGTCGCCCTGACGCTGGGGGCGCTGACCCACAGCGCCGCAGCGAGATGGACCGATGAACCCGCCAAGGCGCGCAAGGCGCTGAAGGCGGCCTTTGCAAGCCCCGGCATCTGGGGCCCGCATGAGGTCTTTGCCACGCTGCGCGCCGCGATGCCGCAAGATACCGTCATCACCGCGGATTCTGGCGCGCACCGGATTCTGGTCAGCCAGATGTGGGACTGCCCCGCCCCGCGCATGATGCTGCAATCGTCGGGCTTGTGCACCATGGCCTGCGCGGTGCCCCTTGCGGCGGGGGCCAAGGTCGGACGCCCCGATGCCCCGGTGCTGGCTTTTGTCGGCGACGCAGGCCTGGAAATGGGAGCCGGCGAACTGGCGACCCTGTCGGCCCAGAACCTGCCCATCGTGATCTGTGTCTTGGTGGATGACAGCCTGTCGCTGATCGAAATGAAGCAGCGCGGAACACAGCGCCCCAACCTCGGCGTCGATTTCGGCGGGCCGGGTGCTCGCACCGATTTCGCCGCCCTCGCACGCGCGTTTGGCGGCCATGGCGTGGACGTGTCCGACGCCGCCACGCTTGCCACCGAAGCCGCCGCCGCCCTGACACGCAGCACATTCACCCTCATCGCGGCCCACATTCCCCGCCGCGCCTATGACGGTGCCTTTTAAGGCAGGACTGTTGGTCACACGACCGTGAGACCTTTGTCACATTCGGCTTGCCTGTAACGAAAACCGGCAGGCAGACGAACCGCAAGGCATCGTCGCCTGCGAACGCACTTGTTCGCGCGGGCGCCTGCCCAGTTCCGAAAGGTTTTCCGATGCCGACGACCGATGATCTGAGCGGAATGCCAACCTCACTTTCAGCGGAATTGATCGCCGACTGGAACAAGGTGATCCTCGGCATCCTGTCACACGCGGCAAGTACGGGACCCGAACTGAAACGCGTACTGGCGGCAACTCCGGATTTTGCCCTCGGTCAGGCGATCCGGGGGGTATCGTGCCTGCTGCTTGGTCGGGCCGAGATGGTCGCCATCGCGCGCGAGGCCTATGCAGCGGCGCTGCAGGGCGCACCGGCCACGATGCGCGAGATCGCCTTCGTGCATGCCTTGGGTGACTGGCTCGGTGGCCGCCCGACGCGTGCTGCGGCGAGGATTCAGGTGATCCTGAACCTGAACCCGCGCGACGCGCTGGCGATGAAGATGGTCCAGGCGATCCATTTCGTCATGGGTCGCCCCGATGCCATGCGTACCTCGGTCGAGGGGGTGATGCCGGCCTGGGACGATCATCCAGCGCGGGGATACCTCTTGGGCTGTCACGCCTTTGCGCTGGAGGAAACCGGCGAATTTGCCCGCGCCGAACTGACCGGCCGCCAGGGTGTGACGCTTGCCCCCGATGATGCCTGGGGCCTGCATGCCGTGGCGCATGTATACGACAATACCGGCCGTGCGCGCGACGGTCTGGACTGGCTGTCGGGGCGCGAGGCGTCCTGGGCACACTGCAACAATTTCCGCTTTCACGTCTGGTGGCACCGGGCGCTGATGCATCTGGACCTTGGCGAGTATGACATCGCGCTGGAGCTGTATGACGCCGATATCCGTGCCGAAAAGACCGATGACTATCGCGATATCTCCAACGCCGCCTCGCTGTTGTCCCGGCTGGAGCTGGAGGGCGTCGATGTCGGTGATCGCTGGGAGGAACTTGCCGACCTGTCGGAAAACCGTGCCGCCGATGGCTGTCTGGCCTTTGCCGATCTGCATTACATGCTGGCGCTCTGCGGCGGTGAGCGGGACAAGGCGGCCGCCGGCCTGATCGCGCGGATGCAATCGACCAAGCCCGCCGGGAACGAGGCACAGCGCATCATCGCCCATCCCGGCCTGCACATCGCGCAAGGCCTGCAAGCCTTTGCTTCGGGCGAGTATTCTTCAGCCTGGATGCATCTGCGCGCCGGACGCCACGATCTGCAACAGATCGGCGGCAGCCATGCCCAGCGCGACGTATTCGACCGCATCACCATCGAGGCCGCCCTCAGGGGTGGCTACATGGACGCGGCGGGCGCTTTGCTGCATGACCGCATGGCTCGTCGTGCGGGGTCGATCGATGGCTACACTGCGGCCCGTCTGTCGCTGATCGACGCCGCCCGCGCGCAGGCAGTCTGATATGGCCGCGCCTGCGAAATCGCGTGACCCGCGCCTCGATTTCTTTCGCGGCGTCGGCATGTTCATCATCCTGATCGCCCATATCACCAACAACCCCTGGACCTTGTGGATCCCGGCGCGTTTCGGCTTTTCCGATGCGACCGAGATGTTCGTGTTCTGCTCCGGCATGGCCTCGGCCATTGCCTTTGGCGGGGTCTTTGCGCGTGCGGGATGGGCGATGGGCACATTGCGCATCGCGCACCGGGTTTGGCAGGTCTATTGGGTGCATCTGGGCGTGTTCTTCGTGACGCTGGTCCTGATGCTGTCGCTGAACCTGTCTGGGATTTTCCCGCGCGACGAGGTCGGGGCGCTGAACCTTTACCCGTTTCTGAACACCACCGGGCCGAACCTGATCGGGCTTTTGACGCTGACCTATGTGCCGAATTACTTCGACATTCTGCCGATGTATCTGGTGATCCTCGCGTTGATCCCGGTCATGATGGCGCTGGCACGCGTCGATGTGCGGCTGGCCATGCTGGCGAGCGTCGGCTTGTGGATGGCGGCAACCGCAGGGCTGAACATTCCGGCCGAGTTGTGGTTTGCAAAACCGTCTGCGCGCACCTGGTTCTTCAACCCCTTTGCCTGGCAGTTGGTGTTTTTCACCGGCTTTGCGCTGATGTCGGGATGGCTGCCTGCCCCCCAGGTGCGGCACTGGCTGGTCTGGGCGGCGGTGGCCGTGGTCCTGCTGTCGGTGCCATTTGCCTGGGGAAAGATCATCAGCCAGTTCGAGATGATCCGTGATCTGCGCCGCGGAGGCGCGGTCTTGATCGACAAGTCCGATTTCGGCCTGCTGCGCTATGTCCACTTTCTGGCTCTTGCCTACCTGGCCTGGGTCGCCGTTGGTCCGGGGGGGGCGCGTCTGCGCCAAAGCGGCTGGGTCGGCGAGGCAGTCTCGCTGATTTCGCGCGTGGGTCAGCAGTCCTTGGCAGTCTTTGCCGCCTCGATGGTGATGGCGAGGGTGCTCGGTGCGGTGCTGGACCTTGCGGGGAACGGGCCGCTGGCGGCACTTGCAGTGAACCTCGCGGGCTTTGCAGCCATAATCGGCGTCGCCAAGCTGGCCGCGTATTTCAAAGGCCAGCCTTGGAAGACAGCCAAGATCTCCCCGACTGCGGCCGCACCCGTGCCAGAGGCTTCCTTTCGGGCCGAGTTGCGCACATGAGCGGCGTCTCCCGGCGCCAGATGTTGTCGCTGATGGGCGGGTTGGCCGCCCTTGGCCTGGCACCTGCAGGGGCAGAGGACGTGCCCGAACGTGCGGGCATGACGCTTGGTCCGGCAACGCCCTTTGACGGCGAAATGGTTATCACCCGCGCCCGCGCGCTCAGCGCCAGCCCGTTTGTGCCGCCGCCGCCCGTGTCGCAAGACTGGCTTGATCTGTCCTACGACGGCTTTCGCGGCATCTGGTTCGATACCCGGCACACGCTGTTTCGGGGCAAGCCCGGCGCCGTGCAGGCGGAATTCTTCGTGGCCGGTCTCTACTTCCCCCACAAGATCGGGCTCAATGCCGTGGAAAACGGCCAGTCCCGCCCGATCGCGTTTGAACTGCGCACCTTCGACACCACCGACCGTTTCCCTGCCCTGGCCCAGGAAGGCACCGGTTTCGCCGGGTTCCGCCTTTTGGGCGAACTCGAGGCCAACGATCGCTTTCAGGAATACGCCGTCTTTCAGGGTGCAAGCTATTTCCGCGCGATCGGACGAGGTCAGGCCTACGGTCTCTCCGCGCGCGGTCTTGCACTGAATACAGCAGGCGACGGCGGCGAGGAATTCCCGGTCTTTCGCGATTTCTGGATCGAGGCGGCCGAGCCTGATGCGCCGACCGTCACCGTCCACGCGCTGATGGACAGCCCGTCGGTCACCGGTGCTTTCACCTTCCGGATCACCAAGGGAGACACGACGGAAATCGAGGTTGCGCAGCACCTTTTCCCCCGCGTCGATCTGGCAACTGCAGGGATCGCGCCCGGGACCTCGATGTTCCTGTTCAACGACATCAACCGCACCAAGTTTGATGATTTCCGCGAGGCCGTGCATGACAGCGACGGCCTCTTGATGATGAACGGCGCAGGCGAGACGCTGTGGCGACCGTTGACAAACCCGAAATCCGTTGCGGTCAGCGCCTTCGGCGACACCTCGCCGCGCGGCTTTGGCCTGATGCAGCGCGCCCGCCAGCCCGGCGACTACAACGACCTTGTGGCGCATTACGAACGCCGGCCGTCGCTTTGGGTGGAACCCATCGGCGACTGGGGGCCTGGTTCCGTCATGCTGGTCGAAATTCCCACAGACAAAGAGATCAACGACAACATCGTTGCCTTCTGGCGCCCTGCCGAACCGTTGAAAGCCGGGCTGGAGCATCGCTTTGACTACCGTCTCTCCTGGTGCGCCTCCGCCCCCGCCGAGGGGGCCGTCGCCCTGGTGATCGCGACCCGGACCGGCGCGCGGGTGTTCGAGGAGGGGCGCATCTTTACCATCGACTATGCGCCGCATCCCGCTTTGGGTGATGACCCCGCACGGATCGAGGCGCGGATCACCACAAGTGCAGGCGCGATAGCATCCCAGCTTTTGCAGCAAAACCCGGCCACGGGGGGTATTCGGCTGGATTTCACCCTGAAGGCAGGCGCACCCACGGCCGAATTGCGCGCCGAACTGTGGCGAGAAAGACAGCGCGTGGCCGAGGTGTGGCTGAACGCTTGGGTCGCAGCATGACCCTGTCGCTACGCCAACCCCTAGTTGCTGAAGTCGCGGCACCACCGCTCGCAATGCCGGACCAGGACCTGCGCGCGCCGTTCCGTGACCCGGACGCGCCGGGGATCCGAACGGATCGCCTGACACTCACCTTGCGCGCCGTCGTGCTTTTGGTACCGCTGGTCGTGACATGCGGGCTGGGCTGGCTGTCGCTGGGCTGGTTTGCGCTTGATGGACGCCTGACGGTTGCCGAGGGCGCGCTGGTCGGCGTGACCGTCTTTGCGTTTTTCTGGGTGGTCCTGTCGGTTGCGACGGCAACGCTTGGCCTTTTCTGGCGACCCAAGCCGCAGGCTCGTCCGCTGCGTGGCCTGCAGGTCGCGATCCTT
>JANNWS010000069.1:0-28330 GCA_031408575.1 Rhodobacterales bacterium
AAGGTGTTGACGGGGCGGCGCGACCGCATTCGGACGCTGCGCCAGGAGGGCGGGCTTTCGGGGTTCACCAAGCGGTCGGAAAGCCCATACGATCCGTTCGGCGCGGCACATTCCTCGACATCAATTTCCGCAAGTCTCGGCTTTGCCATGGGGCGCGAGATGGGGATGCCCACGGGCGATGCGATTGCGGTGATCGGTGACGGCGCGATCAGCGCGGGCATGGCCTATGAGGCGATGAACCACGCGGGCGATCTGGGCAAGCGGCTGTTCGTGATCCTGAACGACAACGAGATGAGCATTGCCCCCCCGGTGGGTGCCATGTCGAAATATCTGTCAGGGCTGAACCCGCTGATTCCCTTGGCGAAACTGGCAGAGGGGGTGGAAGCGTCGTTACCCGGCCCGTTGCGCGAAGGCGCACGCCGGGCGCGGGCGATGGTGACGGGGCAGCCCGACCGGGGAACGTTGTTCGAAGAGCTGGGCTTTTCCTATATCGGGCCGGTTGACGGGCATGACATGGAGCAATTGCTGGCCGTGTTGCGCGCGGCCAAGGTACGCGCCTCGGGGCCGGTCCTGATCCATGCGATCACGAAAAAAGGCAAAGGCTATGCTCCGGCGGAGTCCTCGGCGGACAAGTATCATGGCGTGGCGAAATTCGATGTCGCCTCGGGTCAGCAGAAGGCGTCGAAGTCGAACGCGCCAAGCTATACCAAAGTGTTCGGCATGGCACTGGCGCAAGAGGCGATGCATGACGGCCGCATCGTGGCGATCACGGCAGCGATGCCGTCTGGCACCGGCGTTGATATTCTGGCCAGGCAAAGCCCGAGCCGCGTCTTTGATGTGGGCATTGCTGAACAGCATGGCGTGACCTTCGCCGCCGGGATGGCCGCGTCGGGTTTGAAGCCCTTCGTCGTGATCTATTCGACGTTCCTGCAACGGGCCTATGATCAGGTGGTGCATGATGTGGCGCTGCAGGGTCTGCCGGTGCGCTTTGCAATCGACCGGGCCGGGCTGGTGGGGGCGGACGGTGCGACCCATGCGGGGGCATTCGATGTGGCTTACCTTTCCAACCTGCCGGGGTTCACGGTGATGGCGGCGGGGGATGAGGCCGAATTGATGGATATGGTGGCGACCGCTGCGGCGCATGACGCTGGGCCGATTGCGTTTCGGTATCCGCGCGGCGACGGCGTGGGCGTCGAGATGCCACAGCGGGGACGGGTGCTCGAGATCGGCAAGGGCCGTGTCGTGTGCGAGGGAACGGATGTGGCGCTGCTGTCCTTTGGCGCGCATCTGGCCGAATGTCGCGCGGCCGCCGAGGATCTTGAGGCGGCGGGCATCAGCGTGACCGTGGCGGATGCGCGGTTCGCCAAGCCACTGGACACCGGGCTGATTGATCAGCTTGTCCGGCATCACAATGTGGTCGTGACGGTCGAGCAGGGGGCTGCGGGCGGGTTCGGGGCGCAGGTGTTGCAATACCTGGCGAATTCCGGCCAGTTGGATGGCGGTGTTTCGCTGCGCACCATGACGCTGCCGGACCGGTTCATCGACCACGCAAGCCCGGATGCGATGTACCGGGAAGCGGGTTTGACGCGGGACGATATTGCCCGGGTGGCGCAAGAGGCATTGGCGCGTCGCACCGGTCGTGTGGTGCGGCTGAACCTGCGCGAGGTGTGATCGGCGCTTGATCCCGGCCTCGTAAAAGGGGTCGCCCTTT
This sequence comes from Rhodobacterales bacterium, assembly GCA_031408575.1. Lineage (GTDB taxonomy): Bacteria > Pseudomonadota > Alphaproteobacteria > Rhodobacterales > Rhodobacteraceae > Aliitabrizicola. The sequence continues at coordinate 1,712 of JANNWS010000069.1, forward strand.
CGGGGCGACCCCTTTGTGTTGATACGACCTGTCTACTCGGTCGCAGCCGGGGCTGCTTCGCCTTCGGCAGGGGCCGCTGCTGCATCTGCGGGTGCTGCGGCCGGAGCGAGAGATGCAATGAAGGCGACCACGTTGGCGGCGTCATCGGCCTTCTTGACCTTGTAGACCATCTTGCTTTTGGCCTTTTTGTCGCCGGTCACCTCGACCAGAAAACCCGTCGGATCCTGCACATAGGCCGTCAGTTGCGCCTCGTCCCAGACAAGTCCCTTGGCGGCAGCGGCCAGGATTCCGTCACCGTATTTGAAGCCTTCATAGGATGCTGCCGCGCGCCCGACGACGCCGTAAAGGTTCGGGCCGGTTTTGGCCTTCTTGCCCGCCAGCACGTTGCCATCGGCATCGGCGACGACGTGGCAGGTCTGGCATTGGTTGAAGACTTTCTTGCCAGCCTCGACATCGCCCGCAGCAAGCGCCATGCCGGATGATGCGCCAAGGATCAACAGTGCAGTAAGTGTGGATTTCATAGGTAGCCTCCCGTTACACCGATCTGAATGCCGCAGCACCAGCACCGGCTATTCAAAATATCTGGCTCACGCCACCGCATGGGCAAGGGCGCAGTGACGCCATAGTGACGCCAGAGCCGTCACAAGGTGATCAATATCCGCGTCGGTATGATGCGGCGAGGGCGTCAGACGCAGCCGCTCGGTGCCTTTGGGCACGGTGGGGTAGTTGATCGGCTGCACGTAGATACCCCAATCTGTCATCAGGATGTCCGATATCATGCGGCATTTCACCGGATCGCCGATCAGCACCGGCACAATATGGCTGTCATTGTCCATATGCGGGATGCCGGCCCGGTTCAGCGCGGCACGCAGGCGCGCGACCTGCTGGCCTTGGCGCGCGCGTTCGATCTGGCTGGTTTTCAGGTGCTGGATCGAGGCGGTTGCGGCGGCGGCGATGGCCGGGGGCAGGGCGGTAGTAAAGATGAATCCGGAGGCGAAGCTGCGGATGAAATCGCACAGCGGGGCCGATCCGGTAACATAGCCGCCGACCACACCGTAAGCTTTGCCAAGCGTGCCTTCGATCAGGGTGATCCGATCTGCCAGGCCTTCGCGTTCGCTGACGCCGCCACCGCGCGGGCCATACATGCCTACCGCGTGAACCTCGTCGATATAGGTCATCGCACCATGGGCTTCGGCCACTTCGACAATCTCGCGGATCGGGCTGATGTCGCCGTCCATCGAATAGACGGATTCGAAGGCCACGATCTTTGGCCGGTCGCCAACGGCATGCAACTTGCGGTCAAGATCGCGCCAGTCATTGTGCTTCCAGATCACCTTGTCGGCACGGGAATGGCGCACGCCTTCAATCATCGACGCGTGGTTGCCTGCGTCGGACAGGATCACGGCATTCGGGATGCGCGAGCCGAGAGTTGAAAGCGTGGCCCAGTTTGACACATAGCCCGAAGTGAACAGCAGGGCCGCATCCTTGCCGTGCAGATCGGCAAGCTCCGCCTCCAGCGCCAGATGATGCACCGCGTTGCCCGAGATGTTGCGCGTGCCGCCAGCCCCTGTGCCACAGTTTTCCACGGCATCGACCATCGCCGCAATCACGGTAGGGTGATGCGCCATCCCGAGATAGTCGTTCGAGCACCACACCGTGACCTCGCGCGGCTCGCCCAGATGGTTCACCGCGCGGGTCTGTTCGCCGCGTGTCCGTTGCAGGTTGGCGTAGACCCGGTAGTTTCCCTCGGCCTTCAACGCGGCAAGCTGCTCGGTGAAGATCGCGTCAAAATCCATGGGTGTCCTCCTTGAGCCCAGCATGGGTCTGGACTTGGGTCTTGGGTGCCGGCGCGTCAATCATCCAGCGCCAGAGTTTTTGATCGGGCAGTCGCAGCACCATGAACCAGTGCTCCAACAAAGCGAGAAGGGTCAGCGCGGTCAAGAGGGCATAACCGGCAGCGGCCCCCTCGGTTTGCGCGTCAAAGAGCCGTTCCATCCAGCAGCCGGCCGCAAAACACAGCGCTGTCACCGAAACCGGAAAGAACCCGTTCATCGGCGCGCGGCGGAAGTAGCTGGGCAGGTGTGCCAGGGTCGAGGGCAGAAATTCGGTGTTGATGTTCGCCACGCCGAAAAACAAGTTCAGCTTGGCCGAAATCCGGGCCGCGAACAATACAACGAAGGTGAGAAAGCCGAAGTGGTTCGCCTGCGTCCACGCCATCTGCCACATTATGAGGGTGGTAAGCGCCAGTAGTATCTCGTGCCACGCGATGGTTCCTGTGGCGTAGATGAAGCGCTGCCACTCGGAGGCACCGGGGGGGCAGGGTTTGGTGACGGGGCCGGTGATAATGCCGGACAGAAAGGCAAGTTCGATCCAGCCCCAGATCGCAAGGGCCGACAGAAACGCCATATGGACACCAAACGTGCTGGCATCGCCGAGACTGTGAAGAAAGCCCGCAACGCCTAGGATCAGCAGCGGCAAGCCGAGCAACACCGACCAGATATGGGCATCGGGTCCGATATTGTCGGCGCGGCGGACGCGCCACAGGATGATGCCGGTGGAAAACCACCAAAGGAACAACGCAAAAAGGGCGGCGAGCCATGGGCTATTCATGATCGATGCTGCCTTGCCAGCCCGGATGTATCCGGGCCGGCCGCGTCATATGATCGCTCAAGGCTCAATACATTGGCTCCAGACGGACATCGGCGGGAAGCGTGTTGCGGATCACCGGAATGGTGTAGAGCGACGCAAAGGCAAACGCTGCCTTTGCGCTGCCCATGCCGCGTCCGATCAAGCCGCCAAGGCCCCCCTTTTTCTTTGCAGCATCAATGGCAAGGAAGGCGTCCCTCATGCGGGTCAGGTTCTTTTGCCAGCGCGGATGGTCGATGTTGATCTCGATCGGAAACACCTGCCGGGCGATAGTGCTGGTCTTGCGGAACACCTCGCGGTCATACCAGTCGATGTCGATCCCCAGCGCCTTATGAAACTCGGGCCGGGCATGGTCGCGGACATACATCGTAGAGTAGATCGCGGTCAGGAAGAACCGGATCCAGTATTCATTCATGCCCGAAGTGATCTTGGGGTCGGTGCGCATGATCAGGGCGAAGGCCTCGCCATGGCTGAACTCGTCGTTGCACCATTCCTTGAACCATTTGAAGATCGGATGGATACGGTGCTCGGGATGCGCCTCAAGATGGCGATAGATCGTGATGTAACGGGCATAGCCGATCTTTTCCGACAGATAAGTGGCGTAGTAGATGAACTTGGGGCGGAAGTAAGTGTACTTCTTTTCCCGCGTCAGGAACCCGAGGTTCACCGCGATACCAGCCTCGCGCAGCGCGTCATTGATGAAACCGGCATGGCGGGCCTCGTCGCGCGACATGTAGCTGAACAATTCGCAGATGTCGGGGTTGTTGCCGCGCCGCTTCATTTCCTTGTAGAGCACGCATCCCGAGAATTCGGCAGTGCAGGACGATACGAGAAAATCAATCATCTCCAGACGCAGCTTCGGCTCCATGCCGTCCCAGTCAACCTTGTCCCAGGCTTCGGTCTTCTTGAAGTGGGTCTTGTTCGGATCGGATTTCATCTGGGCAATCAGCTTGTCCCAGGCGGGACGCACCGGGGTGACGTCGATCCGGTCCATCTCTTCGAAATCCGTTGTGTAGAAACGCGGGCTGAGAAGCGTCGTCTCGGTGGCCATTGCCGTGGTGTCGGGAAGGGCATCTTCGACATCCGCAGCGGCTGACGTGGCATGTGCGTTCATAGCGTCGCCTCTTCGGAAAATGAAAACTCCAGCAGTTCCATGAAGCCGAAGTCGCCGGTCATACGGATCCAGAGGCGTTCGATGGCGGTGGCTCGGGTGATGGTGGCGGTGCGTTGTTCCTGAATAAGTTCGCCGTAGGCCGCCAGAACGGGCTTGCCATGCACGAGGACGGCATCGCCGGGGTGAATGACGGCGCCATTGTCAAAACGGACATGGGCATGAAGCGCCTCGAACCGGTGGCTGACTTCGACGGTGCAAGGCACCTCTTCGGTGCGGCGGGTGAAAATAGGCATCTTGTTTCCCCCTTACTGCTGCGCGAGCAAGGCCTGAAAAGCTGCCTCGTTCTCTGATCCGAAGGCGGTCAGTTCCACGCTCCACCCTGTTGCAGGGTCAAACGCGGTCAGACGCCCGTTCTGGTGCCGCGCGATGGTGATCGGCAGGTCCAAAGGCACATTCGCCACCCGGCGCGCGCGGTCGACGCCGCTGGCAATCACGGTGACAAAACCGCCATGCGGCAGATCGTCCAGCAAGGTTCCGTCAAGGTCGTAAAGCGCCACGGCCTGCGCGCTGCCGGTTCGTAGCACAAGCGAGCGCTCGGCGACAATCGGACTGACCTTTGGCTGTCCGGTCGGCGCGCGTCCGGTTACGACGGCAAAGGTTGTCAGGGCAAGGCTGGCAAGCACGAGGGCCAGTATCAGGCGCAGCAGGGGTTTCGGTATCAGATCGGGTTCAGGCGACCGTCGAACCTCCGGTGAAGCGTTGATCATGATGTTATCCTGTGGCGAGAGCATAGTCTTGGTCGAACGTCGGGCTCTGCACCGCTTTGCGCGTCAGAACCGGTGCGGCCTGCTGCGCTTCGGCAGCTTCGGCCAGTATCCGGGCCACCGAAGCGGCCTCGGAAATGCAACGTAGCGCGGGTTCGATGTGGCGCAACCTCCAGGGCCGAAGATGTGGCCAGCAGATGAAGTAGGAAAGCCGGACCTCATCCGGTGTTGTGAACGCGATGGTCCCCGTGCCACTTTTGCGCAGATCAAGATTGGCGGACCGGATCTGTTTGTGCGGCAGGTTCAGCGTGATCTGCAACGCCGCCCCGATCCGCATCGCGACGCGGGCAGTGGTGATGGTGTACATCGTCGCCCGAGCCTGAACCCAAGCAATGCCATAGATCACGAGACAAGCAAGCGCGCCAAGACCAAGGTAAGGCAGTGCCACTGCGGCTGCCTGCACCGGTGACAGATCGGCTGCGGCCGCACCTGCACGCCAGAGTGCGATCACCAGGAAATAGCCGGCGACCCACGTCAGGCCCATCGCCTCGCGCGCCAAGGCGAGGGCAGAGGGGCGACCCTGCCAGAGCACGTCTTCGCCTGCGGGCGGTCGTTCGGGCAGGCCGGGGATCGGCTCGAAAGCGAAATCGTCGTGCTGGCTCATGGTGACTTCCTCTGGCGTGGCGATGGCTTGCTCCCCCGGTCATTGGCGCCGGGGGCGGCGTCGGTATGCGGGCTTTTACCGCCTGTGTGACGACCCTTATCCGGCCCTGCCTACTTGAGCGAGTCCCAGCGGCTTTTCTTGCGGTCGGCGGCATACATCGTGCCTCCGGCGTAGAAGGCGCTGATCTTGTCTTCTTCCAGCAAAGTCACCTCGGTCGAGGAACGTGTTGTCGGAACCGTAGCGAAGAGATCGGAGGGAATCGAGGACACTTTCACCCGGTCCGACATGATCTTTGACATCGGCATCGGGATCAGCCGCTTGCCGCCGCTGTCGAGCGTCACTTCCAGATAGCGGACCAGCTGTTCGGGAACATCGACCCACATGTCCGAGATCTTGCCGACGATGTGATGGTCGCTGGCCTGCACCGGCAAACCGCGCGGATCGCGCCCGGCCGACACCAGAAAGCCTGCGGCATGTGCCATCGGTGCGATCTTGTTGTGCCCGTGCCCGTCAAGTTCCGGCACGTTGCGGCGCGGTGCCCAGGATGCGGGACCGACACCGTCGATCATCGGATCGCCCGTCGGCGCATGCGGGAAACCGTCAGACGCCGCCGTTCGGCCGAGCCCCACTTCGCGGGCTTCACGCTCGCCATTGGGGAAGGTCACTTCGCCGCGTCCGTCGCGCAGCAGAAAGGTCTTTTGGCGGGGCAACGGGAACGGCCCCTGGTTCGGAGCCGCGGCACCGTCTTCGGTTTCCAGCGGATAGCCTTCACGCATGTTCTCGGTCTGAAGATAGTAGACGAGGGCCGCGAAAAAGCCCCAGAACAGCCAGATCGCCAGGCTTGCAAGGTCAAAGTTTCCGAAGAAGTTAACACCTACCATGTGAAGGTCCTCCTGTGTCAGGTGGGGAATTCGGCAAGACCGATACGGGCATTGCCTTGTTCTGGGTTACGGTCAAGGATGCGCGTCCGGACAAGCGGCCCGAGCGCGACAAGGGTGGCAAAGAGCAGTCCGATTTCGATGTGATAGACAACGATGTAGCCTGTCGAGGGCGTCGACATCGCAGGCCCCAGATTGCCCGACATCGCCAGATGCCCGACACCATCGCGAATGAGGCCGCCGAAGGCCACGGCTAGGCCGGCGGCGGTGGCCTGTGCGGCACCCCAGGCCCCCAGCACCAGACCCCGGCCCGCAAGGCCGCGTTCCGGCAGGTTCATCGCCGCGGTCAGCGTGGCCACCGCCAGCAGCCCGCCGCCCAGCCCGATGCCCGCTGCCCCGATGTAAAACAGCACAGGCGATCCAATGGGATCGGAAAAGATCACCGCCGAAAACGCGACGATCCCCACCAGAGGCCCGCGCGCCGCCATGCGGAACGGATCCATCCCCCGGTTCAGCCAGCGCGCGGCCAGACCAAAGCCTGCCAGCGCACCCGCCGACCATGTGGCGGTCAGCAGCGTGGTGGCCGAAACCGACAGGCCCAGCACCTCGCCGCCGTAAGGTTCCAGCAGTACATCCTGCATGTTGAAGGCCAGTGTGCCGAGGCCGGCCACCACCATCAGGCGCATCGCGTCCGGCACCCGGCGCAGGTCGGCCAACGCATCGCGGAACTTCGGCATCGGGGCCAGGCGTTCCGCGTCCGACATGGGTCGGACCTTTTCCTGCTTCCAGATGGCAATCACGTTCAACACCAACGTGGCCGCCCCGCAGCCCTGCACCACCCGCACCAGCGTGATCGGATCATAATCGCGCAACAGCCAGCCGACGATGATCGACGACACCGCCATGCCCAGCAGGAACATCACGTAAAGCAGCGCCACCACGCGGGGCCGGGTGTCTTCGGTCGCGCGGTCGGCGGCCAGCGCCAGACCCGCCGTCTGTGTCATGTGAAGCCCGAGGCCCGTCATCAGAAACGCCAGCGCCGCCAGCACCTCGCCCGCCCAGGCGGGGCCAAGATACTGATCCCCCGAAAGTACGATCAGCGCGAATGGCATGATCGCAAGGCCACCCATCTGCCAGAGCGAGCCGAACCACAGATACGGCACCCGCTTCCACCCCAGCGCCGAACGGAAATTGTCGGACCGAAAGCCCAGCACCGCGCGGAACGGCGCCACCAGCACGGGCAGTGCTATCATGACGGCCACGACCGACGCCGGCACCGAAAGCTCCACGATCATCACCCGGTTCAGGGTGCCAAGCAGCAGCACAGTGGCCATGCCGACCGACACCTGAAACAGCGACAGGCGCAGTAACTGACCCATCGGCAGCCCTTCGGAGGCCGCGTCTGCAAAGGGCAGCCACGACATCGACAGCTTTTGCACGTCTTTCTTCCGAAGGATCACGGCCGGAACTCCAGACATTCCGAGATGTAGAACCCGCGAGAGACGCGGGCGATTTTAGTCAGGCGGTTGCCGGTGGCGGTGTTCAGCCGGTCAAAAGCATGCGGCACCATCGTGGGTGAGCGGTCGGCGCGGGGAAACACCCGTCCCATGCTCCAGAACGTCATGAGGAACGGGGTGCGCGGGGCGACGGTAAAGATCACCGCCGCGTCGGTGCGCGCGCCGAGTTTGTCCAGCGCGGCCGCGATATCGAGCGTGCTGTAGTAGATCATGCTGTCCATTGCGACGACGTAGTCGAAGCTGCCGAGATGGTCGGACAGCATATCGCCACTGGTGAAGGTGACACGGGTTGCATCTGCCTCGGGCAGCCGCGCCCTCGCAATGTCCACCAATGCGGGCGAGATATCCACAGCGGTGACCTGCGCGCCGCGCGCCGCCAGTTCCGCCGTCATCTGGCCCGCGCCGCAGCCCGCATCCAGCACGCGCACCCCGTTCAGGTCTTGCGGCAAGCGGGCCAGCATCGTTGCGCGCATCCTGTCGCGGCCCTCGCGCACCGTCTGGCGGATGCGCGAAACCGGCGCGTCCGAGGTCAGACGCTCCCACACCGTGGTGGCGGAGCGGTCGAAGTAATGCTCAACACGGGCAAGGGTGGTAGCGTAGTCGGACATCTCAGTCGAATCCCAGCAGTTCGAAAATCTCGCGGTCGGGCAGGGGCGCGGGCGAGGATCCCGGTTCGGCCACCGACCGCCACAGCGTGTCGGCAAGGCGCATGTATTCGGCACGGGCCATCACGATGTCTTCGCTGTCGTCCATCTCGAACAGCGTCTTTTTCTTCAGCCTTGACCGGCGGATCGCGTCGATGTCGGGCATATGGGCGATCCGGTTGAAGCCGACCCGGTCACAGTAGCGGTCCACCTCGTTCGTCTCGCGGCTACGGTTGGCCACGCAGCCCGCAAGGCGCACCTTGTAGCTACCCGATTTCGCCTGCACGGCGGCGATGATGCGGTTCATTGCGTAGATGCTGTCGAAATCGTTGGCGGTCACGATCACCGCCCGGTCGGCATGCTGCAAGGGGGCCGCAAACCCGCCACAGACCACATCGCCCAGCACATCAAAGATCACCACATCGGTATCTTCCAGCAGGTGATGCTGTTTAAGCAGCTTTACCGTCTGCCCCACCACATAGCCGCCGCAGCCGGTGCCGGCGGGCGGGCCGCCCGCCTCCACGCATTTCACGCCGTTGAAACCGATCGCGACATAATCCTCGGGGCGCAGCTCCTCGGGGTGAAAATCGACCTCTTTCAGAATGTCGATCACCGTGGCCTGCAACCGCCCCGTCAAGGTGAAGGTGCTGTCATGTTTCGGATCGCAGCCGATCTGCAGCACGCGCTTGCCCATCATGGAAAACGCCGCCGACAGGTTCGACGAGGTCGTCGATTTGCCGATGCCGCCCTTGCCATAGACCGAAAAGACCTTGGCCCCTTCGATCTTCGTCTCGGCGTCCTGATGAACCTGAACGGAGCCGTCTCCGTCAAGGCCGCGCAGGTTGGGGATCTCGTCTCGCGGGCTCATGGTTTTGCCTCCTCGGCACAAATGAAACCCTCAAGTTCCATTTTCTGTCCAAAAATATACTGGGGGTCGACCAGCGTGTTCGCCATCGGTCCAGGAACCGATGGTCGACGGGGCTGGCCCCCGCGGCGGCGCTCAAACGAAGTGATCCGGTCCGTCATTCTGCCGCGATCCCTTCCAGTCTGTCTTCCAACTCGTCCGCCGCCCCTTGCAGGGCAGCCAGCGTTGCCGCGTCGGGCTGCCAGTAGTTCCGGTCGCTGGCTTCCAGCAGGCGGTTGGCCATGCGGGCCGAGGCCTGGGGGTTCAGGTCGGCAAGCCGCTTTCTCATGGCGTCGTCCAGCACGAACGTCTCTGACAGGCGCTGATAGACCCAAGGGTCAACCGCCTTGGTCGTGGCCGACCAGCCCAGCGTGTTGGTCACATGCGCCTCGATCTGGCGTACGCCTTCGGGGCCGTGCTTGAGCAGCCCTTCATAGAACTTCGGGTTCAGGCTTCGCGAGCGTGTCTCAAGTGCGATCTGGACGCGCAGGGTGCGGACCTTGCCCGCACCGCTGGTTTGGTCGCCGATATAGACCGGGGTTTCCTCGGTGCCGCCACGCGCCCGCTTTACCGCGCGGGCGATGCCGCCCAGCGTGTCGAAGTAGTGATCAACCGAGGTGACACCCAGTTCGACGGATTCCAGGTTCTGATAGGCGATCTCGACGTTCTTCAGCGCCTTTTGCAGCAGGGCCGCGTTCTTCACCGCTTTGCCCGTGCGGTCATAGGCAAAGGATTTACGCGCCTCATAGGCATCGGCAAGCTCGTCCTCCTCACCGAAGGCAGACGAGCCGACCAGCGTGTTGACATTCGATCCGTAGGCCCCTTCGGCATTGGAAAAGACCCGCAGGCTGGCCACTTCCATGTCCACATTCATCTGGGCGGCATAGGCCATGGCATGGGCGCGGATGAAATTGAGGCTGGCTGGCTCGTCCGCCGTGGCGGCCTTGTAGGCGGCCTCGGCCAGCATGCGCGTCTGAAGCGGCAAGAGGTCGCGGAAGATGCCCGAGAGGGTCATCACCACGTCAATGCGCGGGCGGCCAAGCTCGGCCAGCGGGACAAGGTCGGCGCCGGAAAGCCTGCCGTAGCTGTCAAAGCGGGGCTTTGCCCCCATCAGCGCCAGCGCCTGGCCGATCGGGCCACCGTCGGATTTGATGTTGTCGGACCCCCACAGCACCAGCGCGATGGAGCGGGGTAGCGTGGGATGCGCCTCCAGCAGCCGCTGTGCCTGCTTTGCGCCGTCGCGCAGGGCAAACTCGGTCGGCATGCGGAACGGATCGAAGGCATGGATGTTGCGGCCCGTCGGAAGAATCTCCGGGCTGCGGATCAGATCGCCACCGGGGACGGGGGCGATGAAATGGCCGCCAAGTGCCGACATGATCGCGGGAAGTTCGGTCTGCCGGTTGAGGGCGGCCTCCAGCGCGGCACGCTTCGCCGGATCGCCGGGGGCAAGAATATCAAGATATGCTTGCATCGAGGCCTCCGAGATAGCGCGCCCCACAACGTGCAACCCGTCGGGGATCAGCGCGTCTTCCGTTTCCAGCAGCTTGACCCAAAGTTGGTCGGGTGCGGTGCCATCCAGATCGACGGCTTCGGCCTGCTCCTGGATCAGCGCTGCCAGTTCGGCACGCTCGGACGCCTCGGGGGCCATATGACGCCAGCGGGTCAGGCTGTCCTTCAGGGCCAGCAGGCCCTTGTAAAGCCCGCCCTGCGCCAGAGGCGGGGTCAGGTGCGTGATGGTGATCGCGTTCGAGCGGCGCTTGGCCAGCGACGCCTCGGACGGGTTGTTCGCGGCATAAAGGTAGATATTGGGCAGCCCGCCGATCAGTCGGTCGGGCCAGCACCCCGGACCCATGCCCGATTGCTTGCCCGGCATGAATTCCAGTGCGCCATGCATACCGAAATGCAGCAGCGCATCAGCCCCGAAATCCTCGCGCAGCCAGCGATAAAAGGTGGTAAAGGCATGGGTCGGTGCAAAGCCTTTCTCGAACAGAAGGCGCATCGGGTCGCCTTCATATCCGAACACGGGCTGGATCCCGACCATCACATTGCCGAACTGCGCGCCCAGCACGAACACGCCGCGCCCGTCGGACTGGACGCGACCGGGGGCCGGGCCCCAGACGGCCTCGATCTCGGCCAGCCAGGGGGTTTTGGCGACGATGTCATCGGCGGGAACATGGGCCATGATGTTGGCGGGCTGGCCATAATGCGCGGCGTTGCCTTTCAGTACCGCCTCGCGCAACTCTTCGACAGTGGCGGGCGGGGTCAGAGTGTAGCCCTCGGCCACCATCGCGTGCAGCGTGTTGTGCAGCGATTCAAAGACGCTGAGGTAGGCTGCGGTGCCGACAGCGCCTGCATTCGGCGGGAAGCCATAAAGGACGACGGCCACCTTGCGGTCGGCCACGTCCGATTTCCGCAGGCGGGCGAGGCGGGACACTTTATCCGCCAGCACGCCGATGCGCTCTGGGCAGGGCGCCATCGCCTTGACTTCAGAGGTGCCTTTGCATTTGAACACACAGCCGGTGCAGGTTTCCGCGCCGTGACGGCCCGCAAAAACCGTCGGGTTGGTCGCACCGTCAATTTCAGGCAGGGCCACGAGCATCGTGGTTTCCACCGGACCAAGACCGCCGCCAGACGCTGCCCATTGGGCCAGCGTCTGGAACTCCAGCGGGTGGGCGGCAATGTACGGCACGTCGAGCTCAGTCAGGGCGACCACGGCGGCGGGGCTGTCGTTATATGCGGGGCCGCCGACAAGGCTGAACCCGGTCAGGGATACAAGTGCGTCGACCGTCGGGCCGTTCGCCCCCTTGAAAAACGCATCCATCGCGGGTCGGCCATCAAGCCCACCAGCAAAGGCGGGAACCACGGCCAGACCCTGCGCCTCGAACGCGGCAATCACGGCGTCATAGTGGGCGCGGTCGTCGGCCAGCACATAGGATCGCAGCATCAGCATCCCCACGGTCGCCTTGGCATTTGCGGGGCGCGGCAAGTCGGCCAGGCATGTGGTGATGCGGCCAGGCAGCGACGGATGGTACAGACCGACATCCGGGTAGTCGATCGGGGCCTTGGCGGTGATGCCCGCGAATTTCTTGCCAGCAGCGTAGCGCGCCACAAGGTAGCGCAGCATCTGCTCGATATTGTCGTCCGATCCACCCAGCCAGTATTGCATGGCCAGAAACCAGGCGCGCAGGTCCTGCGACTTGCCGGGGATGAAGCGCAGGATCTTGGGCAGGCGGCGCAGCATGGCCATCTGGCTTTGCCCCGAGCCGCCAGAGGACGCCTTCGACGGCTTGAGCTTTTTCAGAAGCTGCATCGTGGCGGATGCAGGCTTTGACATGTCCAGATCGCCCATCTTGGTCAGCCGCACGATCTGACCATCGGCGATCACGCCGATGAAGGCATCGCAGCGGTTCCGGGCGGCGGTCAGGTCGGGCAGGATCGGGGCGACGTGTTCTTCCAGAAACAGCAGGTTCGCCACCACCATGTCGGCGCCCAGAAGGGCCGCCTGACATTCGGCAAGGGCTGCGGGGTTGCTGCCCCATTCGGCGGCGGCAAAGATCTCGACGGAAAGACCGGGAAAATCTTCCTGCAACTTGGGCATAACCCGCGCAGCAGGCCCCGCCGCGTGACGATCAAGGGTGACAATGACCACCCGGTAGCCTTGGATGTGACGTTCATCGCGCATAGTGGGCTTTTGCCTCATACAGCGTTTCGATGCCAATCTGTTGATGCCCTTTGCGGCGGCAAAGGCCTCGGTGTTGCGCCGCGCCTTGCCGCGCACGAAGAACGGGATCTTCTTCAGTTCCCGTTCGGCATCGCTCAGCCAGACGATGTTCTCGGGCGAAGGAGCGCCCTCTGCGGGCATCGAGCCCGCGTCGGACGCTGCCGCAGCGGCGGCTTCAGCGAACTGATTTGCCGGCATTTTCTGTCCAGAAATATCCTCGGGGGGGGCGGGGGGTGGAAAACCCCCCGTCGCGCTGTCCATGGCGCGCGGCGCGTGGCCGCCGTGATGCGAGGCCCCGGCGGCATCGTGAAACTCGAAATCATCGCGGAACATGTGGAGCAGGTGTTCTTCGAGCCCCATCACCAGCGGGTGAATCCAAGTGTCGAAGATCACGTTCGCGCCCTCATACCCCATCTGGGGGCTGTGGCGCGCGGGGAAATCCTGCACATGAACGGGGGCAGAGATGACAGCGCAGGGGATGCCAAGGCGTTTGCCGATATGACGCTCCATCTGCGTGCCGAGGATGAGTTCGGGTTGCAGGGCGGCGATGGCGGCTTCTACCTCAAGATAGTCGTCGGAGATCAGCGCCTCAAGGCCGTAGTCCTTGGCGGCGGCGCGGACGGGGCGAGCCTGTTCGCGGTTGTAGCAGCCCATGCCGACGACTTCGAAGCCGATTTCTTTCGCCGCGATCTTCGCGGCGGCGATCACATGGGTGCCGTCGCCGAAGATAAAGACGCGCTTGCCGGTCAGGTATGTGCTGTCGACAGAGGCGGCCCACCACGGCTGGCGCAGGCGGGCCTCGTCGGGGCGCAGCGCGGTTCCGGCCAGTGCGGCCACTTCCTCGATGAAGGCGCGCGTGGCAGCGACGCCGATGGGGACCGATTTGGTGAAGGGCTGCTGGAACGCCTTCTCGCAGTAGCGGGCAGCGGATTCGGCGGTTTCCGGGTAAAGCAGCACATTGAAATGCGCGGCCCCCATGCGGGCGATGTCAGAGGGGCGCGCGCCCATCGGGGCGGCCACATTCACATCGATGCCCATTTCTTCGAGCAGCGCGGTGATTTCGGCCAGATCATCGCGGTGGCGGAACCCAAGTGCGGTCGCGCCGAGGATATTGCAACTGACGCGCGCCGTGCGTGGCATCGGTTTGGCCAGATGACGCACGATTTGCAGAAACGTTTCATCCGCGCCGAAGTTTTCGCGGCGCTGGTAGCTGGGCAGGTCCAGTGCAATGACCGGGCAGGGCAAGCCGAGCGCCTCGGCGAGGCCGCCCGGATCATCCTGGATCAGCTCGGCGGTGCAGGACGCACCGACGATCATCGCCTCGGGTTTGAAGCGGGCGTAGGCATCGCGCGCCGAGGTGCGGAAAAGGTTGGCGGTATCGGCACCAAGGTCGCGCGCCTGAAACGTGGTGTAAGTGACCGGCGGGCGCGTGTTGCGCCGCTCGATCATGGTGAACAGCAGGTCGGCATAGGTATCGCCCTGCGGCGCATGCAGGACGTAATGCAGGCCCTCCATTGCGGTGGCGACGCGCATGGCCCCGACATGGGGCGGCCCTTCATAGGTCCAGACGGTAAGCTTCATGGCTGCCCCCCGGGGCGCAGCCCCGGACCCCGGGATATTTCCGGACAGAAAATGCTGTGGAGTGGCCGCGTCATTCTGCGGCCTCCAGCGCTGCGGTCGGGTTCAGCAGGGCGCGGCGGCGCAGCGGACGCGCAAAGAGCGCCGCCAGATCGCCCGCCTGTTCGTAGAAATGCACCGGGGTGAACACAAGCTCGATCGCCCATTTGGTGGCAAGACCCTCGGCCTCCAACGGGTTGGCAAGGCCGAGGCCGCAGATCGTGAGGTCAGGGCGCAGTGCGCGGGCGCGGTCAAGCTGCCGGTCGACGTCCTGGCCTTCGGAAAGGACACGGACGGGGGGAAGCAGATCAAGTTCGGGGCCGAGGATGTCGCGGTGCAGGTAGGGGGTGCCAACTTCAAGCGGGATCATCCCGCATTCGCGGGCCAGAAAGCGGGCGAGGGGGATTTCCAGTTGGCTGTCGGGGAAGAAGAACACGGTGCGGTCGCGCAGCGTTGTCGCGGCGGCGGCGACCGATTTGCGGGCGCGGGCGCGGGGCGCGGCGGTGACCTGTTCGAACAGGGCGGGGGCGACGCCAAATTCGTCGGCGATCGCCCTGAGCCACAGCGTGGTGCCTTCCTCGCCGAAGGGGAAGGGGGCGGGCAGGGGGCGGGCGCCGCGACGTGTGAGGGCGGCGTGCGTGTCGCTGAGGAACGGCTGCGTCAGGGCGAACACGGTGTTCGGGCCGACAGCGGGGGCATCACCCGAGCGGCGGGCGGGAAGCACGCGGACCGGGCCTATGCCCATCGCAGCAAGCAGAGCGAGGGCCTGATCCTCGACCACATCAGGAAGTGCGCCGACGAGGAGGAGTTCCCGTTCGTTGGTTGCGGGCAGCACGGGAACCATTGCCGCAAGGCAGGCGTCCTCGCCCTGGGTGAACGTGGTCTCGATGCCGGAGCCGGAATAGTTCAGAACGCGCACATGGGGCGCGTGCTTGACACTCAGGCGTTCGGCGGCTTTGGCGAGATCAAGTTTGATGACTTCAGAAGGGCAGGAGCCGACAAGGAACAACTGGCGGATGTCGGGGCGGCGGGCCAGCAGGCGGTCCACTTCACGGTCCAGTTCCACCTGAGCATCGGCAAGGCCGGCGAGGTCTTTTTCTTCGAGGATTGCGGTGCCGAAGCGGGGCTCGGCAAAGATCATCACGCCGGCGGCGGATTGCAGCAGGTGCGCGCAGGTGCGCGACCCCACCACGAGGAAGAACGCATCCTGCATCTTGCGGTGCAGCCAGATGATGCCGGTCAGGCCGCAGAATACTTCGCGCTGGCCGCGCTCGCGCAGAACGGGGATGTCGCGGCAGCCTGTGGTGGGGGCGGTTGTCGTCATGCGGCGACCTCGGAGGGAGTACGGGCTGCATCAAGCCGCGCCATCCGCAGCTTCCAGATGAACTGACCCGCATTGATGACGTAAGTCGCATAAGCGGCAAGGGCCAGCACCAAGAGCGCGTCCGGGCTGAGGCGACCGGTCAACAGCGCTGCAAGATAGGCAGTGTGCAGGGCGATCACCACAAAGCTGAACACGTCTTCCCAGAAGAACGCAGGGGCCAGCAGGTAGCGGCCGAACACTTCCTTTTCCCAGATCGCTCCGGTGATCATGATGGTGTAAAGCAGGCCGGTCTTGATCACGATCGAGATCGTAGCGGCCATGTAGCCCTCGCCGGTCAACAGGCAGCGCAGCACCAGAACCAGAGACACGGCGAAGGCAAGGAACTGGATCGGGGCCAGAATGCCCTGCACCAGAGTCCAGCGCGAAGCATCGCGGCGAGCGCGTTCCGCAGGGGTATAAAGCTGTGCGCGCGGTCTGGCCTGTTGGCTGCTTTCCGGCATTCGTGACCCCAATCGAACGTCTTGCTGCAGTGGACTTTGCTCTGCCGCCCGGTAAGTGTCAACTAAAAGTTACACCTTTTTGCAGCGCAACCCACTGCGCACTTGGCAAATGCCTTGGCCAAATTCGTGGCAGTTTTGCACATATAATCTATGCGCTTACGCGGAAGTCTGCTGATGCGGGGCCGGGCCGAAGGCGGCATGTGTCAATATTCTTTGACATTGCGGCGGCTATGCTTGACTGTTATTCCGTGTAGCACAGACGCAATGTTCGACCGGCCTGGCAGCCAACCGCCAAGTTCGCAACAGGGGCTATCATGAGTGATACTCATGTAAGGTATGACAGGATGGATACCTTGAGTGAAGGCGGCGCGATTGCCGGCTTTGCCGCGCGTGTGCTGGATGTGCTGGTGGATCGCAGTCGCCGCACCACAACGACCCTGCGCGTCGACCTTGTTCAGGCGCTGGCCGAGGGGATGGTTACGCGGGACGCGGCCTGCATCGAGCAAATGCTGCACGCGTTTCGCCGCGCCTGCATCTCGCCGGGTGCGATGGCGGATGTCTATGTGCCTGCGGCGGCGCGTCTTCTGGGCGCGCATTGGTTGGCTGACCGCATGAGCTTTGCCGATGTCACGATTGCCACGGCCCGGTTGCAGGTGCTGGTGCGCGCGATCGGGACGCGCTGGGGCGGGGACGCCATGCATGTGCCGGGCCGGCGGTCGGTGCTGATGATCGTGCCCGAGGCCGAAGATCATACGCTTGGGGCGGTGGTGGCGGCCGGGAAGCTTCGTCAGGCGGGGCTGTCGGTCTGTCTGCGGCTGGGGCCGAGCCGGGCCGAAGTGCTGGCGGTGTTGCGCAGCCGGGTGTTCGACGCCGCGATGATCTCCATCGGGCAGGACGACCGGATTGATGTGTCCTGCCGGCTTGTCGAGACATTGCGTGCGTTCGGCCCGAAGGGTCTGCCTGTTCTGGTCGGAGGCGCCGTGCTTGCGGGTGGAAAAGACGTCGCAGCCCGCACGGGTGCGGACTTTGTCACGCAGGATATCGGCGAGGCGCTGAATTTTTGTGGCTTTGCCGATCGACAACTGGTGGTTCCCTATGGGGCGGCCGGTCCGGTCGCGATGCGTGGATGATGCTGCCCTGACCCGTTTGGGTCAGAGGCCAATTGGTAAGAATATGTTGTGAAAATTCTGGATCGCGACAGCACGACCGGTGGATCCATCGCATCCATCCCCCCAGATCTTATGGGGCAGATCATCGCGACCGCATCCGACATCGCGCTGATCCTGTCGCGCGATGGCGTGATCCGCGGGGTGCTGGTCAATCCGCATCACCAGTCCTTTGGGACGCTGACGCATTGGGAAGGCCAGCCGCTGCGTTCGGTTCTGACCAAGGAAAGCATCGCCAAATTCGACGCGCGCGAACAAGAGCTTGTCACGCAGGGTGGCGCGCGCGCGGTCGAGTTGAACCATATCGATGATGTGACGTTCGAGTTCCCTGTGCGCTATGGGCTGCACCGGATCGAGGCGGATGGCTCGATCCTGATGCTGGGCCGCGATCTGCGCCCGATTGCCGAGATGCAGCAACAGCTCATCAAGGCGCAACTGGCGCTGGAACGCGACTATGAGGCCCAGCGTGAGATCGACACGCGGTACCGGGTGCTGATGGAGACGACGCGGGACGCGATCGTGGTGATCTCGATGACCACGGGGCGGATCGTCGATCTTAATCTGGCGTCGTCGGTCATGCTGGGCGGGTCGCGTCAGGACATGGTCGGGGCGGCAATCGCGCAGGAGTTCGAGGGGCGGCGGCGGGGCGAATTTCTTGAATCCATGGCAAATCTTGCCATAGCCGACAGCTCGGCCCCGCTGGAGTTGCAAGCCCGCAGGTCGCACAAACGGCTGCTGGTCATTCCCACCGTCTTTCGGGCAGCGGGGGAGCGGTTGCTGATGTGCCGGCTGGAGATGGCGGATGTGGGCGATGAACAGCGCGACGAGCTGACAGATAACCTGTTCGGGCTGTTTCATGAAGGCGCGGATGGCGTGGTTTTCGCCGATACCGATGGCATGATCCGCGCCGCGAACGAGGCGTTCCTGAACCTGACGGATGCATCTAATCTGGCGGCCGTGAAGGGCCGATCGTTTGGTGACTATCTGGTGCGGGGGGCTGTCGATCTGCGGGTCCTGACCGACAACGCAAAGCGTGTCGGCCAGATGCGGATGTATGGCACTAAGGTGAATACCGCTTATGGCGGGCAGACGTCGGTCGAGATTTCAGCGACCTATCTGAATGACCGGCCGCAGCCGTTCTTTGTGTTTGTGGTGCGCGACACCAGCCGCGCCGAGACGTTGCGCCGCCCCGGCCTGAACGTCAGCGAAGATGGCGGCCGGTCGATCATGGAGTTGGTGGGATCATCCACGCTGAAGGACATCGTGGCCGAGACGACCGATGTGGTCGAAAAGATGTGCATCGAGACCGCAGTCGAGTTGACCCGCAACAACCGGGTGGCCGCCGCCGAGATGCTGGGCCTTTCGCGCCAGTCGCTGTATGTCAAGTTGCGGAAATACGGGCTGGTCGGGAACGAGGCGGACTAGCCCCTGGCACCCTTGATTTCTGTATGAAAACCGCGTTGATCGTGCATGCAGGCCTGAACCATCAGCACATGCGGCACGCCGGGCCAAATCGTCGCGGGACCTGGGGCAGCCAGTGCTTGCCAGACTCGAAGTGTCATGTTTAATTGACACTATGAGCGTCAATCTGAACATACACCCCTCGCGCACGCCGCAGCCTAAAGTCGTGCTGGAACTGTTGAAGCCGATCACTTGGTTTCCGCCGATGTGGGCCTATCTGTGCGGCGTTGTGTCCGCCGGGCCGATGCCACAAGGTGCATGGCCGCTGGTGATCCTTGGCGTGGTTCTGGCCGGGCCGGTGGTCTGCGGAATGAGTCAGGCGGCGAACGACTGGTGCGACCGCCATGTCGACGCCATCAACGAGCCGCAGCGTCCGATCCCGTCCGGGCGGATGCCGGGGCGCTGGGGGCTTTGGGTGGCGCTGGCGATGTCAGCGTTGGCGCTGGGGCTGGGGTCGTTTCTGGGGCCGTGGGGGTTCGGGGCGACGGCGGTGGGCGTGGTTGCCGCCTGGGCCTATTCGGCCGAACCGGTGCGGCTGAAGAAGTCGGGCTGGTGGGGGCCGGGGCTGGTCGGCTTTTGTTATGAAGGGTTGCCGTGGTTCACCGGGGCTGCGGTCATTGCCGCCGGAGCGCCGCGCATCGAGACTGTGATCGTTGCCGGGCTTTACGCGCTTGGCGCGCATGGCATCATGACGCTGAATGATTTCAAGGCGCTGGAAGGTGACCGACAACTCGGCGTGCGGTCGCTGCCCGTGACGATGGGGCCGGAGGCGGCCGCGCGGCTGGCCTGCATCATGATGACAGTGCCGCAGCTTGTGGTGATCTGCCTGCTGGCGATCTGGGGGCGGCCGGTCCATGCCGCGATCATCCTGATCGGCGTTGGGGCGCAGATTGCCGCGATGCGGGTGCTGCTGCGCGATCCCAAGGGCAAGGCACCCTGGTACAACGGCACGGGGGTTGCGCTTTACGTCTCGGGGATGATGGTGGCGGCGGTTGCGTTGCGTGTGGTAGGCATCTGATGCTGGGCTGGACCGCCATTGCGCGGCTTGGGCTGGTGCAGATGTGCGTCGGCGCTGTTCTGGTGCTGATGACGTCGACCCTGAACCGGATCATGGTGGTGGAACTGGGTCTGCCTGCGCTGGTGCCGGGTCTGTTGGTTGGGTTGCATTACGCCATGCAGTTGTCGCGGCCCGGCTGGGGGCACCGGTCGGATACCGGGGGGCGGCGCACACCGTGGATCATCGGTGGCATGTGCGTGCTGGCCTCGGGCGGGTTTCTGGCGGCTCTGGCGGTGGTTCTGGGGGGCACGATGCCGGTCGCGGGGATGGCGCTGTCGGTGATTGCCTATGTGATGATCGGGCTGGGTGTCGGGGCAGCCGGAACATCGGTGCTGGCGTTTCTGGCGGCAAGCACCGCGCCGCGCCGGCGGGCGGCGGCGGCGACGATCACCTGGCTGATGATGATCTTCGGAATTGCGGTCAGTGCCGGCGTTGTCGGCAAGCTGCTTGATCCCTATTCGCCCGAGCGGCTGCTGATCATCGTGGCGGGTCTTGCGGTTGGCGTGGTGCTGGTCACGCTGCTGGCGCTGTTCCGGCTGGAGCAGCACCGCCCGCACCCGGTGCCAGAGATCCGCCAACCCTGGCGGCAGGGCATTGCTGAAATCTGGGCGGAGCCGCAGGCCCGGCGGTTCACCCTGTTCGTGTTTCTGGCGATGAGTGCGTATTTTTTGCAGGACCTGATCCTTGAACCCTATGCCGGCATCGTGTTCCAGTTCACGCCGGGACAATCGACATCGCTTTCGGGCGCGCAGAACGGCGGGGTGTTCGTAGGGATGCTGACGGTCGGAATTGCGGCAACGGGGCTGGGGATCGGATCCTTGCGTGTCTGGGTGGTGGCGGGCTGCATCGGGTCGGCTGCCATGTTGGTCGCGATTGCGGCCAGCGGATTGCTGGGGATGAACCTGCTGTTCCCGCTGACGATTTTGCTGGGCCTGTTCAACGGAATGTTCGCGGCGGCTGCCATCGGTGCAATGATGGCGCTGGCCGGGCAGGGCCGGAAGGACCGGGAAGGCACGCGGATGGGTCTTTGGGGCAGCGCTCAGGCTGTTGCCGCGGGCGTCGGCGGGCTGACAGGGGCGGTTGCGGTGGATGTGCTGCGGCTTGTGTTGCGTCCCGAGGCAGCGTTTGGCGCGGTTTTTGCCGCTGAGGCCGTGTTGTTTGTTGTGGCGGCGGGTCTGGCCCTGCGGGTCATTGATCCGGGGCGCGACCGCCGTTTGCCCTCCAACCTGATGCCGGGAGAATGACCATGAAGTTTGATGTTGTCGTTGTGGGGGGCGGGCCGTCGGGGGCCACGGCTGCGGAAGATCTGGCGCGGGCCGGGGTCAGCGTGGCGCTGCTGGACCGGGCGGGGCGGATCAAGCCCTGCGGCGGCGCCATTCCGCCCCGGCTTATTCAGGACTTTGACATTCCCGACGACCAGCTGGTGGCCAAGATCAACACGGCGCGGATGATCTCGCCGACGGGCCGACATGTCGATATCGCCATCGAGGGCGGATTTGTGGGCATGATCGACCGCGAGCATTTCGATGAGTTCCTTCGCCAGCGAGCCGTTGCGGCGGGGGCGTTGCTGATCGAGGGGACGTTTACCGCAATCGAGCGCGACAGCGATGGCACCCATGTGCTGTATCGCCACAAGGCCAGTGGCGACGTGATGCGGCTGACCGCCCGCGTGGTGATCGGGGCCGATGGCGCGCGGTCGGTGGTGGCCAAGGCCGAAGTGCCGGGCGGCGATACGATCCCCTATGTGATCGCCTATCACGAGATCATCGAGGCCCCGGCGCGGACTGCTGCCTATGACCCGACGCGCTGCGATGTGGTTTATGACGGGCGGATCTCGCCGGATTTCTACGGCTGGGTGTTTCCGCATGGCGCGCAGGCCAGCGTGGGCATGGGTACCGAGGTGGACGGGGTGGACCTGAAGCAGGCGACGGCGGCATTGCGGGCGTCCTCGGGTCTGACTGACTGCAAGACGATCCGGCGGGAAGGTGCGCCGATCCCGCTCAAACCCTTGGACCGATGGGACAACGGGCGTGATGTGGTGCTGGCGGGGGATGCTGCAGGGGTGGTGGCGCCGTCTTCGGGGGAAGGCATCTATTACGCGATGTACGGCGGACGGGTAGCGGCGCTGGCGGCGCGGGGATTCCTTGCCACGGGGCGGGTGTCGCAACTGAAATTAGCGCGCAAACTGTTCATGCGGGCCAATGGCACGGTGTTCAAGGTGCTGCGGTCGATGCAGGACGCCTATTACCAGTCTGACGAGCGGCGCGAGCGATTTGTCAGCCTGTGCCATGACAAGGATGTGCAGACGCTGACCTTTGAGGCGTATATGAACAAGCGTTTGGTAAAGGCGCGACCCTTGGCGCATATCAAGATCGGCTTCAAGAACATGCGGCATCTGTTGCGTCTGGTTCCGGTGGACCGGGTATGACCCAGATGATTCCAGCCTATGTCGACGGCGTACTGACGCCGGTGGAAAAGCTGGAGGTGCATCAGCGCGGGCTGCGACATCTGGCAATCTCGGTCTTCGTGATGCGGGGGCACGAGGTGCTGCTGCAACAGCGCGCGGCGGGCAAGTATCACACGCCCGGACTGTGGACGAATACCTGCTGCACCCATCCGCAATGGGGCGAAGACCCGGTTGCCTGCGCGGTGCGCCGCCTGCACGAAGAGTTAGGGATTGACGGGCTGGCCCCCTGGCTGCGCGACACTGTGGAATACCGCGCCGACGTGGGGGGCGGGCTGACCGAGCATGAGGTGGTCGACATCCTGCTGGCCGATGCGGTGCCGGGGATGGCGGTGGTGCCGGACCCTGACGAAGTGGCGGCGGTGCGCTGGATTGATCTGTACGACCTTGACGCCGAAGTGCGGCGCTGGCCTGACCGCTTCACGCCCTGGATGCAGATCTACATGGCGGAACACCGCGAGCAGATCTTCGGGGTCTGGGCGGGCCGGTAGGACAGGCGGGGGCTTTGCCCGTTGTGTAGGACAGATGGGGGCTTTGCCCCCTTTGGTCTTGGGGCCAATTCCCCCCAGGATACTTGTGCAAAGATTAAACTGGGGCCGCGGGCGTCAGGTGATGTGCGCGACCAGAAACGCCCGGATCGCCGTTGCGGTCGGTTGGGGCTGTTCTTCATGCAGCAGGTGGCCTGCGGCCGTGATGTCGGTGTGGGTGGCGCAGGACATCCTTGCGGCGGCATCGCGACTGACCGAGGGTGGCACGGCGCGGTCGTCGCTGCCGGTGAGGAACAGGGTGGGCGTGGTGATCTGGGGCAGGCGGGCGATCAGGCCGTCAAGCTGCCATTGCGCCATCATGGCAAGGGTGCCGTCAACATGGGCCGGGTCGCGCACGAGACGCTCGTAAAGGCTGCGCCCGACGGCGTCGAGCGGCGAACCGGTTGAGGCGAGAAGCCGTTTCACCTGACCCTCGCCGCCGGCGAACTTTGCGAACAGCGTCGGGATCAGCGGGTTGAGGGCCAGAAGTCGGGCGAAGACGGGGAAGAGGAAGCCGGCAACGCCGTCGAAGTTGCCAAGAGCTGCGTTGAGTCCGATGACCGCGCGTGGTTTTTCGGGAAGAATTTCGCTAAGGCGTAAGGCGAGGGCGGCCCCGGCGGAATGGCCGATGAGGGCTGCGGGCTGCCACCCCTGATCTGCCAGCAGGGTGGCAATGTCGGCAGCCATCAGATCGAGCGACGAGCGGCTGCGGTTGCCAAGGCGTGTGAAGCCCTGACCGGGCAGGTCGGGCATGATGAGCGTATAGTCTGACATGAGGAGCGGGGCGAGGGCGCGCCATGTGTGGGTGGACGCCCCCGCCCCATGCAGCATCAGCAGTGCGGGGCCCTGGCCCATGACCTGCACGTGCCACAGATGCGGCTTTACATGGACGGTGCGCGAATACTGCCGCATCGGCCAGTCGGCGGGGATTTTTGCGGGGATCGGGGCGTAGGCCACCTAAGCCTCGAGTGCGACGGAAAGGGCGGCGGAGAGGCGACGCGCTTGGGCGCGGGGCAGCGGCAGGAAGGTGGCATCCATCATCCGGGCAAGAGCCGCCAGCCACGGGGTGGGGCGGTTGCCGGTATCGACGATCAGGGCGGGCAGGCCATGGGTGCGGATCAGGCGGGCCATCGCTTCGGCATCGGCCTCGGCCTGCGCGCGACCGGGTTGCCCGTCGCGCCCGATGTTGGGGCGCCCGTCGGTGAGCAGCGCCACCGTGGGCGTCATGCCGCGCGCGCGGGCCTGCAGGCCAAGCTCCATCGCCGCCGCAAGGCCCGAGGCCATCGGCGTGGCCCCGCCGCCGGGCAAAGCGGCAAGGCGGCGCTTGGTTTGAACCAGCGAGCGGGTTGGGGGCAGCAGAAGTTCGGCCTTGGTCCCACGAAAGGCCACCAGCGCCACATGGTCGCGCCGCGCATAGGCCTGCGCCAGCAGTATTTCGACGGCCCCCTTGGCTTCGGCCAGACGCGCCAGCGCCGAGGAGCCGGAGGCATCGACGGTGAAGATCAGCAATCGGTCGGAGCGTTCCTGCGCCTGTTTCAGGCGGATGTCGTCGGGGCGCAGTTCCAGCAATCGCGGGCTTGAACCGGGTAGCGTGGCGCTGGCCTTGCGGCGCATTGGCTGCCACGGGGCTGCGGCGCGGAGCGTGGCCACAAGATCGAGGCGGGCGGAGCCGTCGAGTTTGCCGGGGCGCGAGGGCAGCGGGCGACCGCGCCGGTTGCCGCGTTTTGTGGCCCCGGTGCCGGTCGCCCCTTTGGCCATGCGCGCGGCGCGACCTGCGCCGAGGCGGGCCAGCAGATCGGCGGGCAGTGCGGTGCGGATCGCTTCGAGGAGGAGGTCTTCGGGCAGAGATTGGTGGTCGTCGGATTGCCTTGGGTCTTCGGGCGTGTCGGTTTCGTCTTCGGGGGCGGGCGGTTCGTCGTCTTCCGGGGCGGGGGAAAGCGTGGCGCGGTGGGCGAGGGTCAGCTCGGCGGCGAGGCGCAGATCGTCATCCGTGACGGTCGCATGGACGTTGAGGCAGGCGCTGGCGCGGGCCGCAGCGGCGGCATGGCGGGGGGCACGCAGGCTGTCGATGCCCGCCATTGCGGCGGTGCGGGTAAGGGCGTCGAGCGCGTCGGGGCTCAGGTGGGGAGCGCCTACGGGGCAGCTCAGGGGACCGGTGTCAAAGGTGTCGGCCCATGAGACGCCATCCAGATCGGCGAAGAAGGCGAGGCGGTCGGCCAGCGCGGGGGCAAGGGTTTCGCTGTCTTGCGCGCCTTCATCCAGTGCTATCAGGGCGTGGCGGCCTTCGTCCAGCAGTTGGGCGAGGCGGGCGGCGAGGCCGGGGGGGCAGCGTTCGGCCATGCCGAGGACGAGGATGGCGGGGCGGGCGAGCAGGCCGTCGCGCAGCACCATCTTTCCGGTGGCAAGGGTGGTGGCAAGGTCGAGGCCGCCGTCCAGTGCCTCATGCTCCATCGCCGGGTGGAGGCGGATCACGGGCAGGGGGAGGGTGGGAAGGTGTTGCAACAACCGGTCGCGGGCGGGGCCGGCGCGGGCGCGCAGCCACAGCCCGCCCAGGGCGGCGGGGTTTGCCGCCAGCAGGCGCAGCGCGGTGGCAGCGCGGTTGTAGGGGGTGAGGGGTTCGCTCAGGGCAGCACCTCGGCCAGGATGCGGGCGACGCGGGTGCCGGACCCGGCCTCGTCCAGCGGATCGCGGCGCAGACGGTGAGACAAGGCCATCGGGGCCACGGCCCTGAGATGCGCTCGGGTGATCTGGGGGGCGCCTTGCAGGGCGGCCAGCGCGCGGGCGGTGCGAAGAAGGGTCAATTCGCCGCGCAGACCGTCGGAGCCAAGGGCGATGCACAGGGCTGCACAATCATGCAGGGCCGCGTCGGGGGTGGCGAGTTTGGCCAGCGTCTTGCGGGCCTTGAGGATCTTCTTTTGCAGCCGTGCATCCTCGGCGCGCCATGTGGCCATGAAGGCGTCAAAGCCGGTATCGTAGGCGTCGCGGCGGCGGATGACTTCGACGCGGGTGGCCACGTCCTGCGGGCTTTTCAC
The DNA here is from genome assembly GCA_031408575.1 of Rhodobacterales bacterium. Classification (GTDB taxonomy): domain Bacteria; phylum Pseudomonadota; class Alphaproteobacteria; order Rhodobacterales; family Rhodobacteraceae; genus Aliitabrizicola. Next base: position 27,712 of record JANNWS010000069.1, read on the forward strand.
CTCGACACTCAGGCCGAAGCGGTCAAGGAGCTGGGGGCGCAACTCGCCTTCTTCGGGGTTGCCCGAGCCGACAAGGACGAAGCGGGCCGGGTGGCGGACCGACAGGCCTTCGCGTTCCACCAGATTCTCGCCCGACTGCGCCACATCGAGCAGCAGATCGACGATGTGATCTTCGAGCAGGTTCACCTCGTCGATGTAGAGATAGCCGCGATTGGCGCGGGCGAGGAGGCCGGGTTGGAAGGCCTTTTCGCCCCGCGTCAGGGCGCGTTCGATGTCGAGCGCACCCACCACGCGATCCTCGGTGGCCCCCAGCGGCAGGTCGATGACGGGGGTGGGGCGTTTGACCTTGATCCTTGTGGCAAGGCCCGCCCAATCCGGCACGTCTTCGGCGCGGGCCGAGTTGACCGGGCAGCCGTCGATCACCTCGATGTCGGGCAGCAGGGCCGCCAAAGCACGCACGGCGGTCGATTTCCCCGTTCCCCGGTCACCGAACACCAGCACACCGCCGATGCCGGGGTCGATGGCGGTCAGCACCAGTGCCTGTTTCATCGCCTCCTGGCCCACGATGGCGGTGAAGGGGAAGGGCTGTTTCATGCAGGCTCCAGTGCGGCAAGCGGGC
>JANNWS010000070.1:0-27164 GCA_031408575.1 Rhodobacterales bacterium
GTCACAACATCCGAAAGATTCTGGCCCACCTCAGGGCTTTGCTTGCGCTGATCATCGCCGCAGTCTGGGCAATCCTTCTTCGGACAAACCTCGCTCAGCAGACCACCAAAACAGCATGAATGCGTTGTTCAGGACGAACGATGTATGCGATGGGCAACATCGCGACCCGCGAATGGTGTTCGACGGAAAGCGCCGAGACGCTGCTGGCAGGCTTTTTCGCGGTGCTGGGTGTGATGGGCGTGATCGGGATGGTGGTGCTTGCGATAATCCCGGTCGCGGTGCCGGAGGGAACCGACGGGTTCATCCAGAGGGGCTGGATCGTGCCGTCGGCCAGCTTCTTGTTCTGGACCTTCGTGCAGGCGGCGGGATCACTTTTTGCGGTGGGGTTGATGATCCGGGCGTATCAGCTGGCCGATGCAAGCCGCGTGTCGGTGTTTGAATACATCATTCTGCCCGCATCGGCGTTCTGGGGCTGGGTGATCTGGGGCGAGGTGCTGACGTCGGTGGCGGTGCTGGGAATGGGTCTGATCGCGGCGGCAGGTATCTTGATCGCGCTACGGGCGCGTCAGGCCGAAACGTCGCCCACCGCGGCGCGCCAGTGACGGCGGCAGAGCGAAACATACGTCTCGTTGCCGCCGATCTGCACCTGTGCGCCGTCCGTCAGGGCTTGGCCATCCGGGCCTTTGCGAACCACCATCGTGGCCTTGCGCCCGCAATGGCAGATCGTGCGAACCTCGCGCATCTCGTCGCATAGCGCCAGCAAAGCGGCAGAACCGGGGAACAATTCACCGCGGAAATCAAGGCGCAGGCCATAGCACATGACTGGTACGCCCAGATCGTCAACCGCGCGGGCCAACTGCCAAACCTGATCTTTTGACAGGAACTGCGCCTCGTCCACGAACACGCACGCGATCTTTTCCTGCGCCAGCCGGGCCTTGATCTTGGTGAACAAATCCTCGCCGGGGGCAAAGGTGTCAGCGTCTTCTCCAATGCCGATCCGGCTTGCGATACGCCCTTCGCCGGCACGTTTGTCAAACTGCGCGGTGATCAGGTAGGTGCCCATCCCCTGTTCGCGGTAGTTGTGCGACGCTTGCAGCAAAGCAGTCGATTTGCCTGCGTTCATCGTGGAATAATGGAAATAAAGTTTGGCCATTTCTGCTGGTAGCCGACCGGGCGCGGGCGTTCAAGCGCGGTCGATGAAGCCGCCGCAACCTGTCAGGGGCCAAGCTGCGGCGGGGGTAGATCGAACCGGAAGGTCCGGCTGGTCGTGATGCACCCGGACCGTCCGGCAACGCCACAATGGTTCAGCACAAGCCGCGAACTGGTCAGCGCGGTGCTGTGCCTGTACCGCTTCTACGGTCGGCACCCTGGAATTTACGCGGAGCGTCGCCGCCCCCCGACCGCTGCGGGCGCGCCCCGGCGTGGGCAGGTTTGGCTGTCCCCTGCTTTGGTGCGCCTTGTTTTTGGCCGTGTTGTTGGGGTCGTCCCGCGCCGGGGCGCGACGGCTTGCCAGCAGATTTCCCCATGACCTTGACCGCTTTGGGGGCCGCCATGCCTTCGGCCCAGGGGGCGCCGCCGATGACCGGGATGGCAGATTTCATCTGTTTTTCCACGGCGCGCAGTTCTTCCATCTCGGCGGGCGCGCAGAATGCGACGGCGGTTCCTTCAGCCCCGGCACGTGCGGTGCGACCGATCCGGTGGACGTAGTTTTCCGGCACATTCGGCATGTCGAAATTGTACACATGGCGCACACCCGAGATGTCGATGCCACGGGCAGCGACATCAGTCGCAACCAGCACGTCAAGCTGACCTTCGCGGAACTCTTTCAGGGTACGCTCGCGCTGGCCCTGACTTTTGTTGCCGTGGATGGACCCTGCCTTGAAGCCCCACGAACAGAGCAACTTCATCAGCTTTTCCGAGCCATGCTTGGTGCGGCCAAAGACCAGGGCCATTTCGCCCGGATGCTTTTTCAAAAAGCTTTCCAACAGCTTGGCCTTGTCGCCCTGCGGTGTGAAGTACACGCCCTGCACGATCTTCTCGATCGGTTTGCCCGGCGGTGCGACCTGCACCTTGACCGGATCGCGCAGATAGGTAGAGGCCAGATCCTCGATCAGTTTCGGCATGGTGGCCGAAAAGAGCATGGTCTGACGCTTCAGCGGCAGGTGCTTGGCAATCTGGCGCAACGAGTGGATGAAACCCATGTCCAGCATGTGGTCGGCTTCATCAAGAACCAAGTAACCAGTGTTTTCAAGCGTCAGGGCGCGACGCTCCAGCAGGTCGATCAGGCGGCCGGGGGTGGCAACAAGAATGTCGGCCCCACGCGCAAGCCGTTCGGTCTGGCGGTTGATCGAGGCACCGCCCACGACGGTGGCAACCTTGACGGATGTGCCTTTGGTGAAAACCTCAAGGTTATCAGCGATCTGGCTGACCAGTTCCCGCGTTGGTGCCATGATGAGGGCGCGAACGTTTCGGGGCGCGGGGGGATGGCCGATGTCAAGCAGACGGTGGAGCAGCGGCAGGCCGAAGGCCGCCGTTTTACCCGTACCGGTCTGGGCCAGACCCATCAGGTCTCGGCCTGCCATGATGTGCGGAATAGCCTGAATCTGGATCGGTGTCGGGGTCGTTATGGTTGTCTTTTCAAGCGCTTTGAGAATCTTCGGGCTAAGTCCGAGGTCTGCGAATGTGGTCATTTTCTTGCTTTCTGACAGACGACATCAAGCCGCCGGAATGGGGTTCGGGCCGCGGGATGCGGCGGGCATGAGGGCCGGCCAATCGTTTGGCCGTGGCACCCCTGCGTGAAGGTGGGAACCTTGCTAATCAATCCGGCCCTGACCCCCGTATGGGGCGGCTGCTCACGCGGCAGCGGGCGCTGGATCAAAGGCAGATGAGGCTTGGGACGTCATAAGTCAAGGATATGATTTCGGTCTTGTGCCACTGCGGACGCGCCGCCGCGTCAATTCCTGTCAGGGTTTTGCTTGTTCAAAGGTGTTTTCCCGGCAGGTGCATTGCCGGCACGGGCCTGTTGCACGGCTTGGACCGCGGTCTGTTTCGCGACCAGCGGCGCCCGAATGGCCCCGTGAAGGCCAGTCAATAAAAATACAACAAAAACAATGTTATGACCGGCATGTTGCCCGCCGTTGGCGGCCCCTAAAGCTCGATCTCTCCGTCTTTCAGTGGCTCGGGTGGCTCGGGTTTGCGCCGGATCAGGATATCGCCGTTTTGCAACACGACCGGGGCTTCAAAATTCCCGATGTCGTCGATCAGTTTCATCAGTTCCTCAGCCATTGGCTGCATCTCGGTCAGCGCCCGGCTCATTTCATCAAGGGCTGGTTCCATCTCGGCGATGAAACCATCCAGGATCGACCGCATCCCGCGCTGCAGCAGGTCCACGCCTTCCTCTGTCCCGCCGTGCGCCTCTGGCACCATCGGGTCATCCTGCGCCTGGGCGGGCAGGGCCAGCAGCAAAAGGGCAAGCACGAACCTTTTCATGCCGTTACTCTACCCGATTTCTGCGCGATTCCCCACCTCAGAACGACAGATCCAGCGTCACCGGAAAATGATCGGATGCTGCCAGCAGCGCGTCCCGCAATTCCGGCACATTCCAGCAGGCGGGGTCATTCAGAGGGTGCCATATGCGCCACTTGGGGCCAAGTCCGGCAAGGTCGGGCGACACCATGATGTAGTCGAGAAGCGCCTCGAAATAGCACTTTTGCGGGGCCAGCCAGAAGCGCGACGAAGTGGGCTGAAGTCCGATCTTGCGGGCAAGCGCCATCGCGGCATGCGGGTCGTGCAGCCGCAGGTCGGAAGGGCCGTCCAGCCCCAGCACAACCTCGATCCCCGAACGGCCAAACAGGCGTTCGTAGTCATCCAGCCCCGGCCCGTCATTGAAATCGCCCATCACGATCAGGCTGTCGCCCGCCGCCAGATGGGCATCGACCCGGCGGCGGATCCAGACACATTCGGCTAGTTGCTTGCGCCGGTTCTCGATGGCCAGACGCATCACTTCGGCGGGGCCATTTGCGCCGTGGGGTGCCTTGGATTTCGCGTGAACGCCGATCAGGTGCAAGGTCCGGCCCGCCGCCTCGACCGACAGTTCCAGCGGTGGCTTGGAGAAGCGGATGGGTTGGTTCAGCGCATCCGCCCCGGTGTCAGATCGCAGCACGCTGTCGAACCGGGGGGCCTTGTCGGTGCTGTGCCGGGTGGCGGACAGGCCTTGCGGATCATGCCGCACGGACAGGCGGGCAGGGTCATAGAGCAGTGCTATTTCCTGCTCGGTTTCGCTGGTGAAGCCGATGATTGCGCGGCTTGCGCGCAGCCCGCAGGTCCGCGCAAAGGTTTCAAGCGCCACCACAGTGTTGCGCCGCGATCCCTGATCCGGGGCCTCGATCACCATCACCGCATCGGCATCCATCGCAGCAAACACAATTCCCAGTGCCGTCGCCTGATCGGCCCTTGTCACCTGATACCGCGCAGACCAGTCCTGATCGGCCTGCAGGCGGTTGTCATCGTCGAAAAGCCGGGTGAACCATTCGACATTGTAGGTGGCGAGGCGCAGCACCGTCAGGCGACCTTCTGCGCCGAAATCTCGTCCCAGGCGGCATTGATCGCGATCAGGCGTTGTTCGGCCAGCCTGACGGCCTCCTCCGGCACTCCGCGCGCCACCATCCGGTCAGGGTGGCTGTCGCGCACCGCCTGTTTCCACGCAGAGCGCGCCTCGGCCAGACTGGCCTCGGGGGGGATGCCCAACACGTCGTAGGGGTCCGGCAGGGTATCTGCCACGAAGCGCGCGCGCAACGACCGGAACGTCCGGTCGGTAATGCCGAAAATCTCGGCCACCGCTTCAAGGAACGCGCCTTCCATCGGGTGATAGCGCCCGTCGGCGACAGAGATGTGGAACAACCCCTCCATCAGATCGACAAGCACGCGGTCGTCATCGCGGAACATCGCACGGATCTTGCGCGCATAGACGTCGAACCCCGCCACATCTTGCCGGGCCAGGTTGAAGACGCGCGCCGCACCCGCCTCTTCCCCCGGCGGAATCGCAAACACCTGACGAAACGCCGTCACCTCATTGCGTGTCACTTCGCCGTCGGCCTTGGCCATCTTGGCCCCCAGCGCAATCACCGCGATGGTGAAGGCGACCGACCGTTCCGGCGGCAGGCGCAGGCGGTCAAATATCTCGGACAGCCCTTCGCCGGCGGCGAGGGCGGACAGAGCATCGGCAATGCGGGTCCAAAGTGACATCGGCGCAGCATAGACCCGGCCCGTGCCGCTGTCAGGAGAGGATTTTCTGCATCAGCACAAGATCAATCCAGCGACCGAACTTCCAGCCCGCTTGCGGCAGGATTGCCACCTCGGCGTAGCCTCGTCGCGCGTGAAAGGCGCGACCCGCGGCATTCTCGGCGCTGACACCGGCAAAGATCGAATGCGCGCCGCGCCCCATTGCATGATCCTCGATCGCCGCCATCAGCGCATGGCCATGCCCGCCCCCACGACAGTCGGGGTGCAGTTGCACGGTATGCTCCATCGTGCGCGCATAGCCGTCACCGCTGCGGAACTGGTCATAGGTTGCAAAGCCCGCGATACCAGACGGCCCTTCTGCCACGAAAAACGCGGGACGCGTCGCGATCAGCCCGGCAACCCCGTCTACCGATTTCTCGACCGACGCAAAGGTGACGGTGCTGTGGTGGATATAGTGGTTCCAGATCGTCGCTATCGCCCCGGCATCTGCGGCTGTAGCAGGCCGTACGCTCACAGCGCGCGTATCCCGTGCGGGGTGGAAAACGTGGCCTGCATGGCCTTTTGCGGACCTGTTGCGATCACTACACGCGGGTCATTCAGCCGCCCGGTCAATGCGGCACGCAGCCCTTCGGCAGACGGATGGGCAATCTCCAGCCGGATCAGCCGCACCCCGGCATCGGGCAGGCGCTGTGCCGGATGGGCGCTGCCGTGCCAGTGGATCAGCGCGGGAAACGCACCGTCGAAGGGCAGGCGTCCGGTGGGCGGTATCGCCATCTGCCAGCGCAGATCGCCGCGCGCCAGATCAACCGGGATGCCCAAACCCTCCGGCCCCAGCGCGACCTCGGCCGCTAGATCGTCGCAGGCGGCCACCCAGTTCGTCAGGCGCGGCGGGCCTGCAAAATTGTCCAGATCGAACCAGCGCGGCCATGCCGGGCGGGGCAAGGCAGGATCGGCCGCAATCACCTCCAGATAGATGTCGCCCAGCCCCAGAAGCCGGTTGTGGGTGGCCATGTGGGCATGTTGCCCGCCGGGTGCCAGCGCCACGCCGAACGCGGCCTCGACATAGGCCACACCCTCGTCCAGCGTTCCGGCCGAAACGGCCAGATGGTCAAGACGCATCGGCCAGACTTCCCGCCCGCGTGACACTGGGGGCGGCTTTCAATGCCTGTGCCAGCGACATGAACCGCGCCTGCGCCACCTCGCCGAACAGCCCTTCGCCCAGTTTGGTCAACTCCAGCTCCAGCTCTTTCCGTTTTGGCTTCACACGCAGCGTCCCGGCAAGTTGCGGATCGGCTACGGCGAACATCGCGCCGAACCGCATCGCCTTGCCCAGCACCTCGGCATCGCGGATCTGCTCATCGCTGAGCAACCGGAACAGCGGCTCCAGCCGCGATCCGGTCCGTGAATTCTTGTAGCGGTGCAGCAAGGCCAGCCCCAGAAACACCCGCCCCGGATGGTCAAGGCCCCCCAGATTGGCCCGCGTCGCGTTGTCGAAACACACTTCGGCGCGGTAATCGGGATGCGCGCGCCATGCGGTGTCATGCAGCAGGCAGGCGGCCTTGATAAGGCGCAGGCGTTCGGCGTCCACGTCCGCAAACAGCGGCTGCAAAAAGCCAAACAGCTTCTTGCCGAACCCCGGTATGCGCGCCGACGTGGCTTCGGCCATCCGTGCCGCCTCGATCAGCGGGTCGCGGGCGCGCAACCGGTCGGGCATCTGTTCATAGAGCAGCCCCTCGCGGATGCCATAGGCCGACACGTCCACCTCGCGAGGCTGGAACACGTCGATCATTTCGCGCAGCACTTCGCAGGCCAGCGGGACCAGTTCCATCCGTTCCTGCGAGGTGCCGGTCAGCACGCGCAGCATTGGCAGGTCATTGTTGCTGATCCAGTCCAGTGTTTCCAGAATCTGTGCCGGCATCATGCGGTATTCGTGCAGCACTGTCAGCGGATAGGCGCGCCGTTCCATGTCCAGACGCGCGATCACCCGCCACGACCCACCGACAAGGTAGATGCGCGGCTTGTCGCCGGGGAACTGCTTTTTCATGTCGGTCAGAATCCGGTGAATATGCGCGCGCCGCGCCTTCGGCCCGCCTTCCACCTGTTGCAGCCGGAACGGGCCCAGCGGCGACGTGGCCCGCGCGCCGACCTTGCCACCGCCAACTTGTGCCAGTTCCATCGACGATCCGCCAATGTCGCAGACCAGCCCCTTGGCATCGGGCCAGCCAAGCAGCACGCCCTGCGCCGAAAGCCGTGCTTCTTCGTTGCCGTCGATCACCCACATCTTCAGGCCGGTTTCGCGCAGCACTTCATCTTGGAAAGCCGCACCATCGCTGGCCTCGCGCACGGCCGCGGTGGCCACCACGGTCAAGGGCGCGATATCCATGCCCTCGGCCAGAAGCGCAAAGCGTTTCAGCGCCGAAACCGCGCGCTGCCAGCCGGCAGGGTTCAGCTTGCCGGTTTCGGCAATCCCCTGACCCAGCCCGCACATCACCTTTTCGTTGTAGAAATACGCAGGCGACCGGGCCGCGCCATCAAACACCACCATCCGGACAGAGTTCGATCCGACATCGACCACGCCCACCCGGCTAAGGGCGCGGGCCGTGGGGTCTTCGAACAGCGGGCGCCCAAACGGCCCCCAGTCATCGGCGGATGCCTCGGATCGGTCGGTCATGCAGGTGTCTCCCGTTACGGGCGGACCATGCCGCCCCAAAGCAGTCCGGTCAATGCTTCGGCTGCATCAGACTGCGGCCCGCGTCAGTCTGTAGTCTGGGTGAGGCGTGGCACGTCCTTGGCCCCCGCCGTTCCCCGGCCTGACAGCGACGGGTTTTCCATGAAGAACCGGTGGCAGTCGAACAATGTGCCATCGGATGCCTGCAATTCGCGCAGATAATGCCCATCCGGGTGCAGCACCCAGCTTTGCGCCTCGTCCGCAAGGTTTGCCACCATGATCTGGCTGACGATCTGTTCCTTCACCGTCGCATTCATGATCTCGACCAGTGTTTCCACACGCCGCGTCAGGTTGCGCCCCATCCAGTCGGCAGATGAGATGAATACCCGCGCCTTTTTCGACGGCAATCCGTGGCCGTTGCCGAAACACACGATCCGGCTGTGTTCCAGAAACCGCCCGACAATTGATTTCACCCGGATATTCTCGGAAAGTCCCTTTATCCCCGGCCGCAAGCCGCAGATGCCACGCACGACAAGGCTGATCTTCACGCCCGCCTGACTGGCCGTATACAAAGCGTCGATCACGTCAGGCTCCACCAGACTGTTCATCTTGACCCAGATCGAAGCCGGCTTGCCCGCTTTGGCGTGGCCCGCTTCGGCCGTGATCAGATCCAGCAGGTGCTGCTTCATGCTGATCGGTGCGATTGTCAGGTTCTCCAGCCCCGCAGGTTGCACATAGCCCGACAGATAATTGAAAACCTTGGTCGCATCGCGCCCCAGCGCCGGGTCGCAGGTAAAAAGTGACAGATCGGTGTAGATCCGCGCCGTGATCGGGTGATAGTTGCCGGTGCCATAATGCGTATAGGTCACAAGGTTTTCACCCTCGCGGCGCACCACAGTGCTGATCTTGGCGTGGGTCTTGTAGGTGACGAAGCCGTAAACCACATGCGCGCCGGCCCGCTCCAGCCGGCGCGACTGGCGGATGTTGGCAGCCTCGTCGAACCGGGCCTTCAGTTCGACCAGTGCCGTCACCGACTTGCCGGCCTCGGCGGCCTCGCACAGCGCCTCGACAATCGGGCTGTCGCGGCTGGTGCGATACAGCGTCTGCTTGATCGCCAGCACATCGGGGTCGCGAGCGGCCTGTTGCAAAAAGCGGATCACCATATCGAACGTCTCATACGGGTGGTGCAGCAGCATGTCCTTCTGGCGGATCGCCGCGAACATGTCGCCCTCATGGTCCTGCACCCGTTCCGGCACGCGCGGAATGAACGCAGGCCAAAGCAGATCGCGGCGGCTGTCCAGCACCAGTTCCTTCAGGTCGGCGATCCCAAGCAATCCCCGCACCTCGACCACCTCGGCCTCGGTGACCGCCAGCTCCTTCATGATCAGTGTGCGCAGATCATCGGGCGCGCCCGCGCTGATCTTCAGGCGGATCACCTCGCCCCGGCGGCGGCGCTTGAGCGCTGTTTCAAATTCGCGCACCAGATCTTCGGCCTCGTCCTCCACTTCCAGATCGCTGTCGCGCAACACGCGGAAGGTGCAATGCCCCCGGTCCACATAGCCGGGAAACAGCATGCCCAGATGCAGCAGCAGCAACTCCTCCAGCGGCAGGAACCGATGTTCGCCGGGTTTCGCGGGCAGCGGCACAAAGCGCGCAATCTGCTGCGGGATCGGCAGCAGTGCCTGCAAGACCCGCCCGTCGCGGGCGCGTTCCAGTTGCAGGCCAAGGCAGAAGCCGGTGTTCGGGATGAACGGAAAGGGGTGCGCGGGGTCAATCGCCAGCGGCGACAGCAGCGGAAACACCTTACCCAGAAAATGCGCCTCAAGAAACTTGAAATCGCGGGCGGTCAGCTTGGAACGGGTCATCAGGGTGATCCCCTCGCCCTCCATCTCGCGCTTCAGTTTGTTGAAACTGGTCTGCTGCGTCTGCATCAGGCGGCGCGCATCGGCGTTGATCTGCAGCAGTTGCTCGGCCGGTCGAAGCCCGTCCTGGGACGCCGTTTCATTGCCCGCCCGTGCCAGTTCGCGCAGGCCGGCCACGCGGACGGTATAGAACTCGTCCAGATTGGTGGCCGAGATCGACAGGAACCGCAGCCGTTCCAGCAGCGGCACAAGCGGGTTCGCCGCCTCTTCCAGCACGCGCCAGTTGAACGCCAGCCAACTGAGCTCGCGATTGAAAAAGCGTTTCGGGCCGGCTGTTTCGGCTTGCGACAGGGCGACGGCGGCAGGAAACGGAGCTTTGAGGAAATCGGCCTGAGTCATGCGGGGTATCGGGTGTGCCTCTTTGTTTTTCTGTCAGGTTAGCTTGGGGTGTCGGGGCTGTCCAGCAAGGCTGCGGCCAAGGCCCGCGTCACCGGACGCCCCTGCGCCAGCGCCAGCGCATCCAGACGCGCCACAAGATCGCGCGCGGCGGCAAACGACCGGTCCATCCGCTGTGCAAGATACGGGATCAGCGCGGGGGCCACCGTGATCTGGCGGTCGGCAAACAGTTTCACCAGCACCGCCGACAGCAGCGCATCGTCGGGCGGATCAAGCCGCGTCACCGCAAAGGCCTGCATCCGGCTGTGTAGATCGGGCAGTGTCAGGCTCCAGTCGCGCACCGGGTGCGCGGCGGCCACCAGCAGCGCGCCGCCCTGCGCGCCGATCAGGTTGTGCAGGTGAAACAGCGCGGTTTCATCAGCCATCTGCCCGCCGATCCGGTCGGCATCCTCCACCACGACGGCCCCCGCTTCGGCCAGCGCGGGCAAATCGGTGTCGGCAAGCGAGGCCGCGGCAACGATCTGCGCCCGCGTCTCGGCGGCCCAGACATGGGCCAGATGCGTCTTGCCGGCCCCCGCAGGTCCGATCAGCAGCATCCGCCCGCCCGGCCAGTCACGCCACACCTCAAGCGCCGCCAGCGCCAGCGCATTCGACGGTGAAACAAAGAAATTCTCGCGCCCCAGCGCTGCGCGCACCGGCAGATCGAACGCCAGTTGCCCGGTCACAGGCGCGTCTCGTCCTCGTGGCCGGCGCGCAGCTTGTCCACACCTTGATACAACAGGCTGTCGTGATACTGCGTGATGCCGAAGCGGGCGACCACCCCGATGATCGCCGCCACCGGCACCGCGACCAGCATGCCGACAAAGCCGAACACCGACCCGAACGCGGACAGCGAGAACAAGAGCCAGACCGGGTGCAGCCCCACCGATCCGCCGACCAGTTTCGGGGACAGGATATTGCCCTCGAAGAACTGCCCGATCGCGAAAATGGCTGCAATAATCCCGATTGACACCCAGTCGCCCCAGAACTGGAACAGCGCAAGACCGATCGCCAGCGCCCCGCCGACCAGCGATCCGACATAGGGGATAAAGGTGATCGCCCCGGCAATCGCCCCCACGACCAGCCCGAATTGCAGACCCGCCAGCATCAGGGCAACCGAATAGAACGTGCCGAGGATCAGGCAGACGCTGACCTGCCCGCGCACGAACCCCGCCAGAACCGCGTCGATGTCCGCGGCAATACGGCGCAGGGTGGGGGCATGGTCGCGCGGCAGCCAGCTGTCGATCTTGGCCACCATGTTGTCCCAGTCCAGCAGCATGTAGAACGCCACGACCGGCACGACGACGATGAAGACCACGATCCCGATCAGGCTGAGAGCGGACGTGACAAGCCCGTTCAGCAATTCTCCGCCGCGCGCGCCTATGGCCTCACCGATCTGTGTCAGGGTCTGGCGCATGGTGCTGGTGCTGTCGCTGAGTTCCGGAAACCTCTCAAGCAGGAATGTCTGCAACTGCAGGCCGATCTGCGGCGCGGCGGCAATCAGCGCGCCGAACTGGCTGATCAGCGTGGGAATGACCGACAACACCAGCAGTACCACCAGCAGCGTGGCCCCAAGCGAGATCACCACCGTTGCCACGACCCGGCTCATCCCTGCGCGCTGCAACCGGTCGGCTATCGGATCAAGGAAATAGGCAATCGCCCCGCCGACGATAAAGGGCAGGATCACATTGCCCAGAACATACAACACCGAAAAAAACAGCAGCGCCGCAAGCCCCCAGTATTTCAGCTGATCCCGAACCGGCAATGCCATCTGTACGCTCCACCTTTGGTACTTCCGTTCTGGACCAGCGCCGACCGCCCGGCAACCCCGCCCGACTCCATGTGCCGCTCCCTTGCCCAAAAGATGCGGATCGCTTAAGCGGTTCGCAACCCAAGATGTCGAGAAAGAGGCCCGCGCATGCGTCTGACCCGCTACTTCCTGCCCGTCCTTCGGGAAAACCCGGCCGAGGCACAAATCGTCAGCCACCGCTACATGCTGCGCGCCGGCATGATCAAGCAGCAGGCGGCGGGCATCTATTCGTGGCTGCCGCTGGGCTACAAGGTTCTTAGGCGCATTGAGCAGATCGTGCATGAGGAACAACAGCGCGCAGGCCATATCCCGCTGTTGATGCCCACGCTGCAACCCGCCGACCTGTGGCGCGAAAGCGGGCGCTATGACGACTATGGCGAGGAAATGCTGCGCATCACCGACCGCCACAAGCGCGACCTGCTGTATGGCCCGACCAACGAAGAGATGATTACCGACATCTTTCGCAGCCATGTCGGCAGCTATAAAGACCTGCCACTGACGCTATATCACATCCAGTGGAAGTTCCGCGACGAGATCCGCCCCCGCTTTGGCGTGATGCGCGGCCGCGAGTTTCTGATGAAAGACGGCTATAATTTCGACATCGACGTGGAGTCTGGCCTGCACGCCTATAACCGCCACATGGTCAGCTACCTGCGGACCTACGAGCGGATGGGCCTTCAAGCCATTCCGATGCGCGCCGCCTCTGGCCCCATCGGCGGCGACAATACGCATGAGTTTCTGGTGCTCGCCTCTACGGGCGAATCCGAGGTGTTCTACGACGCTGCCATCACCGACCTGAAATTCGGCGACCGCGTGGTCAATTTCGACGACCGCGCCGAATGCGCCGCCATCGTCAAGGAATGGACAACCCCCTACGCCCGCACCGACGAGACGCATGACGCGGCGATTTTCGACGCCATCCCCGACGCGCGGCGCAAATCCTCACGCGCTATCGAGGTGGGACAGATCTTCTTTTTCGGCACCAAATATTCCGAGCCGATGGGCGCGGTGGTGGTGAACGACAAGGGCGAGCGGGTTCCGGTGCAGATGGGGTCGCATGGCATCGGCGTGTCGCGCCTGCTGGGCGCGATCATCGAGGCGAGCCATGACGACAAGGGCATCATCTGGCCCGAGGGCGTCACGCCGTTCCATGTCGGCCTTGTCAACCTGAAACAGGGCGACAGCGCCACCGATGCGGCCTGCGCGCATCTCTACAGCGCGCTGGTCGCCAAGGGCCTCGACACGCTTTATGACGACCGGGATGAGCGGGCGGGGGCCAAGTTCGCCACGATGGACATGATCGGCCTGCCCTGGCGCATCACCGTCGGGCCGCGTGGAATTGCCGCTGGCAAGGTCGAGCTGACCTCCCGCCGCACCGGAGTGAGCGAAGAGATGACGGCCGAGGATGCCGTTACACGGGTGGTGGCGATCTACGCTGCTGTCTGAGGGCGTGTCTGCGGCAAGGCCGGGGGGCTGTCTGCCCCCCGGACCCCACGAGGATATTTCCGCAAAGATGAAATCGTAGGCGGCGGCCCAACACCCCGCCAAAGGGACCAGATGACGACACGCACCCGCCCTTTCGCCGCCTTTGAATGGATGATTGCCTGGCGCTATCTGCGGGCGCGGCGGGCCGAGGGTGGCGTCAGCGTGATGACATGGATCAGTCTGATCGGGATCACGCTTGCTGTCTTCGCCCTGATCGCCACGTTGTCGGTTCGCGCCGGGTTCCGCGCCGAATTTGTTGACACCATTCTGGGTGCCAACGCCCATGTCACCGTCTATTCCACCCCTTGGGAAACTGAGACGGGTCAGACCGTCCGCACCATTGCAGACTATGACGGCCTGGCGGGGCGGCTGCGCGCAGTACCGGGTGTCACGCGGGCCGCGCCACTGATCAAGGGTCAGGTCATGGCAACCAGTCAGGGTCGCAATGCGGGGGTGCAGGTGTTCGGCCTGCGCGCCGAAGATCTGAAAACCATCCCCCGCGTCGCCGGATCAGCCGAAGCTTACGGCGACATCAACCGCTTTGACGACGGCATTGCCATAGGATCGGGTGTTGCGCGCGAACTGGGTGTGGCGGTCGGAGACCGCATCCGGCTGATCTCGCCCGATGGGGTCAAGACCGCCTTCGGCACCAGCCCGCGCGTGAACGCGTATGAGGTGGTCTATGTGTTCACCGCCGGGCGCTGGGATATCGACCAGACCCGCGTCTACATGCCCTTTGCCGAGGCGCAGAGCTATTTCAACCGCGAAGGCATGGCGGATGAGATCGAGGTCATGGTGGCCGACCCCGACGCAGTGCAGGCACTGAACCCCGCGCTACAGGCGGCGGGCGACGAGCGGACATTGCTGTGGAACTGGCAGGAGTCGGCGGGCAGCTTTTTGCGCGCGCTGACGATCGAAGACAATGTGATGTTCGTGATCCTGTCTGTTCTGGTGCTGATCGCCGCGATGAACATCATCTCGGGGCTGATTATGCTGGTCAAGAACAAGGGGCGTGACATTGGCATCCTGCGCACGATGGGGCTAACCGAAGGCTCCATCCTGCGGGTGTTCTTCATTTGCGGGGCGGCAACCGGGCTGATTGGCACGGCGATGGGGGTTCTGCTGGGGTGCCTTTTTGCAATCTATATCGACCCGATCTTTTCGCTGGTGAATTACGTTTCCGGCGGCGGTGTGTGGGATCCGTCGATCCGGGGCATCTATGCGCTGCCCGCCAGGTTGCAACTGAGTGACGTCATGTCGGCGGTCGCCCTGTCGCTGGGCCTTTCGTTTGTGGTCACGATCTTTCCCGCGCGCCGTGCCGCCCGCATGAATCCGGTCGAGGCGCTGCGCTATGAGTGACGTGATGCTGGCGCTGGAGCGGATCACCAAGACGTATAACGCTGGTCGGCCGGGCGAAGTGCAGGTGCTGCGCGGGGCCACTCTATCCGTCGCGCGGGGCGAGGTGGTGGCCCTTGTGGCACCGTCGGGCGCGGGGAAATCAACCCTTCTGCACATGGCGGGGCTGCTGGATGCGCCCGATGAAGGTAGCGTGATGCTGGCCGGGCGTGACATGGGCGGTCTTGGCGACCGCGCGCGGACCGAGGCGCGGCGCGGCGACGTGGGGTTCATCTATCAGTTCCACCACCTGCTGCCGGAATTCTCGGCACTGGAAAACGTGGTTCTGCCCCAACTTGCGAACGGGGTTGCCAAACGCATAGCCGAAGCGCGGGCGCTGGACCTTCTGGCGCGCGTGGGCATTGCTGCACGCGCGGGGCATCGGCCGGCCGCGCTGTCGGGGGGCGAGCAGCAGCGGGTGGCGTTCTGCCGGGCGCTGGCCAACGCACCAAAGCTGCTTTTGGCGGATGAGCCCACCGGGAACCTTGATCCCGCCACGTCGGATCAGGTGTTTGCCACGCTGATGGAGGTTGTGCGCGAAACCGGGCTTGGCGCGCTGATCGCGACGCACAATCTGGCACTGGCCGCAAGGATGGACCGGATCGTGCGGCTGGAAGCGGGCCGTGTGGTCTGAGATTGCGCGGCGTGCGGCTGCGTGGTTCTATCGGTCAAACCGCTTGTGGAGGTTCCATGTTGATTGTTCGCCCGCTGATCCTGATTGCCCCGCTGCTGCTGGCGGCATGCCTGCCCGAAGCACGCACGCAAACCGCTGAGGCGATCCCGACCGGGGCTGAGGATTTCGGGCAGTATTGCGCAGTCTGCCACGGCAATGGTGGCAAGGGCGACGGCGATGCCGCAGCAGATCTGGCGCAGCGCCCGGCTGATCTTACCCGTATCTCTGCGCGCAACGGCGGCAGCTTTCCGATGACGCGGGTGATGGCGCAGATCTGGGGCTATGCACAGGAAGATGGTCGGGTCATGCCGCAATTCGCCCCCCTGCTGGACGGCAATCTTGTGCTGTTCGATGGCGGCGACGGGATTGCCACCCCGACGCCCGTCCGGCTGGTGCAACTGGCGCAATATGTGCAGGGGTTGCAGAAATAGGCCAAGCCAAGCCAGATTTCAGATGCCCGGTATCCGTCTGAAACAGCGATGCCGCAACGCCAGAGCCTTGGAATACTGCCACGATCCGTGGTGTCGGGTGGGCCGGGAAAGTGATGCGCGCCGAACCATAGGGCAGCCAGATCTCGTCATTCTCGCAAGAAATTGGGCCACAATGAAGGTAGTGCGATCAGACCATCCCGCAGACAGATTGAAGGCGGGGCAAATTCAGGGTGGTGCGGACGACGGGACTTGAACCCGTACTCCAAAGGAAAGGGTGTTTAAGACCCCAGCGTCTACCGATTTCGCCACGTCCGCAATACCTTGCCATTCCTTCTAGCCTGCCCGGTTGCCGTGCTACAATACGGCCTATAGTTGGTTTTTCGCCAAATCCCGCCCCCGGAATATTCAACTCTATCTAAGTGCATGATCCGCTGCGCCTTTTCGTCAGTCGCCCGAAGCTTCGGGTTTGTAGACTTTATCCATTCGCGGCGCAGGCCGCGCTGCGTCCGGGGCGGTTGTGGTGGCTGTGGCGGTGGGGAGAGGCGGTTGGTGTGAGTTGGGGTTTGACGCAAGGCATCGCTGCTGCTTAGAGAGGCTGAACCCAGAAGGATTGACCCATGACCCGTTGCCTGACCCTTGCGATTGTCCTGCTTGGCTTCACCCCCGTGGCGCAGGCGCGCGACATAACTGGCCAGATGGCCTATCTGGAGCGGATTGCTCTGGTGGACGGGGCGCAACTGATGGTCGAATTGCGCGGGCCGGACGGCGTGGTCGCCGAGGCGCGGATTGAAACCGCCGGGCGGCAGGTGCCGCTGCCGTTTACTCTGGTCGCACCTGACAACGGCCCCTACACGCTGCAGGGCGCGATCTTTGTGGGCGGCAAGCCGGAATGGCTGTCGGCTGCGGTCGCGGTGCCAGAGGGTGAGTCGCCGGTTGATCTGGGCGTCGTGCCGTTGGCGCGCCATGTGGCCTTGGGGTTTTCCAGCCGGATGGAGTGTGGCGGAACAAGCGTGGACGTGGCGTTTGCTGGCGAAGACGTGTTGATCCGGGTCGGGGCCGAGACGATCGGGCTTGCCCCGGTCGAAGCGGCGTCCGGGGCAAGGTTTTCTGATGGGATCACACCCGAAACGGTGTTCTGGAGCAAGGGCAATGCGGCGATGGTGACGCTTCGGGGCGTCGATCTGCCAGAGTGTCTGCCGGTGATTGTGCCTGCCTTGCTACCGCTGACCGCGCGGGGGAACGAGCCGGGCTGGCGGCTGGAGTTGAGCGACGCAGGGTTCGTCTATGAGGGCAACATGGGCGAAACGCGGGTCGAGGGCCCGCTGCCGGAGGCGGTTGCCGACGGCTTTGGCGTGCAGTTCGATGCATCGGGCGATTTCGGTTTTGTGGTGGAGCGTGCGCTTTGCCGCGACACGATGACGGGGATGCCGCATCCGGTGTCGGTTACGGTGACGGACAAGGGGCAGGTGTTGCAGGGCTGCGGCGGCGCACCTGCCGACCTGCTGGCGGGCGGCTGGACCGTGGAGCATGTCGAGGGTGCGGTTTTGCCCGAGGGCGCAGAGGTGAGCATCGCGTTTGATACCGGGGCGGCGCGGGTCTTTGGAGGCAGTGGCTGCAATCGGTACAACGGCGGCTTCACGCTGAGCGGGGAAGGGCTGACTTTCGGTGCGGCGGCGGGAACGATGATGGCTTGCCCCGAGGATCTGATGGCGGTGGAGCAGGCCTTTCTGATGGGTCTGACGACAGTAGACCGGTTCGATCTGTCTGCCGACGGAGCGCTGGAGCTGTATTCCGGTAGCACGGTGGTGGTGCGCGCGCGCCGATAATCGTGCGTGAGCGGCAGGGGCTTCCCGTCTTGTCAGGCGACACGGGAAGAATAGGGAAACGGGCGGAACACAGGTTCAGACGGGTGTTTTCACACCGTCCGATCCTGCGCTAACCCTGCGGGTTCAACAGCCGGCCCATCAGCCCCTCGGCGCGGATGGTGCCAACCACATTGCCCGCGTCAACCACGGCCACCACCTGCGCGCCGTCGCGCAGACGTTCCATCACCGTTCGAACGGGCGTGTCGGGGCCGACGCTATATGTGGCGGTACCAGCGCCCGGCACCATCACGTCACGCGCGGTCAGCACGCCCAGCGGGTTCATGTGGGCCACGAAATCGGCGACATAATCTGACGCGGGGTTTGCGATGATCTCGCGCGCGGTGCCGCATTGTACGATGCGCCCGCCCTCCATCAGGGCAATGCGGTTGCCGATCTTGAACGCCTCGTCCAGATCATGGCTGACAAAGATGATGGTCCGCTTCAGCTTGGCCTGAAGATCCAGAAGCTCATCCTGCAACCGCGTGCGGATCAGCGGGTCGAGGGCCGAAAACGGCTCGTCCATCAGCAGAATCGGGGCTTGGGTCACAAAGGCGCGCGCAAGGCCGACGCGTTGCTGCATGCCCCCCGACAATTCGCCGACCTTGCGTTCGGCCCATTGCGACAGGTTCACCAGTGCCAACTGAACATCCACCTTGTCGCGGCGCTGTTCCGGCGTCAGGCCCGCCAGTTCAAGGCCCAGACCGACATTCTCGCGGACCGTGCGCCAAGGCAGCAGCCCGAACGCCTGAAACACCATCGCGAGGTGATTTAGGCGCAGGTTCCGCAGGGTGGTGGGGTCGGCCTTGGTGACGCTGACCATCCGCTCGCCGTCATGCACGCGCACCTCGCCGCGCACCACGGGGTTCAGCGCGTTGACGCCGCGCAGCAGCGTGGATTTGCCCGAGCCGGACAGGCCCATCAGCACGAGGATTTCGCCCTTGCCCACTGTCAGCGAGCAGTCATGCACGCCCAGCACTTGGCCGCAGGCGGTCTGCACCTCGGCCCGTGTCTGGCCCTTGTCCATCAGGGGCAACGCCTGATCGGGGCGGTCGCCAAAGACGATCGAGACGTTGTCGAATTCGACCATCGGGGTCATGTCGGCGGGGGTCATGTCGGTCATTTGCGGGTCACCCTCAGCATCCGGTCAAGCACGATGGCGACCACCACGATCACAAAGCCGGATTCGAACCCGAGCGCGGTATCCACGCGGCTGAGGGCTTGCACGACCGGTTTGCCAAGGCCGTCAGCGCCAACATAGGCGGCAATCACCACCATCGAGAGGGACAGCATGATCGTCTGGTTCAGCCCTGCCATGATCTGCGGAAAGGCGTAAGGCAACTCCACCTTCCACAGGCGTTGCTGGGGGGTGGCCCCGAACGAGGTTGCGGCCTCGAGCAGCGTCAGGGGTGTGGTGGAAATGCCCAGATAGGTCAGGCGGATCGGGGCGGGCAGCACGAAGATCACCGTGGCTATCAGGCCCGGCACCATGCCCAGGCCGAAGAAGATGATCGCGGGGATCAAATAGACGAAGGTCGGCAGCGTCTGCATCAGGTCAAGCACCGGGCTGATGGCTGCATAGGCTTTGGGGCGGTGTGCCAGCCAGATGCCGATCGGCACGCCAAGGCCCATGCAAACCACGCAGGAGGACAGCACAAGTGCCAGGCTTTCGGTGGTTTCTTCCCAATAGTCCTGATTGAGGATGAACAGAAAGCCAAGCAGCACCAGCAGGCAGGTTTTCCACGAGCGTTGCAGATACCATGTCACGGCCACGAACACCGCGATGATCAGGATCGGCGGCGGCGCCTGCAACGCCCACAGCACGCAGGCGATCAGCCAGTCCATCACCTCGGACAGGCCGTCAAAGAACCAGCGCGCGTTGGATTTCAGCCAGTCGAAGGCCAGCTCTGCGGTGTCGCCTACGGGGATCTTTGGAATGTTCAGCCAGTCCATCTCGGTCCACCCTGCGCGCTTTGGAAGGGAAAAGGCCCCGGAACGTCGGGGGCCAGTCTTTGGCTTATTGCAGTGCCGCCGTGATAGCAGCCGCGGTATCGCCGCCATCTTTGGTGGTTACACCGGCAAGCCACGGCACCACGGCATCGGGATTGGTCTGCAGCCAAGCCTTGGCTGCATCGGCCGGGTCCATGCCCTCATCGAGAATTTTGCCCATCACCTCGTTTTCCATCGCAAGTGTGAATTCCAGGTTCTGCAGCAACTTGCCGATATTCGGGCATTCGGTCACATAACCTGCGCGGGTGTTGGTGGCGACAGTGGCACCACCAAGGTTCGGGCCAAAGAAATCGTCGCCCCCCGTCAGGTAAGTCATGTCAAAATTGGCGTTCATCGGGTGGGGCTCCCAGCCCAGAAAGATTACCGGCTCGCCGCGCTCATCGGCGCGGGCGACCTGTGCGAGCATCCCTTGTTCCGAGCTTTCGACAACCTCGAATCCGTCCAGACCAAAGGCATTGGCCGCGACCATGTCCATGATCAGGCGGTTGCCATCATTGCCCGCTTCGATCCCGTAGATCTTGCCATCGAGCGCGTCTTTCTGCGCGGCGATGTCGGCGAAATCCTTGATTCCCAGTTCCGCGCCTTTGGCATTGGTGACGAGCGTATATTTCGCGCCTTCAAGGTTCGTGCGGACGGTATCGACGGTGCCAGCTTCACGGTAGGGGGCGATGTCGGCCTCCATCGTCGGCATCCAGTTGCCCAGAAACACGTCAATATCGCCTTCGGCCATCGAGGTATAGGTGACCGGCACGGCCAGAACCTTGATGTCTGTCTCATATCCCAGCGCGTCGATAATAAGCGTCGTTACGGCGGTGGTGGCGGTGATGTCCGTCCAGCCCACGTCGGAAAAGGTTACCTTGTCGCAGCCTTCGGCAAAGGCCGGTGCTGTGGCAAGTGCAAGCGCGCTGAACAGCAGCGCGGTGCGGATGGTTGTCATGGAAGCTCCCCGTTTTTTGTTGATTGACGAGTCAATTAACTTCAAGCTAGCAGCGGAACGCAAGCATTTTTGCAAGGGACCGCCGATGCCGAAGCTGGGGATGGAGCCTATCCGAAAGGCGGCGCTGGTCAACGCCACGATTGCCGAGATCGGGCGGACCGGCAATCTTGACGTGACGGTAAGCCAGATTGCCAAGCGGGCGGGCATGTCTTCGGCATTGGCGCACCACTATTTCGGCGGGAAAGAGACGATGTTTCTGGCGGCGATGCGCCATGTTCTGACGCTTTACGGGGCCGAGGTGGGCGGGGCGCTGGCGATGGCCGTGGGACATGAGGCGCGGCTTCACGCCGTCGTGCGCGCCTCTTTCGGTCCGGCGAACTTCCGCCGCGAAGTCGTGGGGGCATGGCTGAATTTCTACGTTATGGCGCAGACGATGCCCGAGGCACGGCGGCTGCTGGGGGTGTATCAGCGCAGGCTGCGCTCGAATCTGATGCACGATCTGCGGCCGCTGGTCGGCGTGCGCGCTGCGAGGGTGTCCGAGACACTGGCGGCGCTGATCGACGGGGTCTATCTGCGCCAGGCGCTGAGCCCCGCAAGCCCGGACGGAGCGGCGGCAATAGCCCTGGTGCTTGATGCGCTGACGATAGAACTGGCACCGGGGGTAGCCCGGTGAGCCAGCCCAACATCCTGATTTTCATGGTGGATCAGCTTTCGGGGACGTTCTTCCCCGATGGTCCCGCCGACTGGCTGCATGCCCCGAACCTCAAGGCGCTGGCAGCGCGGTCGGTGCGGTTTGCCAATACCTATACCGCCTCGCCGCTCTGCGCGCCCGCCCGTGCCGCGTTTATGTCGGGGCAGTTGCCGTCGCGCACCGGCGTTTATGACAACGCCGCCGAGTTTCGCAGCGATATTCCGACCTTCGCGCATCATCTGCGCCGCGCGGGCTATCAGACGATACTGGCGGGCAAGATGCATTTCGTTGGCCCCGACCAGATGCACGGATTTGAGGAGCGATTGACAACCGACATCTACCCCGCCGATTTCGGCTGGACACCGGACTATCGCAAGCCCGGCGAACGGATCGACTGGTGGTATCACAACATGGGGTCGGTAACGGGCGCGGGCGTGGCCGAGATCACCAACCAGATGGAATATGATGACGAGGTGGCGTTTCACGCGACGCAAAAGGTCTATGATCTGGCGCGCGGTGGCGATGCCCGCCCGTGGATGATGACCGTCAGCTTCACGCATCCGCATGATCCCTATGTGGCGCGCAAGAAATACTGGGATCTTTATGCCGATTGCGCGCATCTGATGCCCACAGTGCCACCGATTCCCTATGCCGAACATGACACCCATTCGCGTCGCATCCTGGATGCCAGCGACTGGCACAGCTATGCCCTGACCGATGAGATGGTGGCGCGGTCGCGCCGCGCCTATTTCGCCAATATCTCTTACCTTGATGACAAGATCGGCGAGGTTCTGACGGCGCTGGAGTCGATGCGGCAAGAGGCTGTGATCGTCGTCGTCTCGGACCACGGCGACATGCTGGGCGAGCGTGGGCTTTGGTTCAAGATGTCCTTCCTGGACGGATCGGCGCGGGTTCCGTTGATGATTGCGGCACCGGGTCTGGTGCCGGGGCGGGTGGATCAGCCGGTATCAATCCTCGATCTGACACCGACGCTTTGCGATCTCGCGGGGGTGTCGCTGGATGAGATTATGGAATGGACCGACGGCGTGTCGCTGATCCCGTTGGCGACGGGGCAGGGCGGTCGCTGTGCCGTGCCGATGGAATATGCGGCAGAGGCCAGCGAGGCACCCCTGGTGGGCCTGCGCAAAGGGCGCTGGAAACTGGTGCTATGCAGTCTTGACCCCGATCAGCTTTTCGACATGGAGGCCGATCCGCACGAGTCGGTGAACCTTGCCGCCGATCCGGCCCATGCTGAAACGCTTGCTGCCCTAAAGGCCGACGCTGCGGTGCGCTGGGATGTGGCACGCTTTGATGCCGATGTGCGCGCCAGTCAGGCCCGGCGCCGGGTGGTTTATGAGGCGCTGCGAAGCGGCAGTTACTCCCCATGGGATTGCCAGCCGCTGCAAAAGGCGTCCGAGCGGTACATGCGCAATCACATGGACCTGAACGTGCTGGAAACGCAGCAGCGGTTCCCAAGGGGCGAATGATGACGGCGGATGTGGTGATTGTGGGGGCCGGTTCGGCAGGCTGTGCGATGGCCTACCGGCTGGGCGAGGCCGGGGTGCGCGTCACGGTGATCGAGCATGGCGGCACCGATGCCGGGCCGTTCATCCAGATGCCTGCCGCCTTGTCCTATCCGATGAACATGGGGATTTACGACTGGGGTCTGCACACCGAACCCGAACCGCATCTGGGCGGGCGCGTCCTCGCCACCCCGCGCGGCAAGGTGCTGGGCGGATCGTCCAGCATCAACGGCATGGTCTATGTGCGCGGCCATGCCCGCGACTTTGACCATTGGGCGGAAGCGGGGGCTGCGGGCTGGGCCTATGCCGATGTGCTGCCCTATTTCAAGCGGATGGAGCATTGGCACGGCGAGGGTGACGCCACATGGCGCGGCCATGACGGGCCGCTGCACATCACGCGCGGGCCGCGCGACAACCCGCTGTTCGATGCGTTCATCGAGGCGGGCCGACAGGCCGGCTATCCGGTGACGGCGGATTACAACGGGCAGGCACAGGAAGGCTTTGGCCCGATGGAGGCCACGATCTGGAAGGGGCGGCGCTGGTCGGCCGCCAACGCCTATCTGCGCCCCGCAATGAAGCGCGGCAATGTGCAGGTGGTGCGTGCCTTGGCCCGCCGGGTGGTGATCGAGAACGGCCGGGCCGTGGGGGTCGAAGTCTTGCAGGGTGGACAGGTCCGGGTGATTGCGGCACGGCGCGAGGTGGTGCTTGCTGCCTCGTCGATCAATTCCCCGAAACTGCTGATGCTGTCGGGTATCGGGCCTGCGGCGCATCTGGCCGAACACGGGATTGCGGTGGTGGCCGACCGCCCCGGAGTGGGGGCGAACCTGCAGGATCATATGGAATTGTATCTGCAATTCGCGGCCAGCCAGCCAATCACGCTGTTCAAACACTGGAACCTTTGGGGCAAGGCCACCATCGGGGCGCAATGGCTGTTCACCGGGCGCGGTCTTGGCGCGTCGAACCAGTTCGAGGCCTGAGCCTTCATCCGCTCGCGCTCCGGCGTGGATTATCCCGACATCCAGTATCATTTCCTTCCCATCGCCGTGCGCTATGACGGCAAAGTGGCCCCGGAGGGACACGGCTTTCAGGCCCATGTCGGCCCGATGCGGTCAAAGTCGCGCGGGTCGGTCACGCTGCGGTCGGCCGACCCGGCAGCGCCCCCGGTGATCCGGTTCAACTACATGTCCCACCCCGACGATTGGGAGGATTTCCGCAATTGCATCCGCCTGACGCGCGAGATTTTCGGGCAGGACGCGATGAAGGACCATGTCCGGCACGAGATCCAGCCGGGTTCGGCGGTGCAGTCGGACGAAGCACTTGATGCCTTCATCCGCGATCATGCCGAAAGCGCCTATCACCCCTGCGGTACGGCGCGGATGGGGCATGCCCGCGACCCGATGGCGGTGGTCGATCCGGAATGCCGGGTGATCGGGGTCGCGGGGCTGCGCGTTGCCGACAGTTCGATTTTTCCGCGCGTGACCAATGGCAACCTGAATGCGCCGTCGATCATGGTGGGGGAAAAGGCGGCGGACCACGTGCTGGGCGTGACCCCGCTTGCGCCCGAGAATCTGGAGCCATGGATCAGCCCGCGCTGGGCGTCGGCACAACGGTAGGTCGCGCCGGGTCAGGGCCGCGTTTCTCGCAGTTGCGCGACAGTTGACCCGGTTGAGGGTCCTAGCCGATGCCTCGTTAACCGTTTCTTAAGCGTCAACAGCCCCCAGGATCATAATCTACCACGGTATTCCGCCAGTAGCGAAAATCCGTCTAGCAAGCGTTTTGTGGATGCCGACCAAACGCGCAGTTTCGGAAGCGATTTTCGGAGGCAACTCAGTCGGATGAGCTGCCGTCACCCGCCATGCCGCGCCGCCCGTTGCCGCGCCTGTGAAGCCGAGCCCTCTGCGAACTGATACACCTCGCACCCTGTGGTCTTATCCAGCTGCGCCCCTACGCCGCGCCGCGCAACGAAGAAAGCCACAGGACTGTTTCCAGCGTCTCCCGAAGCCTCAAATCACTCCAAAAGCGGCCAAAACAGACGTATCGTCCGTCGCGCCTCAATCAACGTCGACTTCTGCCGGCCCGTGCGGGCCGGCAGAAGTCAGCATCCCCAAAATCCGGTCCTCGACAAGCTGCAACTCACGCTGCGCCACCGAGTCTTCGATCGCGGTGTAGCTCCTGAGCGTAACGTCATCGCCGCCAGCGTTTGACCCCACCCCTTTTGGGCCTGAATAGCCCCTAGATTTGTAGACGCCTTGCTTGGTAGTTTTTGAGGCAAGGAGGACGAGATGTCCGGAGCTGAATTCGCAGACGGGTGCTGTCAGACGAATGCGAACCAGTCTCTGTTTGCCCAAACCCGCTTGGCGTCAGGCCATGCAAAGTTGACGCCACTCAAGGAGAGCGGCGGCGCGGTTGACCTTGAAATTGCCTCTGCTGAAGAGCCCGCGCTCCTGGTTGAAATGGTTGTGGATCGAAGAATGGACTGCGGCGAATTTCTGAAGTGACCGCATCCGGCGAAAGCGGAGCATGGCACGCTCGCGTCGTCGAAAAGGCAGATGCGAGTTCTCTGCTCTGTTGTTCATCCAGCGACCAGTTTCCCGATCGTCAGGCATTCCGTGGTTCTTCAGCGCAGCGCCGTAGGACCGCAGCTTGTCAGTGACAATCACCTTGGGCTGGCCATGACGTTTCATGGATTTCCTGATGAATTTCAATGCAGCCGTGCGATCTCGCTTCCTGGAGACGTACGCTTCCAGAACCTCGCCTTCGTGATCGACGGCGCGCCATAGATAGTGTGTCACGCCGTTGATCTTCACGAAGACCTCGTCCAAGTGCCACCGCCAGTGGGGCAGGGACCGCATTCCCTCCACCCGTTTGCGGCGAATCTCAGCTGCAAACATCGGGCCAAATCTGTTCCACCAGAACCGCACGGTTTCGTGGCTGATCTCTATGCCGCGCTCATGCAACAGGTCCTCGACATTGCGCAGGGAGAGCGGATAGTGGACGTAGAGCATCACCGCCAGCCGGATGATCTCGGGGCTGGTTTTGAAATAGCGAAAGGGGCTCGGTTTGGTCATCCAGCTAGGCTAGGCGGCAAGGTCTGTCCGCTCAACAATTTTCCCCTGACAGCACCCGACTGTGGGCCTACAGCCGCGACGAGCGGCCCTGGGGCAGCGCGATCCCGCCCGCCAGTTGGCATCAGTTCTCGTCCGACCGCAAAGGCCAGCACCCCAAGGATCATCTGTCGGAATACACTGGCTGGATGCACGCGGACGGCCATGCCGGGTTTGAGGATCTCTACCGATCCGGCGATATCCGCGAAGTCGCCTGCCTGGCCCACGTCCGCCGAAAGTTCGTCGATATTCACAAGGCCCAAGCTTCGGCCATCGCCGATGAAGCGATCACGCGGATCGCCGCACTCTATGCGGTCGAGAAGGCCGCACGAGGCTCGCCGCCCGACAAGCGGGTGGAAATCCGACAGGCCGAGGCAAAACCTGTGTTCAACAGCCTTGACGCTTGGCTGAACACCCGACTCCACGACATATCTGGCAAAAGCCCACTGGCCGCCGCAATCCGGTATGCCCTCGGCCGCATGGCCCGCCTGCGTCCCTACCTCGACCACGGCATCCTCGAGATCGACAACAACACCGCC
This sequence comes from Rhodobacterales bacterium, assembly GCA_031408575.1. Lineage (GTDB taxonomy): Bacteria > Pseudomonadota > Alphaproteobacteria > Rhodobacterales > Rhodobacteraceae > Aliitabrizicola. The sequence continues at coordinate 26,667 of JANNWS010000070.1, forward strand.
GAACGGGCCATGCGCTCGGTCGCCTTGGGCCGAAAAAACTACCTCTTCGTCGGATCACGAACCGGCGGCAAATCCGCCGCCATCGCCTACACCCTGATCGAAACCGCCAAACTCAACGGCGTCGATCCCCACGCTTGGCTCGCCGACACCCTCGCACGTATCCCAGACCATAAGATCAACCGGATCGATGACCTGCTGCCATGGAATGCACGCTCACCCCAGTCAGACCGGACGCTTACAGCAGAACGCCTACATCGAGCGCTACAACCGCACCGTCAGGCATGAATGGCTCGACCAATACATCATCGAAAGCATCGAGGAGGCCCAGGATCACGCCACGCAATGGCTTGTCTTATGCTGAACTCTGCTCCCGACGCATAAAGGAGCCACTGCCCGCCACGCCATTTATGGCGGGCAGTGGCGGCGGTTGGATCGTAAATGGCTGGGTCGTGATGGACCGTTCCAGAGTTTGATCAGCCGCCGTCTTCCCCAAGGGCC
>JANNWS010000071.1:0-11039 GCA_031408575.1 Rhodobacterales bacterium
CTGGAAGCGACACCGCCCGACCTTGCAGCGGATATCGTGGACCGAGGTGTGATGCTGACCGGCGGTGGGGCGCTGCTGGGCGATCTGGATCTGGCATTGCGCGAACAGACGGGGCTTTCGATCTCGGTCGCTAACGAGTCACTCAATTGTGTGGCACTCGGAACCGGAAAGGCGCTGGAATATGAAAAACAACTGCGCCATGTGATCGATTACGACAGCTAAAGGCCGGGCCTGCACCGCGGGCCAAGCCGGAGATCTGAGCGCAAATGGCAAGAGACCGGACATCACCGGAGGATTTCACCCGACCGATCCGGCGCATCCTTGTCGGGGGTCTGGTGCTGATGCTGCTTGCGCTGTTCCTGCTGTGGCGCATCGACAGCCCGCGGGTAGAGCGGTTCCGCTCGGCGCTGGTTGACCGGGTGGTGCCGTCGTTCAACTGGGCGATGCTGCCGATCACCAAAGCAACAGCGATGATCGAGGATTTTCAGTCCTACACGCGTATCTACGAGCAAAATCAGGAACTGCGCCGCGAATTGCAACAGATGAAGGCGTGGCGCGAGGCCGCGTTGCAACTGGAACAAAAGAACGCGCGGCTGCTGGACCTCAATCAGGTGCGGCTTGATCCGCGCCTGACGCATGTGACGGGTGTGGTTCTGGCCGACTCCGGCTCGCCGTTCCGCCAGTCGGTGCTGCTGAATGTGGGGGCGCGCGACGGCATCCGCGACGGTTGGGCCACGATGGACGGGATCGGTCTGGTGGGGCGCATCTCGGGCGTGGGGCAGACCACCAGCCGGGTGATCCTGCTGACCGACAGCAACAGCCGCATTCCGGTGACGGTGCAGCCCTCGGGGCAGAAGGCGCTGCTGTCGGGCGACAACTCTGCGGCCCCGCCGCTGGAGTTTCTTGACAAACAGGATCTTGTACGACCCGGCGACCGCGTGATCAGTTCTGGTGATGGCGGGGTGTTTCCGGCGGGGTTGCTGGTGGGGCAGGTGGCACAGGGCGTGGACGGGCGGCTGCGCGTTCGGCTCGCGGCAGATTACGAGCGGCTGGAGTTCATGCGCGTCCTGCGCAGCCACGAATCGGAACGCATCACCGAACCCGGAACCCTGATCCTGCCGCCGGTACTGCGGCCCGCCGAAGCGGCCCCTGAACCGCTGGATGCCGCCGCCGGGGGCGCAGATGGCTGATACCGTGCCATCAACCGTCTGGGGCTATCGCGCGCTTTATGCGGGGATCGCGCTGGCGCTGGTCTTTGTGCGGCTGCTGCCGCTTGGCACCGTGGCGGGCAGTTGGCCGGGCGCTGACCTGTTGCTGTGCGTGACACTTGCCTGGGTCTTGCGGCGGCCTGACTACCTGCCCGGCGTGCTGATCGCTGTCGTGGTTCTGATGGAAGACATGCTGCTGATGCGTCCGCCGGGACTTTGGGCTGCGATGGTTGTCTTGGCAGCCGAGTTCCTGCGCAACCGGGCCGCCCTGACGCGCGAGTTGAGTTTTGCAGTGGAATGGCTGCTGGTCGGCACGGTCATGACCGGGGCGATGCTGGGCTTTCGTCTGGTCCTTGCGGTGACGATGTTGCCGCAGACCAGTCTGGGGCAGGCGATGGTACAGTTGATCGCATCGATCCTGTGCTATCCTCTGGTGGTCGGGGCGTCGCGACTGGCCTTTGGCGTTCGCAAGCCCGCCACGGGCGAGGTCGATGGCTATGGGAGGCGGTTGTGAGACGGTCGGCGAAGGACACCGAGACGAGTGCCAGAACCATCACCCGTCGCGCCCTGTTTCTGGGCGGCGCGCAACTGGCCTTCATCGCCGTGCTGGGCGCGCGGATGCGTTACATGCAGGTCGAACAGGCCGATGAGTATCGCCTTCTGGCCGAAGAAAACCGTATCAACATCCGTCTGATCCCGCCCGCCCGTGGTTTGATTCTGGATCGGAACGGGCAGATCGTTGCGGGGAATGAGCAGAATTACCGCGTCGTGATCACGCGCGAAGATGCGGGCGATGTCGAGGATGTGCTGACGCGACTGGCACAGGTCATCCGGCTGACCCCGGAAGACCTTGACCGCGCCCGCAAGGAAATGGAACGCCGCAGCGTCTTTGTGCCGATCGTGGTCGCAGACTGGCTGCGCTGGGAAGATCTGTCGGCGGTGGCGGTGAACGCCCCTGCCCTGCCCGGCGTCAATCCCGAAGTCGGCCTGAGCCGCCGTTACGCTATGGCTCAGGATTTCGCCCATGTCGTGGGCTATGTCGGCCCGGTCAGCGATGCCGATCTGGCGGAACTGGAAGACCCAGATCCGCTTTTGCAGATCCCCAAGTTCCAGATCGGCAAGATCGGTGTGGAGCGTTGGATGGAGGGTGACCTGCGCGGCCGCGCCGGCAACAAGCGCATCGAGGTTAATTCGGTCGGTCGGGTCATGCGCGAGCTAGGTCGAGAAGAAGGTATCGCGGGGGCCGACCTGCGGCTGACGATCGACGCTGACGTTCAGAATTATCTTCAGGCCCGTCTGGGCGAAGAAAGTGCTGCCGCCGTGGTGATGGATGTGACCAACGGCGATATTCTTGCCATCGCTTCGGCCCCGTCCTTTGACCCCAACCTTTTCGTGCGCGGCATCAGCCAGGTCGACTACAGCGCCCTGACCGAGAACGACCATCGCCCGCTTGCCAACAAGTCGGTTCAAGGGGCCTATCCGCCCGGATCAACCTTCAAGATGGTAACGGGACTTGCCGCACTAGAGGCTGGGGTCATCACACCGCAGACCACGGTGAACTGTCCCGGTTATCTGGAATTTGGCGGGCGGCGCTTTCACTGCTGGAAACATGGCGGGCATGGGCGGGTCGACATGCAGCGGTCGCTGAAGGAAAGCTGCGATGTCTATTATTATGAAATTGCCCAGCGCGTCGGGATCGACAAGATCGCGGAAATGGGCCGCAGGCTTGGCCTTGGCATCCGCCATGACTTGCCGATGTCGGCCATCACCGAAGGTGTCATGCCCGACAAGGCGTGGAAACAAGAACAGCACAAAGCCGAATGGCGCATCGGTGATACGATCAATGCGGCCATCGGTCAGGGCTACGTTCTGACCTCGCCCTTGCAGTTGGCTGTGATGACGGCGCGGATCGCCAGCGGAAGGGCGCTTGTCCCGCGCCTGATCCACGCCATCGGAGCCGATGAGGTTCCGGTTGCCGATGCCCCGCCGCTGGGGATCGCGCCGGAACATTTGCGCGCCGTGCAAGACGGCATGTTTGCTGTGGTCAACGCGCAAGGTGGCACCGCGGCAAGCTCGCGCATCGCCGACGAGTCGATGCTGCTTGCGGGCAAGACCGGGACAAGCCAGGTCCGCAACATCAGTGCTGCCGAGCGCGCCAGCGGCGTCATCAAGAACGATCAGTTGCCGTGGAACCGCCGCGACCACGCGCTGTTTGTGGGCTTTGCCCCCGCCGATGCGCCCAAGGTGGCCGTAGCGGTGGTGGTGGAACATGGCGGCGGCGGGTCGCTTGCGGCAGCCCCCATCGGGCGGGACGCAATCCTGCGGGCGCTGAGCGATGGCATCCCGGCGCTGTCAGCCTATCCGGCCAGCCAGCGCAACCGGATCGAGACGCAGCACAAGAACCTGAAACTGCGCGCATCCGAACCCGCCCCGCCCACCAGCAGCCGGGCCTGATCCGACGATGAGCTTCCTCGAATACCAGATCAAGACCGTCCCCACCGGCATCCGCAAGGTGCTCTACCTCAACTGGGGGCTTGTGCTGCTGCTGATCGCAGTCGCGTCGATGGGGTTTTTGATGCTGTATTCCGTCGCGGGCGGCGACTTGAACCCTTGGGCTGAACCGCAGATGAAGCGGTTTGCGGTCGGGTTGGTGCTGATGTTCGCCATCGCCCTTGTGCCGATCTGGTTCATCCGCAACATGGCGGGGCTGGCCTACGCGGCGTCGATCCTGCTGTTGCTGGGGGTGGAATTCTTTGGCGAGGTCGGTATGGGCGCGCAGCGCTGGATCGATATTGGGCCGCTTCGGTTGCAGCCGTCTGAATTGATGAAGATCACGCTCGTCATGATGCTGGCGGCCTATTACGACTGGCTCGACATCAGGAAAACCTCACGCCCGCTTTGGGTGCTGATCCCGGTGGTGCTGATCGTGGCGCCCACCGTGCTGGTGTTGATCCAGCCGAACCTTGGCACAGCACTGATGTTGCTGATGGGCGGGGCGGCAGTGATGTTCGCAGCGGGGGTAAGCCTTTGGTATTTCAGCGTGATCGCCCTGCTGGGCGGCGGCGCGATTGCAAGCGTGTTCACGACTCGCGGCACGCCGTGGCAGCTTTTGCACGACTACCAGTATCGCCGCATCGACACGTTTCTTGATCCGACGACCGATCCTCTGGGGGCAGGCTACAACATCATTCAGGCGCAGATCGCCCTGGGATCGGGGGGGTGGTCGGGCAAGGGGTTCATGCAGGGCACGCAAAGCCGCCTGAACTTTCTGCCGGAAAAGCACACCGATTTCATCTTCACCACCCTGGCCGAAGAATTCGGATTTCTGGGCGCATTTTCTTTGCTGATCCTCTACGGTCTGATCATCTTTTTCTGCATTGCCTCGGCCTTGCAGTCAAAAGACCGGTTCTCGCAATTGCTGTTGATCGGGATCGGCTGCACGTTTTTCTTCTACCTTGCGGTCAACCTGTCCATGGTCATGGGCATGGCTCCGGTCGTGGGGGTGCCCCTGCCCTTCCTGTCTTACGGCGGATCGGCGATGCTGGTGCTGATGGTCGCCTTTGGCGTCGTCCAAAGCGCCCATGTTCACAGGCCGAGGTAGACAATGGCGATCACTGTCTTGTTTGCCGCCGACCCGGCGGATTGGAATGACTACCGCCCCCACCTGACCGCAGCACTGGCCAAGGCGGGGATCGACGCACATCTGACGCGCCACGCTTCTGATCCCGCCCGTGTGGACTATATCGTTTTTTCCCCCGGCGGCACGATCAAGGATTTCACCCCCTATACCAACACAAAGGCGGTGCTGAACCTGTGGGCCGGGGTCGAGCGGATCGTTGGCAACACCACCCTGACCCAACCCCTTGCGCGGATGGTTGATCCCGCGATGACCGAAACGATGGTCGAATATGTCGTGGGCCATGTGCTGCGTCACCATCTGGGGATGGACGCCCATATTCTGGGGCAAGACGGTGTCTGGCGGAATGACACGATCCCGCCGCTGGCCCGCGAGCGCCCTGTCACCATTCTGGGCATGGGTGAATTGGGGCAGGCCGTAGCACGCGCGCTGGTCGCCCTCAACTTTCCGGTCCGGGGGTGGAGCCGGACCCTGCGCGACGTGCCGGATGTCACCTGCTTTGCGGGGGATGACGGGCTGGACGCCGCACTGACGGGAACGCAGGTTGCGGTCCTTCTGATGCCGCGCACCGCAGCCACGGAAAATACCCTGAACGCGCGGCGGCTGGCGTTGATGGCGCGGGGTGCCTTCGTCATCAATCCGGGGCGCGGGCCGCTGATTGATGATACGGCACTTCTGGCCGCGCTTGATGCAGGCCAGATCGCGCATGCCACGCTTGATGTGTTCCGCGTCGAACCGCTGCCGCCGGATCACCGCTTCTGGCACCACCCGCAGGTAACCGTGACGCCCCATATCGCGGCCCAGACCCGGCCCGGCACGGCAAGCCGCGTCATCGTCGAAAATATCCGGCGCAGCGAAGCGGGCCTGCCGCTTCTGCACCGTGTCGACCGCATGCAGGGCTACTGAGGCCCGCGCCGCGCTCTCATCACCCAAAACGATCTTGACAGCGCTCGCGCCGTCGGTTGAGCGTGGTGCAAATAAAACAGGCGGGGTCGCGGGCAATGCCCGACGGCTGGCCAGGGAGATGATAGACAAGTCAGCAGGCCGTTTCGCCTGACAACAGGCACTCCGGCAGGTGATCCGCACCCGCCGGCTATCAAAACGCGCCTTGGGCAAAGGCCCGGCGCAAACATCACTTGGGAAAGGGGCAACGACATGCCCGGCAATATGACGTTCGACGCATTGAAAGACGCTGTGAAACGTGGCGAGATCGACACCGTTCTGGTGGCTGCCACCGATATGCAGGGCCGCATGATGGGAAAGCGCTTTCACGCGCAATTCTTCATCGACGGCGGGTTCGAGGAAACCCACTGCTGCAACTACCTGCTGGCCACTGACATGGAAATGAACACGGTGCAGGGGTATAAATCCACCAGCTGGGCCGCAGGCTACGGCGATTACGTCATGAAGCCCGACCTTGCCACGCTGCGCCCGCTGCCCTGGCTGCCCGGCACGGCGCTGGTCCTGTGCGACCTGCTGGACCACCACACCCATGCCGAAGTGCCGCATTCACCCCGTGCGATGCTCAAGCGTCAGGTGGCGCGCGCCCGTGCGATGGGGTTCGAGCCGATGATGGCGACGGAACTGGAGTTCTACATCTTTGAGAACGCCTATGAAGGCATCCGCGACAATCTGCTGAACCACGGTTCTGTGCGCGACCTGCGCCCGATCTCGTCCTATAACGAGGATTATCACCTGTTCCAGACCACCAAGGAAGAAGAGGTGATGCGCGCCGTCCGCAACGGGCTTTACGGTGCAGGCATCCCGGTGGAATGTTCCAAGGGCGAGGCGGAAGCCGGTCAGGAAGAGGTCAACGTCAAGTATTCCGACGCGATGGATACCGCCGACAACCACACGATCACCAAGACGGCGATCAAGGAAATCGCCTGGGCCAAGGGACGCTCGGTCACGTTCATGGCCAAGTATGACCACCGCCGCGCCGGATCATCGGCCCATGTCCACCAGTCGCTCTGGACACCCGATGGCAAACCGGCCTTCCGCGATGCCGATGACAAACACGGCATGTCGGCCACGATGAAACATTTCCTTGCGGGCCAGCTTGCCCATGCCCAGGAAATCACCGCGTTCCTTGCCCCGTACATCAACAGCTACAAACGCTTTTGCGTCGGCATGTTCGCCCCCACCAAGGCGGTCTGGTCGAATGACAACCGCACCGCGGGGTTCCGCGTCTGCGGCGAAGGCACCAAGGCCGTGCGGGTCGAATGCCGCATCGGCGGGGCCGACCTGAACCCCTATGTCGCGATGGCGGCGCTGCTGGCGGCGGGGCTGGACGGCATCGAGAACAAGCTGGAGCTGGAGCTGGAAATGACCGGCGACATGTACCGCGCAGGAAACGTGCGCGAGATCCCAAAAACGCTGCGCGATGCGGCCAGCCTGATGCACGGCTCGGCCATGCTGCGCGCGGCGTTCGGGGATGATGTGGTGGACCATTACCACCACGCCGCCCAATGGGAAGTGTCCGAGATGGACCGCGTCGTGACCGACTTCGAAGTCAGCCGCCTACTGGAGCGGGCCTGACCGCAGGGTGCGTGCAAGCACGCACCCGTTTTACGCATGGCGCGTGCAAGCACGCTCCCTACCGATGAGGATACCATGACCAAGACGATCCAACTGACCTCGCCCGTTGACGGGCAGGTCTGGCTTGAACGGCCCGCGCTGTCGCTGGACGACGCGAAAGCCGCCGTTGCCCGTGCCAAGGTGGCACAGAAAACATGGGCCGCACGACCGCTGGCCGAACGCATTGCGTTGGTGAAAGCGGGCGTTGCCACCCTCATCGGCATGAAGGATGTGCTGGTTGAGGAACTGGCGTGGCAAATGGGCCGCCCGACGCGGTATGGCGGCGAATTCGGCGGGGTGAATGATCGCACCAACTACATGTCCGACATCGCGGCGCAGGCGTTGGCCCCGACGGTCGTGGAGGACTCCGAGCGGTTCGAGCGCCGCATTGCGCGCGAACCTGTGGGTGTGGTGTTCATCATTGCGCCGTGGAACTATCCCTATCTGACCACGATCAACACGCTGGCCCCGGCCCTGATCGCGGGCAACGCGGTGGTGCTGAAGCACGCGACGCAAACGCTCAAGGTCGGTGAGCGTCTGTCCGAGGCGTTCCACGCGGCCGGTATGCCTGCGGATGTGTTCCAGAACGTCGTGCTGGATCATGAGACGACCGAGGCACTGATCGGCACGCGGTCGTTCGGCTTTGTGAACTTCACCGGATCGGTCGGAGGCGGGGCCGCGATTGAACACGCGGCGGCAGGCACTTTTACCGCAACCGGGCTGGAACTGGGCGGCAAAGACCCCGGCTATGTCCGGGCTGATGCAGATCTGGACGCGGCAGTGGACAACCTGATGGATGGCGCGATGTACAACGCGGGGCAATGCTGCTGCGGGATCGAGCGCATCTATGTGCATGAAAGCCTGTTTGATGCCTTCGTCGAAAAATCCGTGGCATGGGTCAAGGCCTTGACGCTGGGCAACCCGTTTGACGCGACAAGCACCCTTGGCCCGATGGCGAACAAACGCTTTGCTGCCACCGTGCGCGCGCAGGTGGCCGAGGCTGTTGCAGCCGGAGCAAGCCCGCTGATCGACCCGGCGTTGTTCCCCGCGGATGATGGCGGGGCTTATCTTGCACCGCAGATCCTGGTGAATGTCGATCATTCGATGCGGGTGATGATGGAGGAAAGTTTCGGCCCGGTGGTCGGGATCATGAAGGTCCGCGACGATGCCGAGGCGATTTCCCTGATGAACGACAGCCCCTATGGCCTGACCTGTTCGATCTGGACCAAGGATGCGGATGCGGCGGCCATGATCGGCGCGCAGATTGAAACTGGCACCGTGTTCATGAACCGCTGCGACTATCTTGACCCGGCGCTGTGCTGGACCGGCTGCAAGGATACCGGGCGCGGCAACAGCCTGTCGGTGCTGGGCTTCCATTCCGTAACCCGGCCGAAATCCTACCATCTGAAAAAGGTGACGTCATGAAACTGCGCGGAAACTGGTCTTACCCGACCCTTGTGAAATTCGGCGCAGGCCGCATTTCGGAACTGGCCGAGCATTGCAGCGCCGTTGGCCTGAAAAAACCGCTGCTGGTGACCGACAAGGCGCTGGCATCGCTACCCATCACCCGGCAGGCGCTGGATATTCTGGAGGCGGGCGGCCTTGGGCGCGCGGTGTTCTCCGAGGTTGATCCGAACCCCAACGAGGGGAACATGGAAGCGGGCCTGAAGGTTTACCGCGCGGGCGGGCATGACGGTGTGGTGTGCTTTGGCGGTGGCTCCGCACTCGATCTGGGCAAGATGATCGCTCTGATGGCGGGGCAGACGGTTTCGGTGTGGGAGCTGGAAGACGTCGGCGATTGGTGGACCCGCGCCGATGCCAGCAAAATCGCCCCCATCGTGGCGGTGCCGACAACGGCGGGAACCGGATCGGAAGTGGGCCGCGCGGGCGTGCTGACCAATTCCGCAACCCACAAGAAGAAGATCATCTTCCATCCAAAACTGCTGCCCGCCGTGACGATCTGCGACCCCGAACTGACAGTCGGGATGCCGCGCTTCATCACCGCAGGCACCGGGATGGACGCGTTTGCGCACTGTCTGGAGGCGTATTGCAGCCCGTTCTACCACCCGATGTCGCAGGGCATCGCATTGGAAGGGATGCGGCTGGTTCTGGAAAACCTGCCGAAAGTCTACGCCGACCCGAATGATCTTGAGGCGCGCGCCCATATGATGAGTGCTGCCGCGATGGGGGCTGTCGCCTTCCAGAAAGGCCTTGGGGCGATCCATTCCCTCAGCCATCCGGTCGGCGCGGTCTATGGTACGCATCACGGCACGACCAATGCCGTGGTCATGCCGATGGTGCTGGACTTCAACCGTTCCGCCATCGAGGACCGGGTTGAGCGCGCGGCGGCCTATCTGGCGATTTCGGGCGGCTTTGCCGGGTTCCGCGCGCGGGTGATGGATCTGCGGACCGAACTTGGCATCCCGGCAAACCTGACAGCGATGGGCGTCGATCCGGCACGGCTGGATGAGTTGACCGAAATGGCGCTGGAAGACCCGTCCTGCGGCGGCAACCCGATCGAGATGACGCGGCCGAACACCCGCGCGCTGTTCGAGGCCTGCATGTGAGCCGAATTACGGCTCATCGGTCCGCCCGGACCTTTTCGCGGGGCGTCCGGCCCGCGAAAAGGTCCGGGACGTTACGGACGATCTTCGCGCACGCTGCTGATCGGTTCTCGTCAGCATGGGGTCATCCCTCAGGTCCGGCCACTGGCCGAGCGGTCTTGGCGCAGCCAGACCGACTGGCGCGTTTGGCCATCGCGATCCACCTTGGGTATTTGGGCCGAAAAGAAGCCCTTCGCAGTTCACGCTTGACCTTCCGGCCGGGGATGCCGACGAAAGGGCGATAGCGGAGAATTGAGCATGGCACGCAAAGCATTGGTCACCGGATCGGCAGGATTCATCGGGTATCACCTGTGCCAGCGGCTGCTGGCGGCGGGCTGGGACGTGACCGGGCTGGACGGGATGACGGCCTACTACGATGTCACGCTGAAGAAACGGCGGCACGGTATGCTCAAGCAGCATCCGGGCTTCACCGCGGTCGAGGCGCTGGTGGAAGAACCGGGGCGGCTGCTGGGGCTGGTGGAAGCGGCGCGGCCCGACATGATCATCCATCTCGCGGCGCAGGCCGGGGTCAGGTATTCGATCGACGCGCCGCGCAGCTATGTCGAGGCAAATCTGATCGGCACCTTCGAGGTGTTGGAGGCGGCGCGGGCGCATCCGCCAAAGCATCTTCTGATCGCCTCGACCTCGTCCGTCTATGGCGCGAATGACGCGATGCCTTATGCCGAGACGGACCGCGCAGATCACCAGATGAGTTTCTATGCCGCGACGAAGAAGGCCGGAGAGGCGATGGCCCATTCCTATGCCCATCTTTACGCCATCCCCACCACGATGTTCCGGTTCTTCACGGTCTACGGCCCGTGGGGGCGGCCGGACATGGCCTTGTTCAAGTTCACCAAGGCAATCCTCGGAGGCGAGCCGATCGAGATCTACAATCACGGCGAGATGATGCGCTACTTCACCTACATCGACGATCTGGTCGAAGGGATCACCCGGCTGATCGACATGCCGCCGCAGGAGCGCGTCGGCGACATCGACAGCCTGTCACCGGTGGCA
>JANNWS010000072.1:0-14102 GCA_031408575.1 Rhodobacterales bacterium
AAACCCCAAAACCTCTTGGGCCGTCCAAATGGACGCCCATTGTGCCGTCTCTATCCAAATCCAACACCTCCGCGCCAAACATGCGCGAAGAATGCACCGATCACGTCAGAAATGGCAGGAGGGGGTCGGCGTGGCGCTTACATCTGGACGCGACGAGGACGGTATTGGGGCAAAGGGAATGTCAAAAAGCTGGTCGATCGAACCAGGGCATGAAGAACGCGGTCATGTCATTCAGTTTGCCAGCTCCCCTTCGCAATACAATCAGCAAGGAGATTGAACTGACCTATCGCAGCATCCCGAACAGCCTGAAATTAGCGTTGGTCAGAATCTATGCTCGGTGAATCCCTTCACCAGGGTAGGCATGCATTGCCGGCGAAAAGCAGGTCTGACCATCAACAGCACACAAGGTGGGCGTGGTGTTTCCGGACCAACCGGTAGCAGGAGCAGTTGCGAGGGAACTTCCTCATTTGCCAGTTTCGACGAACCTTGCCAGGCCACTGGCATCGTGGATCGTGATTGCACGGTAGCCGACGGAAAGCCACGCCCGCACCTCGAACTGCTTCAACGCGCGGTTGACGACATCGCGGGCAGCATTTGCCATTTCGCCAAGCTGCTCTTGCGAAACGACAACCGTCACCGGCGCATCCGCCTCGCTGTTCGGCGCCACGCGCAAAAGCGTTGCCGCGATGCGGCGGGTCGGGTTGCGGATCAAGAGATTGGTTACAGTGGCAATTGCGCGCTGTAGCCCATGGTCAGTCAGCGCATGCAGATGCGGCAGCATCCATGCCTTGGTGGCCTGAATCTCGCGCAGCTGTGTCAGCGGAATGTGTAAAAGTACGCTGGGCTCCATGACAAGGTATGACATCGGCCAAGGGCCGATATTTCGAGTCAGCGCATAGCCGAACCACGTGCCCTGCCGCGAGATATGCACAAGGACCTGCCCATCGCCCGCCAAAGGCAACTGGATGCCGATGGCGCCGCTGGCAATGCCATAGAAGCCGCCTGGATCATCCCCGGCAAAACGTAGAAAGCTCCCGGTCTGCGCCTGCATCAGCTGGCAATTTTTCAGCACCTCTGCCCGAGCGTCCGGCGGGCGCTCTGCCAGCCAACCTTTTGCAAGAACCAGTCGTTCCGCCTCGGCCCGATTCACGATTCACCTTATTACTCGGCTTCACTATCAGCCTTTCAGATTGTCGTGATTATTGCAAACATTGCGGAGGTGAAGTGCTAGAATAAATCAAATCTCGCGCGCAATCCGAGGATGACAGCGGTTTCCTCGCTCACTCCTGGATCAATCACTTGGGCATCTACCGTGAGTGTGAACCGCGGCGTCACTGTGTAGCTATAGAAAGCTTCCATGCCTTGCTCGTCGTCCAGATCGCTGCCCAGGGGTTTCAGTCCATCCTTAAGATCACTGCTCAACCCATTTCGGAAGTAAGCAATGCCGAACCTGTCGTCTGGGCGGCCTTGGAACAGGCCTGTCCCGCCGATGCCAAGATAGCCACTCCATTTAACTGGATTGGGATTGCCATCCGAAACTCCGACTTGCCCAAACACGCCCCAACCTTCAGAGGGATTGGTCGGATTCTGAAAAAGATACTGCTGAAAGGAATAGGCAAGGTACCAATACCCTTCCTTTGTCAGAATGTTTTGACTTTCCGGTGGCAGAGCAAACTGAGGTAGGCTGTCGAGATCAAGGCCGTCCTTCGTGCTATAGGCCGCGCGAAAGCCTTGATATCCGCTGCGACCTCCGATGCTGACCGGTATGGCGACCGAAAGGCTAGTCGTTACACCGTCTTCGAACGGGTGAGTGATGACGTCGCTGTTCTGGGCATTTCGCGGATCATAGACCATAAGAGTGAAGGTCGCCGGTTCGGTCTTGTATGAAAGGATGCCTCCAAGAAGGTACGGTGGCGTCACGCCACTTGCCGGGGCAGCAAGTGAGAGATTGAGAAAGCTATCAACACCTCCGCCGCCGATGAGAGGCGTTTTGGCCGCTGCATCCAGCATGTTGAACTTGCCCACGCTGAATGAAAGGCTTGGGTTGAGCACTTGCGTGACAACGACTGATAGGTCGGTGTCATGTCCGCCCAGTGTCGGAAATGCCAAAGCAGTGTTGATCGGCAAGACCGTGCCGTCGCCTTGGGTGTTCACGTCATTGCCATAGACAAGCTCGCCGTGGATGCTCACGAACAGTCCCGGCCACAACCCTAGCTTCTCGCCGTCGAATGTCGCAAAAACGTCAGCTTTGCCGCCACTCTCCCAGTCTCTGCTTCCTTCACCCTGCGTCAACCCTTGGCCGAATTGCGTGACCCTGACATTGAAATCCACGCCTGCTTCCTTCAGCGCCGATGTCGAGCTTTCTTTCGCCTCGCCAGAGCCGAGTTTGTCTTGGGGACTATCCTCGGCTTTTGCAGTCGACGTGAGCGCCAAGAATATCGAAACAGCCAACGTTGATTTGAGCATAGTCCCACCTTTCAGGCTCGACAGTAATCCAGGCCTTGCAACGATAGTTCTCAGCGGTCAGCACTACTGCTTCCGGATTTCGCTAGCCGGGAAAACTCTGCCACCGACAACGGTTCCCCAAACCCTGATGTCCCTGATCTTCGCCTCAGGTACAGTGTAGGGGTCGTCTTCCAGTACCGCAAAATCGGCAAGCTTGCCGGCGGCGATGCTGCCGAGCTTGTCCTCCACGCCGAGCACGAACGCGGCATCAATGGTCACCATGCGCAACGCCTCATCCACGCTGATCCGCTCTGCAGGGCCCCGCACTTCGCCCGACAGTCCGAAGCGATTGACTGCAATCCAAACCATCTCAAGCGGTTTGGGTGGTCCGACCGGGGTGTCGGCGTGCAATGCGGTGGGCACACCCGCATCGACCAGAGTCCTGAGCCGCGCCGCAGTATAAGCACGGTCACTGCCGACATATGGGGCGTTAAACTCACTGCGGTAATAAACGTAGTAGGGGTTGACGCTTACAACACCACCAAGCCGGGCCAACCGCCGCACCACTTCAGGTGTAGACATGCCAAAGTGCTCCAGCGTGAAGCGGTGATCGGCCCGCGGCTTCAGCAACATCAAGTCATAAAGTGCTTTGACACTCGCTTCGTTGCTGGCGTTACCATTGCTGTGCACATGGATCTGAAAACCTGCTTCCCACCAAGGAAGAAGACGCTCAACCAGTTTATCCGGCCGTGTGATGTAGATACCTTCGCGCCCGTCGGTGTAACCCGGTCCCTCGACGGCCATGCCAAGGCTTAAGAACGAGTCGTCGGCGTAGAATTTCACCCCGTTGAAAATAAGCCTGTCGGTGTTGCGCGACGGCAAGCTGGACACGAACGCCATCGCGTCATCGCCTTTCGCGGCAACGATGCTGGAGATATCCGCCACCGCCACAACGCGCATTGGGCTGTTTGGATCGTTGAAATACTTGTCAAAAACTACCTCTTCCAGCGGCAGATTGACCACGCCATAGGCCATGTCACCCATTGCCGTCACACCGTTCTGGCGAGCCAAATCTACAAAATACTGAATGTTTCTAGTGGCCGTTTCAGGATTGAGTATTTCCGCAAATACTGCCGCGATGATGGGTTGAGCCGCCGAAGTGCCCAGGAACTGACCGTTCGGCTCGCCATCGAGTCCCGCCATAATGCCATCCGTCTTCGTGCTTTCGCGCGTCACCTTGTATTTCGCAAGCGCGGCAGAGTTGGCGTAAACGAAGTGCGAAGATGCGTCCCATACCAGAAGGGGCTGCGTGAGCGAAATCTTGTCGAGCATGGTCTTGTCAAGATGTTGGCCGCCCATGGCAACAACGTCGTACCCATAGACCAGGACTGTTTCATCGGGTGACATGGCATTCTCGACATATTCAGTCAGCTTCGCCGCAGCTTCCGCCATCGTCTTGACGCCCGGGAACTCAGGACCATAGGGGTTTGACATTGGCAAGTAGGTCAAAAGCGGGAGGGTTATCGTACTGCCACCAAGAAACGGATGGCTGTGAGCCTCGATGAAACCAGGCAAAAGTATCTTGTCCGCAAAGGTCTGGTCGATCTTGTATGGAGCTGTCTTCAGCCAAGGTTCGAGTTCTTCGAGTGTGCCTACTGAAAGGATTTTTCCGTCTCGAACCGCTACAGCCGTGGATGACGGCCAACTGTCGTCCATCGTGATCACCTTTTTGGCCACGAAGACGGTGATCTCGCCAGGTTGATCCTGCGCCACGACGGGCGGCCCCATGATCGCGAAGAGGAGCATGCACAGAATTGCTCGAAGCGAAGTTGGGTTCATTCCATCTCTCCATGAAATTTTCCGATCCCGTTGAAACACCTTTTCTCGGCGTCCACGAAACCGGCAGCAAGCTACTCTCGTATCAGCCTAGCAATATCAGTTCAGCAGGACTGTCGTGATCGCAACACTCGGCTACTTTCCGGCCCAACTTCCTGATTTCTAGCTAAACGGCGGTGGGCTTACCCTTCCGGTACATAGGGCTACCTAGAACAACCTACTAGAGTGCGTTCAAAAAGCTGCCGTTGACCATCTCCATGCCGACTGGCCGCAATGGGCCGTTCTTAGAGAATCATGTTGACGTTCAAAGTGCATTTTTCCTGGCGGCACCGGAACCTGTGGTTGAAAATCCCGCAAATGTGACTCACGAGTTTGTCGGCCGCGCAGATGCTTTGATCTTGCCTCCAAATCGGCTTCCGTGATTGTAAGTCGTTGACGCGTAAAGCGACACAAGCCTTTATCGACGCGATTGCCATGATCCCGTTGCTTTCGCGTCCCACCCCTGCATAACCTGTCGATAGCGTCTTGGGGGGCAAGGATCGGTGCAGGTTGAAACGTTCGTAAACCGCTGGAAAGCGTCAAGCGGCAGCGAGCGGGCCAATTTTCAGCAGTTCGCCATCGAACTGACCCAACTGCTTGACGTGCCCGCGCCCAAGCCCGCCACTGCCGATAGCCAGAATGACGACTATCGTTTTGAACGGCCCGTCACCTTCATCCACACCGCCACCCAAACCCGTGGCTACATTGACCTTTACCGGCGGCAGTCGTTTGTCATGGAGGCCAAGCAGGGCACGGGGCGCGCGACCGATGACCCGGACGCGCAACCGGCACTTCTGCCTGATCTGCCGACCAAACTGCGGCAGGGCCATGGCGTCCGGGGGTCACGGCGCTGGGACGACACCATGCTGCGCGCGCGTAACCAGGCCGATGGCTATGCCCGTGCCGTGGCGCGCGACGATGGCTGGCCGCCCTTCCTGATGATCGTCGATGTAGGCCATGTGATCGAGGTCTATGCCGACTTCTCCGGCCAAGGGCAGGGCTACACCCAATTCCCCGACGGCACCCGCTATCGCATCACCCTGGATGACCTGCACGACCCCGATGTGCGCGACCGCCTTCGGGCGATCTGGCTGAACCCCCACGCGCTTGACCCTGCCCGCATCAGCGCCGCCGTCACCCGCGAGGTGGCCGACAGGCTGGCCGCACTTGGCCGGTCGTTCGAAGGGCAGGGCCATACCGGTGAAGAGGTGGCCCGGTTCCTGATGCGCTGCCTGTTCACCATGTTTGCCGAAGATGTGGAGTTGATCCCCCGCGCCAGCTTTTCCGACCTGCTGAAAAAGCTGCGCGGCCATCCGCAGGATGCAGCCCCGGCACTGGCGGGCCTGTGGGAAACCATGAACACCGGCGGCTATTCGCAGGGGCTGATGACCCGGCTGAAGCAGTTCAACGGCGGCCTGTTCAAGGATTCCCGCGCCCTGCCCCTGTCCGAAGTGCAACTGTCGCTGCTGATCGACGCGGCATCGCGCGACTGGAAACTGGTCGAACCCGCCATCTTTGGCACCCTGCTGGAACGCGCACTGGACAAACGCCAGCGCCACAAGCTGGGCGCGCATTACACGCCGCGCGCCTATGTCGAACGGCTGGTGGTGCCCACCGTGATGGACCCGCTGCGCGCCGATTGGCGTGATGTGCAGGCCTCGGCCGTGGCCCTGGCCGCGCAGGGCCGCGAAGGCGAGGCCCGCGACACGGTGCGCGCCTTCCACACCCGGCTGTGCGATATCCGCGTGCTTGATCCGGCCTGCGGATCGGGCAACTTCCTTTATGTCGCCCTTGAGATGATGAAGCGGCTGGAGGGAGAGGTGACCGCCCTTCTGGCCGATCTGGGCGAGGATCAGGCGGCCCTGTCGCTGGCAGGCCATACCGTGGACCCGCATCAATTTCTGGGGATCGAGCTGAACCCCTGGGCCGCCGCCGTGGCCGAACTGGTGCTGTGGATCGGCTATCTGCAATGGCATTTCCGCACCCATGGAAAGGCCTCCCCCGCCGAACCCGTGCTGCGCGATTTCAAGAACATCGAAAACCGCGACGCGGTGCTGACTTGGGCGGGCACCCAGGCCCGGCTGGATGATGCGGGCCAGCCCGTCACCCGCTGGGACGGGCTGACGACGATCCCCCATCCCGTCACCGGCGAACAGGTGCCGGACCCACAGGCGCGCGTGGCGGTGCTGGATTACCTTAAACCCGCCCCGGCACGGTGGCCCGAGGCGGAATTCATCGTGGGCAACCCGCCATTCATTGGCGCCAGCCGGATGCGCGATGCGCTGGGCGACGGCTATGCCGAGGCGCTGTGGAAAGCCTACCCCCGGATGCCGCAAAGTGCCGATTTCGTCATGTTCTGGTGGGAGAAGGCCGCATTGGCCGCGCGCGGTTGGAAACCGGCCACCGACAAGGCAAAGGCCAAAGGCACCCGGCGTTTCGGCCTGATCACCACCAACTCGCTGCGGCAAACCTTCAACCGCGCGGTGCTGGAGCCGCATCTGTCAGACCCGAAAACCCCGCTGTCGCTTATCTTTGCCATTCCCGATCACCCTTGGGTGGACGCGGGCGAGGGGGCTGCGGTGCGCATCGCCATGACGGTGGCCGAGGCCGGGCGGCGTGATGGGCGGCTGTTGACCGTGGCTGCGGAAGATAAGGGGGTTGGCGAGGCCGAGGGCCGCCGCGTCGATTTCAACATGGATCGCGGCATGATCTTTGCCAACCTGCGCACCGGCGCGGATGTGGCCGGGGCAGTGGCGCTGAAGGCAAATGAAGGGATTTCATCGCCGGGGGTCAAACTGCACGGCGCAGGCTTCATCGTGACGCCAGCCGAGGCGCGCGCCCTTGGTCTTGGCACCGTGCCGGGGCTGGAACGCCATATCCGGGCCTATCGCAATGGCCGCGATCTGACCGCCAGCCCGCGCGGCGTGATGGTGATTGATCTGTTCGGCCTGACCGAAGCCGAAGTGCGCAGCCGCTATCCGGCGGTGTATCAGCACTTGTTTGACCGCATAAAACCTGAGCGGGACGCCAAGGCATCCTCGTCACCCGATAGCGCGCAGTACGCGCGTTTCTGGTGGTTGCATGGGAAGCCTCGCCCCCAATTGCGACCAGCCCTCGCAGGCCTGCCGCGCTACATCGCCACCGTCGAGACGACGAAACATCGAACCTGTCAGTTTCTTGGGGCAGAAACCTTGCCCGACAACATGCTGATCGCTATCGGGCTTGATGACGCGGCACAGCTTGCCATCCTCTCCAGCCGCATTCATGTCGTATGGGCTTTGAAGGCAGGCGGCACGTTGGAGGATCGACCCCGCTACAACAAATCGCTTTGCTTCGATCCCTTCCCCTTCCCCGAAACTACCGACGCCCCAACCACCCGCCTGCGCGCCCTTGGCGAAGACCTCGACGCGCATCGCAAGGCGCGGCAAGCTGAACATCCGGCGCTGACCCTGACCGGCATGTATAACGTCCTGGAAAAACTCCGCGCCGGGCAGCGGATCGAGGGCCGCGATCGCGAGGTTTACGATCAGTGCCTGATCGGCATCCTGCGCGACCTGCACGACCAGATCGACGCCGCCGTGGCCGAAGCCTACGGCTGGCCCGCCACGCTGACTGATGACGAAATCCTGCAAAACCTCGTCACCCTGAACCGCACCCGCGCCGCCGAAGAAGCACGCGGCCAAATCCGCTGGCTGCGCCCCGCTTACCAGAACCCCGCAGGCCACGCCGCCGCCACCACCGAACAGGCCGAAATGGATATGGGCGTCGTCCTGCCCACCGCCAGAACCCCTTGGCCCAAGACCCTGCCGCAACAATTCGCCGCCGTCCGCGCCGCACTTGACGAACTGGGCGAGGCCACCCCCGAACAGATCGCCCGCCACTTCGCCCGCGCCCGCGCCACGACCGTGCTGCCCCTTCTGGAAAGCCTGGCAGCACTGGGCCATGCGCAGATCACCGAACGCGGCAGCTATGCAGCGTGACGGGCGGCATCAATGCGCCAGGATGCTTGATCTGATCGCTCGCGCCGTGCCAATCAATTTGACGTAGCTGGACGCAGGCGCTGGGTCCGACATGGCCATCTGTCCGGGGATCGTGTGCCAAAGGGAAGCCAGTTGCGGTTCATCACAGCGATCCCGCCGCTTTGTCCGCGGCACATCTCAAGCATGGTTCGAAGAAAGCGGGTCAACAATAGGTCAACCTGTCTAACTACCTCGTTCCCCGTCTGAACCCGTCCGCTGCGGTTCTTTGCGTCGCGATGCGGTTGGAAAACGTAGGCGGTTCAAGCGGTTATCACGTAACCATCTGATATGCTTAAGTTATTGGAATCGCTGGTCCTTCGGCTCATAACCTGAAGGTCACAGGTTCAAATCCTGTCCCCGCAACCAAATTCCTAAATGATAACAAGACGTTACGAGCCGCCCTCCGGGCGGCTTTTTGCGTTGGATTTTCCAGGTCAACAATAGGTCAACAAAAACGCGAAAACCGCAGCGAATCCAGTTGGATAGTAGCCCGATAGGACGCCGACCGCGCCAGAACCGCAGCCTACGTATGCCAACGGGTAGCCCTCCGGCCTGCCTGCATCGCCGCGGGACAAGGGGTAGGGATAGTGTCCACCAGCGATAGTGGGCACTAGAGCGTGTCACGCCCAATCGGGTTTGTATCCTGCGGCGATGAAGTAGTTGAGTAAGCAGTGCCTGAACCCCGTCGTGCTTTCAGCTTGACGGCTTTTAGAAGGCCCAAGGCATGAGGTCGTCGATACGTGACGCGGAAGAGCCAGATTGACGACCTTTTGCCGAGCAATTAAACGCCAAGGTCGTAAGCGTCCGGTCTGACCGCTACCCGTTCCATCGCCAAGGGAGCAGATCGTCGACTTTGGTGATCTTGAAGTCTGGAATGCGGGCGAGGGTGTCGGCGAGCCAGGCGTTTGGGTCGACGGCGTTGAGCTTGGCCGTTTCGATCAGGGTGTAGGCGATGGCCGCGGCCTTGCCACCAGTTTCGGAGCCGACGAAGAGGTAGTTCTTTCGGCCCAAAGCGATAGCGCGCATGCCGCGTTCGGCCGCATTGTTATCCAGCTCGAGGATGCCGTGGTCGAGGTAGGGGCGCAGGCGTTCCATGCGGGTCAGTGCGTATCGGATGGCCGAGGCCAGTGGGGATTTTCCAGAGATCGTGGTGAGTTGCATGGCCAGCCATCGCTCCAGATCGTCGAAGACCGGGGCGGCATGTGCGCGTCGCAGTTCGGCGCGGCGATCTGGAGGCGACCCTCGGGCCTGTTTTTCGACGGCATAGAGCTGCGCGATCCGGCCGATGGCTTCCTCGGCAATCGGCGAGCCTTGGGACCGGTGGATGTCGACGAACTTGCGCCTGACGTGTGCCATGCAGGCGACCTCGCGGATCGCGCCGGTTCGATAAAGGTCCTCGAACCCGGCATAGCCATCGGCATGCATCCAGCCACGGAAGCGGGCGAGATGGTCCTTGGGGTGTTGTCCTTTCCGGTCGCCGGAGAACCGATACCAGGCTGCTGGGGGCACTTCCCCACCCCAGGGCCGTTCGTCGCGGGCATAGGTCCAGAGGCGCGCTGTCTGGGTTTTGCCGGTGCCGGGAGCGAGCATGCTGATCGGCGTGTCATCGGCGAAGATCGCCTCTGCCGACAGGACATGGCGTCCGATGGCGTCAGCCAGGGGTTCCAGCAGGGCGGTGGTCTTGCCGACCCAGTCAGCCAGGGTGGATCGATCCAGATCGAGCCCTTCGCGGTCGAAGATCTGGCTCTGGCGATACAAGGGAAGATGGTCGGCATATTTGCTGACCAGAACATGGGCCAGCAGGCCCGGCCCGGGGCGGCCACGCTCAATGGGGCGCGACGGCAGCGGAGACTGAACGAAGCGTTCGCAACAGGCGCATGTCAGGCGCGGCCGAACAATCCGGTTCACGATGAAGCGGCCGGGAACGTATTCCAGCTCTTCGGTGACATCTTCCCCGATCCGGCGCAGGCGCCCGCCGCAGTCGGCACAGGCATCTGCGGCGGGCGTCAGCTCGACCTCCATCCGGGGGATATGGTCCGGGATCGGGCGGCGCTTGGGTTTGTCCTTCTCTTCGACGTCCGGCAGCTTCATTCGTGCGGTCATCGCGGCGGCCGCAATCTCACTGGTCTCCAAGGCCAGTTGCAGTTGCTCGGCCGTCTCCGATGACGCGCCAAACCGGTGCGCCCGGTGCCCGGCCAGTTGATGCCGCAGCTTCTCGATCAGGATCGCCTGCGCCTTCACCTCGGCCAGAAGCCGCGCGGTGAAGCTGCGGAGCTCCTCGGGGTCTTCCGGCAAGGTCAGGGTCTGATCCAGCATGTGAGAAGTTTATCCCACTGTATTCGTTGTGGGAATCCTTTCCTTGCATACCCCGCAGATTATCCCGCTGCCAAGGGGCGCCACGTCCGCTGTGGTGCCCGCCAGTCGATCCCTTCCAGCAGCATCGCCAACTGCGCGGGCGACAGCGCGACCTTCCCGTCCTTGGCCGAGGGCCAGACGAACCGGCCCTTCTCCAGCCGCTTCATGAACATGCAGGCACCCTGGCCATCCCACCAGATCACCTTGACCAGATCGCCAAATCGGCAATCATTCCGCATACAAAGAACGGGAATTGCGGATCGAGTACCCGTGGCATCCGCTATTTGGCCGGGTGCTGCGCGCCCGCGATGGCGGCCGCAGACAGGGGGCAGGCTCGATCCTGGTCGAGGATCGGCCCGGTTTCTTCCGAACCTTGCCGCCCTGGATGTGCGATCCCGCCTATTGTGCGCAGCTGGCGAGCGGACCACCACTTGTAGTGCTCGCAGCCCTAGAGACGTTGGCCCTGACCTTGGAGCTGATGCGTTATGCTGAGGTTGCGCCATCCTCTGGAACAGTGATTCCAGAGGAGGACATGCATGCCCCGTCGAGCCCGAACCCACCCGCAGCAGGATCAGTTCTGCCTGGCACTGGACGATCCCCGCAACCGCCCTCCGGCAGCACCATCAACACCGGCACTTCTGGAGGCGCTGGTCGAGCTTTTGCTGATGGCGGCGCAGAAGACGGAGGGCTGGGAGAATGATGCATGCGAAGATCACCGCTGAACACCTTGCCCGCAGCGCCATCGTCTACGTCCGGCAGTCGACAATGAGTCAGGTCCTCGGCAACCTGGAGAGCCAGAAACGACAATACCAGATGGCTGAAGCTGCACGCGACACGGGCTTTGCGACCGTCGAGTTGATCGATGAGGACCTGGGCCGCTCCGGATCAGGTCAGGTGGCCCGGCCAGGGTTCCAGCGTCTGGTCGCAGAAGTCTGTGCCGGATCAGTAGGAGCTGTCTACTGCATCGAGGCTTCCCGACTGGCCCGCAATGGCCGTGATTGGCATCATCTGATCGATCTTTGCGCCTTGACCGGGGCCTTGGTGGTTGACCCTGAAGGCGTTTACGACCCCCGCCTGATGAATGATCGGCTGCTCTTGGGGCTGAAGGGGACAATGGCGGAATATGAGCTCACCCTCTTGCGGCAGCGGGGGCTGGCTGCCCGCGATGCCAAGGCAGGCCGGGGAGAACTCCGCTTCACCTTGCCGCCAGGCTACTCCTGGAGCGAGGATGACCGGATCGAGATGGACCCCGATGAGCGCGTCCAGCGGGTCATCCACCTGATCTTCGCCAAGTTCCGCGAACTCGGCAGTGGTCGGCAGGTCTTTCTGTGGCTACGGGCGGCGGATGTTCATCTTCCGGTGGTGCAGCGCAACGGCGCACTGCGCAAAATTGCATGGCGCAAGCCAGCCTATCACAGCGTGATGCAGGTGCTGCACAGCCCGATCTATGCGGGTGCCTACGCCTTTGGGCGAACCGGGAACCGGACACGGGTGGTGGATGGGCAGGCTCGTAAGACCAGCGGCCACCACAGGACGATTGAGGACTGGAACGTGCTCATCAAGGATAGCCACGAGGGATACATCGACTGGCGCGCCTACGAGGAGAACCGCCGCATGCTGGAGGAGAACGCGCATATGCAGAAGCGGACTGCCCGCAAGTCCGGGCGCGGCGGGCAGGCGTTGCTGTCAGGCATGGCCCGCTGCGCGCGCTGTGGCCGGATGATGCGGGTGTTCTACAAGACGGGCACCGATCAATCGCATCGGTATCAGTGCCGCGGCGATGATGGACATGTCGGGGCCGGTCTGTGCATCGGCGCTGGTGGGGGCGGCATTGACGCTGCTATCGCGAGCCAGCTGCTCGAGGCAGTATCTGGCCAGGCCGTTCAGGCCGCCCTTTTGGCCGGACAACAGGTTACGAAGGCGCAAGAGACCGTCCGGATGGCGGTCGAGAGGGAACTTGAGGAGGCTCGATATGCGGCAGAACTCGCGGAACGCCGCTATGAGCATGTCGACCCCGCCAAACGGCATGTTGCCCGGACACTGGAAGCCCGCTGGAACGCTGCATTGGAGACGATGGCGGCAGTCGAACAGAAACTCGGACGGCTGGGAGCCGACATGCGTTCGAAGCCCCGGGTCGACCCCGCAATTCTGATGCAACTCGCTGCGGATTTGCCGTTCGTCTGGAACGCGGCGGGGACCGATGCCCGCGCCAGACAACGGCTGGTCAGGTTGCTGATCGAAGAGGTCGTGATCGATATCGATGCGACGACGAACGAATTTGTTCTGCTGTTGCACTGGATTGGTGGACGCCACACCGAAGTCAGGTTGGCCCGGCGCAGGACTGGCCGGTTCCCGCCCGGCCGGGAACTCGCGGCCGGAGAGGTTCTGCGCAAGCTTGGCGGACACTGGCCCGACCGGGAATTGGCCGTAACTCTCAACAGGATGCGCTGTCGCACCGAAGACGACGAAACCTGGACGACCATTCGCGTCGCGGGCCTCCGCGACAGACTCGCAATCCCACCCTTTGATCCAGATGCGAATACCCCAAAGACCCTGAGTGTCGATGCCGCTGCGAAGCGACTTGGTGTTTGTGTTGCCTCGGTTCACAAGCTGATCCGCTCAGGGGCGCTTCCCGCAACCCAGATCATGTATTCCGCCCCTTGGAAGATCCCGGTTGTTGCGCTGGAGACCGAGGCGATCCAGATAGGATTGCAGGAAATCGTCGCGCGACGACCAAAGCAAGCCCTTGATAAGGTTACAGACAAGTCCATGACCCTGCCCGGATTCTGAAGAAGGAGGTGCATTATGAAACGTGACCGCCCCGGCGACCCCGGAAGACAAAGAGATGCCCGGCAAATGGGTCCTGCTGCAGCACGGCTTCAGCTTGCGCTGCCAGCGCCGCAAAGCCCTTTCGCATGTCGGTGACGCCCGCCGCCAGCCAGACCTGCGTGTTGGCCGGGACCGGGATCAAACCGACAACCCACGGATCAGTCGCGCCAATGCCTCGGGATCATAGCTGCCGCTGATCCGCATCCGGTGCCCGCCCGCCAGTTCGATCTCGATGCAACTGTCGGCGACAGAGGCTGCAGCAGGTGCCCTCGTCTCTGCGACGATCTCCACCGGCAGAAAGTGCAAACCTGCTTCCTCAGACCCCGCCCCAGCCTCAGGCCGATACTTGGGATCGCGCAGCCATTTGAAGATCAAGTTCGCGTTCAACGTATAGCGAAGCGCCACCTGAGCCACCGAAACGCCCGGCGCAGTCGTCTGCAGGCAGATCGACCGCTTCTCTTCATCCGTCCAAAGCCGCCTCGTCCGTCGCGCCACGCCCGCACCTTAGTGTCCACTATCGTTGGTGGACACTAACCGGCACCATCACGCTGCGGCAGAGCGGTCAGACCGGACGCTTAC
>JANNWS010000073.1:0-10972 GCA_031408575.1 Rhodobacterales bacterium
CCGCCGCCTCGCGGATCGCGTGCAGGTATTCCCGCCACGCCCCCAGATCGCGCCCGCCGCAAAAATCGGGCGAGAGAAAGGTTTCCGTGTAAACGACGCCGCTTGCGGCACTTTCCTCCAGCACGGCAAGGGTCAGGCGATGATAATCCTCTGGGGTTTTCAGCGTTTCCGTTGCCGCCTCGTACACCTTCAGGAAATGCCAGAAATCGGTATAGCTGTAGCCGCCTTCGGCATTGAACAGACCGGTAAGATCCATCTTCTTCTGCTCTGCCAACCCCCGGATGAACGCGGGGGGCGCCGCCCCTTCCAGATGCAGGTGCAACTCGATCTTGGGCAGGGCGCGGGTCATAGAAAGCTTACTCCGGGGCCGTGGGCGGGAACGCCAAGGTGAGCTGCGATGCTTGCCGCTACATCGGCAAAGGCCACCTGACCTATGCTGCCTGTCCCTGCGCCCGCGATGACCACGGGAACCCGTTCGCGGGTATGGTCGGTGCCGGGCCAGGTTGGATCATTGCCATGGTCGGCGGTAAAAAGTGCGATGTCGCCGGGCCGCAGACGGGCCAGAAATGCGCCTGCCCGCGCGTCGAACCACTCCAGCGCGCGGGCATAGCCCGACACGTCGCGGCGATGGCCATAGAGGCTATCGAATTCGACAAGGTTCGCAAAAGTCAAGGAACCTGGTTCCGCTACCATAGTTAGTGACATCAGTTGTTCGAAAAGGTCTGCATCCGACTTTCCCTTATGCAGCACACCGATGCCCTGCATCGAAAAGATATCGCCGATCTTGCCCACGGCATGGGTTGCGCGCCCGGCATCCTGCACCCAATCCAGCAGCGTGGGTGCCGGGGGCGCAATTGCAAAGTCGCGCCGGTTCGCGGTGCGCGCAAATGCACCGGACGCACCGGTAAATGGCCGCGCGATCACGCGCCCGACCTTCATGGCATGCAGCCGGGGTGCCAGCGTCTGGCACAGCGAAATCAGACGCTGCAGGCCAAAGCCGTGTTCATGCGCCGCAATCTGGAACACTGAGTCCGCCGAGGTGTAACAGATCGGCCAGCCGCTTTGCATATGCTCGGCCCCCAGCGCGTCGATGATCGCAGTGCCTGAGGCGTGACAGTTGCCAAGCGTACCGCCGCTGCCCGCAAGGCGGCACACTTCGGCCAGAAGGTCGGGCGGAAAGGCAGGCGCGGTGTCGGGAAAATAGGTCCAGTCCCAAGGCACCGGCACGCCCGCAAGTTCCCAATGCCCCGACGGCGTGTCCTTGCCGTTGGAAACTTCGGTCGCAGCGCCCCAGCGGCCCGTGGGGCTTGCCGTAAGGTTCGGCGCAGACCGACCCGACGCAAGCCGCACGGCCGCCCCAAGGCCAAGCGCATCCAGCACCGGCATGTGGAGCGCGCCGCTGCGGCCCTGTTCGGCCCGGCCCGCCGCACAGGTCTCGGCGATATGGCCCAGCGTATTGGCGCCAGCGTCACCAAAAGCCGCAGCATCCGGCGCGCCGCCGCACCCCACGCTGTCCATCACGATCAGGAATGCCCTGCGATCCGTCATGCAATCCTCGCGTGGATCAGCGATGGTTCTTCCGGCGCATGACTGCCCATCAGGAAGGCCGCCTGCACGGCGCGCACGGCGGCATCGGCATCGGCCTCGTTGGCTGCGTGAATGATGGCCAGCGGCAGGCCGCGCCCGATTTCTTCGCCGATCCCGGCAAGATCGGCCAACCCGACCGAAGGGTTTACCCGGTCGCCATCACGAAGCCGCCCGCCCCCCAGATGGACCACGGCGTGTCCCAGAAGCTGCCCGTCGATCGCACACACGAATCCGCCTTCTAGACACGGCACCTCGCGCTGGACCGGGGCCGAAGGCAGCCGGTCCGGCCATCGGTCGACAAAATCGGCAGGCCCGCCCTGTGCTGCCACCATGCGCCCAAACATCTCGGCCGCCTGCCCGCTTTCCAATGCGGCATTAATCCGGCCCGCTCCGTCTTGCGGATCGGCCGCAAGACCGCCCAGCGCAAGCGCCTCGCCCCCGAGTGCCGCCGTCAGATCCCACAAGGCGGCGTTGACCGAAGTGCCGGTCAGCGTCTCCATCACCTCGATCACTTCAAGCGCGTTGCCAGCCGCGGTGGCCAGTGGTTGGCTCATGTCGGTGATCAGCGCGGTGGTCATGCAGCCCGCGCCCTGTGCGGTTGAGACCAGCGCGCGGGCCAGCACCTGCGCCTCGTCCATCGTTCGCATGAATGCGCCCGAGCCGACCTTCACATCCAGCACCAGCGCCTCCAACCCCGCCGCCAACTTTTTGGACAGGATCGACGCGGTGATCAGGTCGATGCTGTCGACCGTGCCGGTCACATCGCGGATCGCGTAAAGGCGGCGGTCGGCCGGGGCAATCTCGGCGCTGGCCGCAACGATCGCGCAGCGGATATCCTTCAGTTGCGCGCGCAACTGATCTTCGCTTAGGCCGGTTCGAAAGCCGGGTATGGCTTCTAGCTTGTCCAGCGTGCCGCCGGTATGCCCCAGCCCGCGGCCCGAGATCATCGGAACATAGGCACCGCAAGCTGCAAGGGCGGGGGCCAGAAGCAGCGACACGCAATCACCGACCCCCCCCGTTGAATGCTTGTCCAGTACCGGCCCCGGCATGTCCCAGCGCAGCACCTGCCCCGAGTCCCGCATCGCCCGCGTCAGCGCAACACGACCCGCCTCACCCAGCCCCCGCAGGCAGACTGCCATGGCAAAGGCCCCGGCCTGTGCATCCGTTACCGCGCCCGACGCAAGGCCCTGCGCGAACCACGTCAGGTCTTCGCCCGAGGGCGTGCCGCCCGCGCGCAAAATCGCGTTGATGGCGCGGGCATCCATTTCAGGCACGGTCCATATGGGCCGCCGTAAACACACCCGGCAGCAGGTCTGCCACCGTCATGGCCCGGCTTTTTCCATCAGTGGTGCAAAGCGTGACCGTCACGGTCTGTGCCGCAAATTCCGCAATCTTCTGGCGGCACCCCCCGCAGGGCGGCACAGGATCGGGGCAGTCTGCGATCACCAGCACCTCGGCGATTGCGGTATCGCCCGCCGCGACCATCGCGGCGATGGCCCCGGCTTCGGCACAGGTGCCTTCGGGGTAGGCCACGTTTTCGACGTTGCAACCGGTATAGACAGCGCCAGACACCGCGCGGATCGCGGCACCCACCTTGAAGCGGGAATAGGGGGCATAGGCGTTTTCACGCACGGCGGTAGCGGCGGCGAGCAGGGTCATGGAACCTCCGGTTGTGTTTGCGTGACTTTGGGCTGTGGACTTGCGCGATGCAAGTGGCACCGCCGGGCGGGTGTTGAGGGCTTCGCACCCCCACAGCCACCGGCATCCTGAGCCAATGGCGATACCAATGGCTACCGCGCGGGATACTCGCGGACTGATGGTAGCTAAACCGGCGTTGTTTTGAATACTCCCGGCAGCGCCACTTCCAGCAGTTCCAGATCGCCCGTCACGTCGCCGTACCGCGTGGCCATGCCCGGCGGGATCACGAAAGCATCGCCGGGTGACAGGCGGAACGGCTCTTTGCCTTCGCCCTCCAGCGTCATTTCACCCGCCATCACGAAGGTGAACAGGATGTCGCCGTCGTGTCGCGTCCACGGGGCGGGGTCACCGGACGGGCGTGCCACCATCACGCCCGCGACCCCTTTGGTGTTGGTGCTGATCGTGGTGTCGCGCGCCGTAAAACCGGGGATTCGGAACGGCGTCCAAGCCGCCTTGTCCCCTTGATTATAGACGAACCGCTGACCCTGCCATTCACGGTCGGGGCGTAGATCGGGCGTCGGCAGGTCCATCTCATGGTCGATCTCGGTCACATGATCGGCAGGAACACCGATCTCGATCACCTCGATGCCGTCACTGGCCTGCAGCACACGATGACGGATTTCCGGCGGCTGGATGAAGCAATCGCCTGCGGTCAGGCGGATGGGCGCGCCCTGATCTTCATAGACCACATCGACCCAGCCCTTGATGCAGAAGATCAGCTGAAAGCCGACCTTGTGGAAATGCACCATGTCCGGCACCGGGCCGCCGTCCGGTATACGGATGTGGCTGGCGATAATCGACCCACCCAGGCGCGACGGGATCAGATCGCGGTAGTGCATTCCGGCCCGCCCGATCACCCAGGGCGCCTGATCGGCCAGACGGCGCACGACAAAGGCATGTTCGGTCGGCGGCAGAACGACGGGCGGGTTCAGCACGTCAATCTCGATCCGCGTCCCGTTCGGTGCAGTCAGGTGGCGTTCGCCGCCGGCAAAGCCATCAGGATCGTCGGTCAGGATGCGGATCGTGCCGGGTGCCTCTGGCGCACCCTTTTCGATCCGCAGCCGCAACCCGTGGCCAGACAGCACCGCCACCTCGGGGTTGTCGGCGGGGTAGATCGCATCCAGCCGCATCTTGAGCGTTTTCGTGTAAAATGGCAGATCAGCCCGCAATTCATTGGTAGGCAAGCGGATTTCGGCACGAATATCGGTCATGGTTCCCTCGCGTCTTGCCCCGCACAGTGCGACTGCCATCGGGGATTTGCAAGTTGGGGTGAAAGTCCTTAGCAGTTGTAGGCCAGTAGGCGGGGAGCTTTGGATAGTTTAATATTAAACTATCCGGCGGGGAGAGAGCGATGGACGAAGCCCGGAACGATACTGCACGTCAGGCAGCGCTGGACTACCATGAATTCCCCAAGCCGGGAAAGCTTGAGATCCGGGCAACCAAGCCGCTTGCCAATGGTCGCGACCTGAGCCGCGCCTATTCGCCCGGCGTGGCCGAAGCCTGCTTGGAGATCAAGGCCGATCCTGCGACCGCCAGTCGCTATACCGCGCGCGGCAACCTTGTGGCCGTAGTGACAAACGGCACTGCCGTTCTGGGTCTGGGCAATATCGGCCCGCTGGCCTCAAAGCCGGTGATGGAGGGCAAGGCGGTGCTCTTCAAGAAATTCGCCAACATCGATTGTTTCGATATCGAACTGAACGAATCCGACCCGGTAAAGCTGGCCGATATCGTCTGTGCGCTGGAACCCACATTCGGCGCGATCAACCTTGAGGATATCAAGGCACCCGACTGTTTCATCGTTGAAAAACTGTGCCGCGAGCGGATGAACATTCCGGTCTTTCATGATGACCAGCACGGCACCGCTATTGTCGTGGGTGCAGCGGCGACAAATGCGCTGCATGTCGCGGGCAAGCGGTTCGATCAGATCAAGGTTGTCTCGACCGGCGGTGGGGCTGCGGGGATTGCCTGCCTGAACATGCTGCTGAAACTTGGCGTGCAGCGGCACAATGTCTGGCTTTGCGATTTGCAGGGTCTTGTCCACGCGGGGCGCGTTGCAGACATGACGGCGCAGAAGGCTGAATACGCCCAAGGCACGGTCCCTGCCACGCTGGCCGAGGTGATCACCGGGGCTGATCTGTTCCTCGGGCTGTCCGGACCCGGTGTGCTGACGCCCGAGATGGTGGCGAAAATGGCCCCGCGCCCGATCATCTTCGCGCTGGCAAACCCCAACCCCGAGATCATGCCGGACGCTGCCCGCGCCGTGGCACCCGATGCAATCATCGCCACGGGTCGGTCGGATTTTTCCAATCAGGTCTACAAGGTGGTGTGCTTTCCGTTCATTTTCCGGGGCGCGCTGGATGTGGGCGCAACTCAGATCAACGACGCAATGCAGATCGCCTGCATCGAGGGTATCGCCCAGCTTGCCCGCGCCACCAGCAGCGCCGAGGCCGCTGCCGCCTATCAGGGCGAGCAGATGAATTTCGGGGCCGACTATCTGATCCCGAAACCTTTCGATCCGCGTCTGATGGGCGTTGTCGCCCATGCCGTCGCCAAAGCCGCGATGGAAACCGGGGTCGCGACCCGCCCGATTGCTGACCTGCCCGGCTACCGGCGCAAGCTTGACGGGTCGGTGTTTCGTTCGGCGCTCATCATGCGCCCGATATTCGAGGCGTCGGCCACCGCTGCGCGCAAAATTGTCTTTGCCGAGGGCGAAGACGAGCGTGTACTGCGCGCCGCTTATGCGCTGATGGAGGATACCACCGACGTGCCGATCCTGATCGGTCGCCCCGATGTCGTGACCAGCCGCTGTGAACGCGCCGGACTGCCGATCCGGCCCGACCGGGATTTCCATCTGGTGAACCCGGAAAACGACCCGCGCTACCGTGATTATTGGGGGACGTATCACGAATTGATGGCCCGACGCGGGGTCACGCCCGACATCGCCCGCGCGGTGATGCGGACCAACACCACCGCAATCGCCGCCGTGATGGTGCATCGGGGCGAGGCCGACAGCATGATCTGCGGCACCTTCGGGCAGTATCTGTGGCACCTGAACTATGTCCGCCAGATTTTGGCGCGCGACGGCTGCCACCCGGTTGCCGCGCTCAGTCTGATGATCCTTGAGGATGGCCCGCTGTTCATCGCCGATACGCATGTGCATCCCGAACCGACACCGCAGCAGATCATGGAAACGGTGCTGGGTGCCGCGCGCCATGTGCGCCGCTTTGGTGTGACCCCAAAGGTCGCGCTCTGTTCTCATTCGCAATTCGGCAATCTGGAATGTTCCACCGGTAACCGGATGCGCGATGCGCTTGACCTGCTGGACCAGCGCGAGCCTGACTTTGCCTATGAGGGCGAAATGCACATCGACGCCGCCCTCGACCAGTCGATCCGCGACCGCATCTTTCCGGGTTCGCGATTTGAAGGGGCCGCCAATGTGCTGGTCTTTGCCAATGCTGATGCCGCATCGGGCGTGCGCAACATCCTGAAGATGAAGGCAGGCGGGCTGGAAGTGGGCCCGATTCTGATGGGCATGGGCAACCGCGCCCATATCGTCACGCCGTCGATCACGGCGCGCGGCCTCTTGAACATGTCGGCGCTGGCGGGAACGCCGGTCGCGCATTACGGCTGACGGGCTGCGCCAAAATCACGGTTGGACGCGCCGCAGCACTCGAGTAGTCTGGGCGCAGAATGCAACAGCTGCAGACCGCCACGCACCACGCCACGCCACGCCCGCAAGGATGCGGCGCATGACTTCGCGTGCCGTCCCGCCGGTGCTGCTGATCGAGGATGCCTCGTCGTTGCAAATGGTGTACCGGTCTGCCCTGACCCGCGCCGGGCACCGCGTTCGGGTTGCGGGCAGCGTCGCTGAAGGACGCGCGGCATTTGCCGAAAATCACCCGCCTGTCGTGTTGCTGGACCTGATGCTGCCCGATGGCGACGGGCTTGATCTGATGCAGGAAATGCTGCGCCAGCGCCCCGACACACGGATGATCGTGATGACCGCCAACGGCTCGATCAATCAGGCGGTCGAGGCGATGCGGGCCGGCGCGCATGATTTTCTGGTGAAGCCGTTTGACGAGGCGCGCTTTCTCAGCGTCGTTGAAAACGCGGCCAATCCGCCGCGCCGCAAACCGGCCCCGGCACCCAATGGTGCGGCGCTGCCCCCCGGCGGACTTTTCCTCGGGTCATCCGAGGCGATGCAGCGCGTCTATTCAAAGATCCGCTCTGTCTCGCCGTCGATGGCGACCGTGTTCATCACCGGCGAAAGCGGCACCGGCAAGGAACTCTGCGCCCAGGCCGTGCATGATGGCTCTGCCCGTGCGTCCGGCCCGTTCATAGCACTGAACTGCGGGGCCATCCCACCCGACCTGCTGGAATCCGAAGTGTTCGGCCACATGAAAGGCTCATTCACCGGGGCAATTTCCGACAAGCCGGGGGCTGCGGCAGCCGCCGATGGCGGCACGCTGTTTCTTGATGAAGTCTGCGAGATGGATATCGGGCTGCAGACCAAGCTGCTGCGCTTTTTGCAAACCTCAATGGTGCAGCCGGTCGGGGCGACGCGGCCAAAAAAAGTCAACGTCCGCATCATCTGCGCCACCAACCGCGACCCGATGGATGCTGTGCGGCGCGGGCAGTTCCGAGAAGATCTGTATTACCGCCTTTATGTCGTGCCGATCCACATGCCCCCCCTGCGCGATCGCACCATCGACGTGATCGAGATCGCCGAGGCGGCTCTTGCCCGCTTTTCCGCCGAAGAAGATCGCCGGTTCGACGGGCTGGATGATGCGGTGCGCGCACTTTTTCTGGGGCTGCCCTGGCCCGGCAACGTGCGCCAGCTTCTGAACGTGATCCGCAACGTGGTCGTGCTGAATGACGGCGGCCGCGTCACGCTTGACATGCTGCCGCAGGAGCTTGTGCAGGCCGCTGCCCTGCCGCTTTCTGCCACCCAAGCAATCCCCGGTCCAACTGGCCCGACACTCGATCAACTGGTTGGACGCACCCTGGCCGAGATCGAGCAGATGGTAATCGAGGCAACGATCGCCCGCTTCGGCGGGTCTGTCCCAAAGGCCGCACGCGTGCTCGACGTCTCACCCTCCACGCTTTACCGCAAGCGCGACGGCTGGCTTACGCCGCTCGACCCGGTCGACTGAAAGATGCATTCATCTTTGCATAAATATCCTCGGGGAAAGGCGCGTTGCGCCTTGGAGGCGGACAGCCCCCGTTCCGCCCGCCACACCACCCGTCAGACGAACTGCTCGCGGATCAGCCGTTCATCCAGCCCATGACCCTCGTCGAACAAGATCCGGTGCCGCACGCGCGGCTCTGACCTGATCTCGACCGACAGCACATCGCGCACCGACCGGCTGTCGGCATCGGCCATGACCGGGCGCTTGGCGGGCTCCAGCACGTCGAACCGCACCACCGCCGATTTCGGTAACAAAGCCCCGCGCCAGCGGCGGGGCCGGAAAGCCGCCATCGCGGTCAGCGCCAGCACATCCGACCCGATCGGCAGGATCGGCCCGTGGGCCGAATAATTGTAGGCGGTCGATCCGGCCGGGGTACAAAGCAACGCCCCGTCACAGACCAGTTCCGCCAGCCGCACCTTGCCATCGACACTGATCCGCAGCTTGGCTGCCTGCGGCCCCGCGCGCAGCAGCGACACCTCATTGATCGCCAGCTTTTCCTCAACCCGCCCGTCCACGGTTTCGGCCCGCATCGCCAGAGGGTTCATCACCTCTTCGCCCGCCGCCGCAAGCCGCCCCGGCAGATCGTCGGTTGAAAAGGCGTTCATCAGAAATCCGACCGTGCCGCAGTTCATGCCGTAAACCGGCACATCGCGCGACGTGGCTTCATGCAGCGTCTGCAACATGAACCCATCGCCCCCCAGCGCCACGATCACCTGTGCGTCGTCCAGAGCGCAGTTTCCATGCGCCGCCGTCAGCATGGCGAACGCTGCCTGCGCCTCGGGCGTGGGGCTGGCGGTGAAACCGATCCGACGCTGCACCATGCCAGTCCTCCGTTTAAGCGAACAGTCTTGGCGGGGCCGCACGGCAAACTCAAGCCCGCATCCCGGTTTTCCGGTCCAGCGCGGCGGTTTCCAGTCCACACCCCGATTTCGCACCACGACCCGGCTGCGTCGCTTTCCACCCTTTCTGAATGCATCCCCATGCTCTAGATGGTCACTTAACATCGATCTGACAGGAGCCGCCCATGAACGCCCCGCACCGCGACGCCGGTTTCTTCACCGAATCCCTTGCCACCCGTGACGCCGCCCTTTTCGCAGCCATGACAGACGAGCTGGGTCGCCAGCGCGACGAGATCGAGTTGATCGCCTCCGAAAACATCGTCAGCCGCGCCGTGATGGAGGCGCAAGGCGGTGTGATGACGAACAAGTACGCAGAAGGCTATCCGGGCAAGCGGTACTACGGTGGCTGCCAGTTCGTCGATGTGGCGGAAAATCTGGCGATCGAGCGGGCCTGTGCCTTGTTCGGTGTGGCCTTTGCCAATGTGCAGCCGAACTCGGGCAGTCAGGCCAACCAGGGCGTGTTCCAGGCGCTGATCAAGCCCGGCGACACCATTCTGGGAATGAGCCTGGATGCGGGTGGTCACCTGACCCATGGCGCGGCCCCCAACCAGTCGGGCAAGTGGTTCAACGCGGTGCAATACGGCGTGCGCCAGGACACGCTGCTGCCCGACTATGACCAGATCGAGACGCTGGCGCTGGAGCACAAGCCCGCCATGATCATCGCTGGTGGCTCGGCCATTCCCCGTATACTCGACTTTCCCCGGATGCGCGCGATTGCCGATATGGTGGGTGCCTACCTTCTGGTCGACATGGCGCATTTCGCAGGTCTGGTTGCGGCGGGTCTTTACCCGTCACCCTTCCCGCATGCCCATGTGGCCACGACCACCACGCACAAGACCCTGCGAGGCCCGCGGGGCGGCATGATCCTGACGAATGACGAGTCGATTGCAAAAAAGGTCAATTCGGCGATTTTCCCCGGCATTCAGGGCGGCCCCCTGATGCATGTGATCGCCGCCAAGGCCGTGGCGTTCGGCGAGGCGCTGCGCCCTGATTTCAAGGCCTATCAGGCGCAGGTGATCCGCAACGCGCAGGCGCTGGCGGATCAGTTGATGCAAGGCGGGCTTGGGACTGTCACCGGCGGCACCGATACGCATCTGATGCTGGTCGATCTGCGGCCCAAGGGCGTCAAGGGGAATGCGACCGAAAAGGCGTTGGGTCGGGCGCATATCACCTGCAACAAGAACGGCATCCCGTTTGATACCGAAAAGCCCACCATCACCAGCGGCATCCGCCTTGGCACGCCGGCAGGCACCACGCGGGGCTTTGCCGAGGCTGAGTTCCGCCAGATCGGCGACTGGATCGTTCAGGTGGTTGACGGGCTTGCAGCCCATGGCGAAGACGGCAACGGGGCTGTCGAAGCAAAGGTGAAGGCCGAGGTTTCGGCGCTGTGCGCCCGCTTCCCGATCTATCCCACGCTCTGATTGCCACGGGCGCGCGTCCGCAAAGGCGCGCGCCCTAAGTGTCTGATCCGAAACTAGTTGAGTGAATTCAGCCGGTTGTGGTTCTGTTCGGTTGCAACACTGAACGGAGTATTCGATGGCCTGGACTGAACTCACCCGCCCGCAGTATGAGCGCAGCGGCGGCAGATACGCAAGCGAT
>JANNWS010000074.1:0-2055 GCA_031408575.1 Rhodobacterales bacterium
GACTGGAACATCTCGAAAGCCCAGGTCTCGGCAATCAGCTTTGCCTTCTCTGGTCGCACGTGGGACGGGAAGCTCATGAGCAGATGGGTGGTGTGGCCGTTCTTCGGCGATCCGCGCCAATCCTCGACCCAGTCGCCGACGATGTCGTTGCGCTCGGCCTTGGTCAGCCCCTTGGCGTCAGCATCCAGCACGACCCCATTGCCGAAGATCGAAGCCGACTTCGAGAAGAGATAGTCCATCTGGGCGGCCAGCTCTTTGGCGTTCGCCGTCCCACCCTTGCCGATCTTCTTCAGCACCGCCGCGTTAGATCCGAGCGAAAACCGCCACAGCTGACTGGCCCGGGTAGAGAAGCTGAACCCACGCTTGGGCGAAGGCGAGCCGCCGGCCTTCACCCTGCCCTGCTGGGGCCGCAGGAAGTTGATCTCTCCCAGAACCGCCTCTGCAACCCCAATGGGACACGCCCCAAGCTTAACCATGGCGCGCTCCCTCCTGAGATTCGGCGAATTTCCGGAACAGAGCCATGCCCTGACGCCGGCGTTCGGCGATGATCTGACTCAACGCCCTCGCCACCATTGGCAGAGACCGCCGCAACTCATCCACAGATGCCCACTGCGCCTTGACCATTGGGGCCCGCCCCCGGTTCGCAGCCAGGGCAATCTGGTTCACGTTGGTGCCGATCTTGCCCAACTCGTAGCGGATTTCCTCCAGCTTGGCGCTGTCCTCCCGGCTGAACTCGAGGAAACCTGAGGCCATCCGAACCACCGACCGCACCCCGTCCGAGCGGGATTTCGCGCCAAGCTGGGTGCAGAGCGCATCGAAGGCGTGGAGCTCTTCGGCAGGCAAACGGCAGCTCACCACCTGGCCCTTGTCGTCTGCACGAGGCCGCCCGCGTCCGATCGCTTGCTGCGCTGCAGAATCAGAAACGTCATTGCCGGTTTGGTCAGAAACACTGGATTGCAACTTAAGTCTCGTTTTGCGTATTTCTGATTTTACCGCCAACTTCTGCCACCGATTATTTGTAGACACATCGCATTTCCTGCCACTCTTCCTATCCCTTCCTTCACCTCCCTTTCAAGTGCAATCTAAGCGCGATTTATGCTCTTGCAGATTGTGCGGACCTTGGGTAACTCCCCCGCCACCGAATGCGTTTCGCTGATCGCTGAACGCACAAGGCAAGACAGGGACAGTGCACCCCCAGCCAGGTGGCCAGAGGTGGACTTTCCTTGAGACTAAGGGCATAAAGCCCTGTTTTTGTTACCGTGCGGAGCCTGTCGTTCAGTGTTCAGGGTCCGGAGAAAGGAAGTATGGGATGCGTCTTGTGGCATCAGGGATGTGTGTTCGGGGTTCCGTCTTGTGATACACGCATTGCGCGATCAGATAAAAGACATACGCATCCAGTAATCAGACAAATGATTAAAGAGATACGCCTTGCGCAATAAGATTTGCGCGAGCCAGTTTCTGATATCCGCAGTGGGCGTTCAGATTAAAGCGATGTGAGTTAAGATAAAAGAATTGCGCGATCCGCATTGTGGGAAACGCGATCGGCGAAGTGAGGAAGGTGGTATGGGTTACGGGATACGTGTTGTGCTGGTGATGAACCGCAAGGGGGGATCGGGCAAGAGCACCCTCTGTCGCGCCTTGGCTTCGGCTGCGGCTGCAAAAGGCGAAACGGTGACGATCTTCGATACCGATGCCTCAAAATCCTGCCTCAAGTGGATGCAGGCGGGAAAGGAGGCAGGCAACTGGTCTCCCTTGGTTGAAGTGATCCACACGCTGGATGCGCACCGGGTGGCAGAAGCCGTCGGGCAAATCTACGAGCAACCCGATCAAGAGCATCTCATCCTGATCGACACCTTCGGCGGTGGATCTGAAGCGCAAGACGTTCTGGCGGTCGCAGCGCACCGGATCATCTGCCCGATGATGCTGTCGCGGGGCGATCTGAGTGAGACGCTGGAAACCGCAAACTGGTACTTGAAGCTGCATGGCCGCGTGGAAAAGCCGGGCGAGCTTGCAGGGTTTTCTGTGTTGCTCAACCGGGTGCCTGTGCGGGTGTCA
>JANNWS010000075.1:0-69588 GCA_031408575.1 Rhodobacterales bacterium
GAGCGGGTCGTTGCCGCCTCGGGGGCCAAGCGCAAGCAGGTGAAAGAGATTGTCGAGCATACGCTCAAGGTGCTGGGCGATGCGCTGGCCAAGGGAGAGGAACTGAACCTGCCGCCGTTCGGCAAGGCCAAGGTCAACCGCAGCCGTGATACCGACGGCGGCACCATGATGATGGTCAAGCTGAAGCAGGGCGGCGATCAGCAGGCGGCGCGCAAGGCGGCCCGCAAGGGCGCGAAACAGGGTCTTGCGGACGCGGAGGACTGACGCTAAACCCCCGCCCACCGGGAGATTAGCTCAGTGGTAGAGCGCTTCGTTCACATCGAAGATGTCAGGGGTTCAAATCCCTTATCTCCCACCATCTCGCAACGTATTGACAATCTTTCACAAAGGCTCGGCGACTTGCGCCGCCGTGCCCCAGTCAGTGTCAGGATTTCCGGCGACGCAGCACGGAAATCCCGCCAATCGCCGTAAGCAGCAAAAGTCCAGCCGCCGGGACCGGAACCGGCGCGACGCCCCCGCCAGTCAACTCAAGATCGTCGATTCTGACGTTGCCACCCTCCGATGTGCTGAAGGTCAGCGAGACAAGGTTGCTCCACGCCGTCCCGTAATCCGACAGCGAGGTAAAGTCAAAGACCTGACCCCCGTCATTATGGTCATACGTCGAGACCGGCAACGAGAGCGTTCCGCCAGCCGAGCTTGTCACCGTCAGCGTGTTGTCGGTGCCTTGGCCCAGCAGCTGGAACCAGAACGACGAGACTGCGAACGCACTGCTATCCAATGTCGTTACGGTGCTAGTCTCGTTGTCGTTGAGCGCCAAGCAGGGTCGGCCTGACAAACTGTCACAGTTGCCATTGACGATCCGCGCAGGATCAACCGCGAAGCCGTCTTCGACATAGGGATCGACGTTCGGACCATCGAACGACAGCGTCGCCGCCAAAGCTGAGGTTCCGGACAGGGCCGCGAGGCAAGCAAGCGCGGCGCTGCCGAAAATATTGCGCGTGTCTTTCATCTTCTTCCTCCATTGCCGCCATAAGTGCGACAATGGTAAACGACTTTATTCTTCCTTTGTTCCGGATAGGGGCTGTCGGCTGCCATGCTGCCGGCGGCAATTGGCCGAAGCGGCGGGCCGGTGCCGAAACCAGAGCCTGTTTTGCGGGCTTGACCAACCGGGCCATCGTATCCGGTCTTGCCGTCGCACCGTTCGGGGCACGGCTGTGGCCATCAAAGCTGGTCAAGCGCGCGCATCGACTTCGGGCGGGCAAGGGGCGTTGCATCGCCGCGTCTGTCGCGGCTAAATGAAAGCCTTCCAACGGAGAGACACCCCATGAAGATCGCCCACCGTCAGATCGGACCGGCCCATCCGCCGCTGGTGATTGCCGAGATCGGGATCAACCATGGCGGATCGCTGGACGTGGCGAAAGAGATGGTGCGCCTTGCCCATCTTTCGGGCTGCGAATGCGTCAAGCACCAGACGCATTTTCTGGACGACGAGATGACGGATGAGGCAAAGCAGATCTTTCCGCCGAATGCCGATGTGTCGATTTGGGAGGTGATGGCGCGCTGTGCGCTGAGCGCCGCGAATGAGGTGGCACTGAAAGACTACACGGAAGGGTTGGGGATGATTTATCTCTCGACCCCGTTCAGCCGGAAAGCGGCCGATTTTCTGGCCGAAATCGGCGTTCCGGCCTTCAAGATCGGCTCGGGTGAGGCCGACAATCTGCCACTGATCCGGCACATCGCGCGGAAAGGCCTGCCGGTTATCCTGTCCACTGGTATGCAGAGCATCGAGACTTTGCGGGAGTCTGTGGCGATCCTCGATGCGTCGGGGGTGGAATATGCGCTGCTGGAATGCACCAACCTATACCCTTCGCCTCCCGAGATTGTCAGCTTGCAGGGGGTAAGCGATCTGAGGGCGGCGTTTCCGAGGGCGGTCATCGGGTTTTCCGACCATTCCATCGGGCCGGAAATGGCGCTGGCGTCGGTGGCGCTGGGGGCCTGCATTCTGGAGCGGCACTATACCGACACGCGGTACCGGGTGGGGCCGGATATCATCAACTCGATGGACCCTGCCGAGTTGCGGTTCCTTATCGACCGCAGCCGCGAGATCCATACGGCACTGCATAACCCCAAGCGGCGGACGGCGGCCGAAGAACCGGTTTACCGGTTTGCCCGGTCCTCGGTGGTGGCGGACCGCGATCTGGCGGCGGGGCATGTGATTGCCGAGGCCGACATCTGGGCGCGCCGGCCGGGGTCGGGGCAGATTGCGGGCTATGACTTCGATCTGGTGGTGGGGCGGGCGCTGACCCGCGCGGTCACGCGCAACACACAACTGACCTGGGCCGATGTGGGGCTGGCAGGTCGGCCCGATGGTGCGTCGGCGCGGGGGTAGGGGCTGAGTGGTTGTGTCGCGTGTGTATTGGCGTTGTTGCAGAACTCTTACAGTCAAGGATTCACATCCGAATCCAAGCGGTTAGACGGGGTGCATGAGCAAGCCATTCGCTGCCCGCTGCCCGCTGCTGCACGACGCACTGGTCCAGCTACACGGCGGCGCTGCGCAAGTGCGGGTCACTGTTGATCTGGCTGGACAAGGACCTGACCCGGCTCGCGCCGCCTGACGGCAACTCGGGTCGCCCTGCGGTGTTCTCGAATGCGGCGAACCAGGTCTGCCTGGCGATCAAGGGTGAAGGGCGTCCCGGACATGATCCGGGGGATCATTTCAGCCCTGAATGGGCGGAGCCACGGGTGGTTCAAGCTGCCGTTGCGGCAAAAGACCGGGACGGCAGCCGGATTGCTGAAGTTGGCAAACCTGGACGGGCCTGAGCCAGACTACGACCTTGTACCGGCGGCAGAAGACACTGGCGGTCCAGATCCCGTATCGGCGCGCCATCCGGCCCTATCGCAAGGCATTGTGGAAACACTGGACGGGATACCACACACTCAGCCGGATCGAAGCGAAGATGCCCTCGCAGGTTCGCTCGGACCTGTGGCGCTTAATCTGCTCGACCTCAAGTCCTTTGGCGTACATATCGAAGCGAAAGACCCAGACCGACAAACCGCCGAAATCCGGATCCGCATCGCAATGATGAATAGCTTCTCGGCCCTTGGAACTGCCGAGATCGTTCGCGTGGCCTGACGCCGAAGGGGAAAGGGTCTGTCATGACCTCATGCGCAACAATGCCTATCGCTGAGGCCAGAAGATGACATCCGTCAGACCCGGTGGGCATTCAAGCCCTCGCGCATCCGAACGCGAACCATCGCGGCAAACAAGCCAAGCGTGCATGCGAATGAAACCAGTCCAGCGCGACGCGCAAATGATGACTTCGAAGCTCATTTGACAGTTCGGATCGGCGGGGTCGTGCAGCCGCTTGCAAAACAAATTTTGCGCCAAAGGGCCCGCTCGTGCGACACTTGGTTGACCAATGAAGCAAATGTGTTTTTATGCTCGCACTGTTGGTTCGTAGAACCGGCAATCCACAGGGAGAGAGAAAAAATGATCAAAACCACCCCGCTGCTGGCGGGCGCACTTTGTGCGTTGACCATGGCAGGCAGCAGTCTTGTCTATGCGCAGGACAAGCCGTTTGAAGGCGTCACCGTCAATGTCATGACCCGTCCGGGCGAAGTCATCGCCCGTCGCCTCGCCGAGCGCGGAGTGGAATTCGAGGCCATGACCGGCGCAAAGATCGTCGTGAACGAAGTACCGTTCGCGGAACTGTTCCAGAAGGTTCAGACCGACTGGTCCACCGGCACCAATTCCATCGACGTCGGCGTGATCGCCGCCGGCTGGGCGGTAGAACTGGATGCCTCGGGTCTGATCGAGGATCTGAGCGCCTACGTGGCGGCCGACCCGCTGATCAATGTCGATGACATTGCGCCCTATTTCCGCGAAGTGAACCAGAAGATCGGCGGCGCGACCAAACTGATCACCGTCGATGGCGACTTCCAGAT
The DNA here is from genome assembly GCA_031408575.1 of Rhodobacterales bacterium. Classification (GTDB taxonomy): domain Bacteria; phylum Pseudomonadota; class Alphaproteobacteria; order Rhodobacterales; family Rhodobacteraceae; genus Aliitabrizicola. Next base: position 3,946 of record JANNWS010000075.1, read on the forward strand.
GGTGTATTATCGCGATGACGTGCTGACTGCCGCCGGTCTGACAGCGCCTGACACATGGGAAGAATATCTGGCCAATGCCAAGGCGGTGAACGGTCAGGACATGAACGGCGACGGCGAGCCGGACTTTGGCTCGTGCATCTTCAAAAAGCGCAATGCCCAGTCCTACTTCGCGATCTCGACCGTGGCTGCCGGTGCCGTCCAGTCGGGTGGTACGGCTGAAGGGTTGTTCTTTGATCTGACCACGATGAAACCCAAGATCAACAACGCCGCGTGGAAAGCCGCGTTCGAGCTTTACAAGGCAACGGGCGAGTTCGGCCCGCCGGACGAGATGAACCAAGACGTTGGTGATACCCGCGCGCTGGTGAAGGCCGGGCGCTGCGCGCAGACCATTGACTGGGGCGATATCGGCCCGCTGTCGATTGCCGACGATGCGACAGCGATCAAGGACAAGATGTTTGCCGTCATGAACCCCGGCTGGACTTCGGTGCTTGACCAGGCAACCGGTGCAATGGTGGCCTGCGATGCCACGACCTGCCCGAATGCGATCAACGGCGTGAACCATTCGCCCTTCGGTGCCTTTGGTGGCTGGGCCGGGGTGATCAGCGCCGGCTCTGATCAGAAGGTCAAGGACGCGGCTTACGGGTTCCTGTCCTACATGAACCAGGCAGCGCAATCGAACGTCGATGTGACAATTGGCTGGACCGGCTACAACCCGTATCGCAACTCGCAACTGGACGACACCAAGCTCTGGGTCGATGCGGGCTTCAGCGAAATGGCTGCCGTCAACTATCTTGGTGCCATCAAGGCTTCGCTCAACAACCCGAACATGTCGTCGGACCTGCGTATCCCCGGCGCACAGCAGTATAGCGGCGTCATCCTCGACACCGAACTGGCACGCTATCTTGCGGGTGAGATCACCGTGGACGAGGCACTGGCAAATATCGAAACCGGCTGGGAAGAAGTGACCGAAGACTTTGGTCGCGAAAGCCAGCTTGGCCTTTATACCAAGTCGCTTGGCGCGACCAACAAGTGATCTGCGCCAGTTCATGAGCATAGACTCACAACATGTCCTGACACGACCGGGGAGAGCCTCTCCGGTCGTGGTTTCACGACGAAATCAGTTCAACGAATGGCTGGACCAGCATTCGGGGCGGTTGTTCATTGCGCCCGCGGTTATCCTGATCCTGCTGTTTTCAATCTTTCCCACAATCGCATCGCTGGTGATCGCGGTCTCGCGCGTGCGCCTGTCGGCAGACGGGTTCAAGTTCCGCTTCGTCGGGCTGCAGAATTTCACCAAGCTGTTCTTCGGCAATGACCAGATTCACTTTCTTGGCCGCTTCACCGAGATGAGCGTGATCGGCTGGGTGCTGATCATCGCGACCTCTGTATGGTGCGCGCGCTGGCTGTGGCGCCAGTGGCAGGCGGGGTTTGGCGTGATCGGCTTTATCGGGCGCCTCATCACGATTTCGGCGCTGATTGGTCTGGCGGTCGTGCTGGCGGGTACCACACTCAGTGGCAACCAGTGGGGTACGCTTGGCACCACTATGTTCTATGTGGTTGTCGGCATTGCCGTGCAATTCGGCATCGGCCTTGGGCTGGCCATCCTGTGTTCGCAGCAGATCGCGGGAAAGAATTTCTTTCGGGTGGTGTTCTTCATCCCGATGATGATCACACCGCTGGGCGTAGGATATGCGTTTCGCATGGTGGCCGACCCTACGGTCGGCCCGTTTGCGCCGGTCTGGAAATGGGTTGGACTGGGCACTTTCGCTTGGGCGTCAGACCCTTGGACTGCGCGGATTTTCATCATCATCGGCGATAGTTGGCAATGGATCCCCTTCATCTTCATCGTGATGCTTGCAGCGCTTGAAAACGTGCCGCGCGATCATGTCGAGGCGGCACAGGTCGATGGCGCATCCGCCAGCCAGATCTTCCGTGAGATCACTTGGCCCGCCATCATCCCGGTGGCCGCAACCGTACTGCTGATCCGTTCAATCGAGGCGTTCAAGATCGTTGACCTGCCCAATATCATGACATCGGGAGGGCCGGGGATCGCGACGGAATCGATGACGCTGCAAGCGCTGTTCGCCTGGAGGTCGAATGATTTCGGCAGTTCGGCGGCGGTGGCCTATCTGCTGCTGTTCCTGACGGTCGTGCTTTGCGCCTCGTTCTTCAATTTCGTCGTGCTAAAGCACATACGCAAGGAACAGGGCGCATGAGCGACACCTCTCCGCTTCGCCCCTTGCCGATGCGCGGTCTCGCGCAGCGGCTGTTCGAGCCACCCTCGGTTGGTCGGATGGCCCCCGGCACCGCAATCTTGGTCTATCTGGTGCTGGCGATCTGGACGGCCTTTGTGGTCTTTCCACTTTACTGGGTGTTCATCACCTCGTTCAAATTGCCGCAATCCGTCAGCGAGGGGCCGTTCTATCTGCCTTTCGTCGACTTTCAGCCAAGCCTGCACGCCTGGAACGATCTGATCATCAAGGATTGGGAAGATACGCTGCGCGCCTTCATCAATTCGGTGGTCATTGCCGTCGGGGCCACCGCGTTGGCAGTGACCATCGGGTCGATGGCGGCCTACGGCTTGGCCCGCATCCAGTACAAGCCGAAGTTCGGCTCGATCATGGTGTTTGTCGTGGTGCTGCTTGGCAGTGTCGCGGTGACGACCCTGTCGGGGCTCGACTGGAAGATCGTGTTTGCCGTGGCCTTTGCGTTGTTCGTCCTTCTGGTGCGGGCGCTGTCGCGCTTTTTCATCCGGCGGCTGGGCAATGGCGATATCCTGTTCTGGATGATCTCGCAGCGTATCCTGCCCGCCATCGTGGTGATCATCCCGGTTTACATGATGTTTCAGTCGATGGGTCTGGTGGATACCCACATCGGGCTGATCATCGCCTATGCCGTCACCAACCTGCCCATCGTGGTCTGGCTGATGCATGATTTCTTTGCGGGCATCCCGCAGGAACTGGAGGAAAGCGCGCAACTTGACGGTGCAAGCCGGCTGTTCATCTTCTGGGACATCGTGCTGCCGCTGACCCGGCCGGGTCTTGCCGCAACCACATTGTTGACGATGATCCTGTGCTGGAATGAATACCTTCTGGCCGTGTTCCTCTCTACCTCGCAGGCACAGACCATGCCGATCCTGGTGGCCGCCATGAATGCCGGTGATCGGGGGATCCTGTGGTGGACGATGTGCGTGGTGATCGTGGTGATGATCGTACCCGTGGTCCTGATGGCCGTGTTGCTGCAACGTTTTATTGCAAAAGGCGTCCTGACCGGCGCCGTGAAAGGCTGACGACAAGTGATGCAGAATGACACGCGCGTGCCGGTTGTGTTCGACAAGGTTGCCAAGTCTTTCGGTACCGTGAAGGTGCTTGAAGAACTGAGCCTTTCCGTGCAGCCCGGCGAATTCCTTGTGCTGTTGGGGGCCTCGGGATCCGGCAAGACCACGGCCCTTCGCATTCTCGCCGGGCTTGAAACCGCAAGTTCCGGGCGGGTCCGGATCGCGGGTCGGGACGTGACCGAAGTGCTGCCGAAGTACCGCGATGTCGCGATGGTGTTCCAGTCTTACGCGCTTTATCCGCACAAGACAGTGGGCGAGAATATCGGCTTCCCGCTGAAGGTGCGCGGCGAGGCGGCCGGTGCGATCGAAGCCGCGGTCAAGGATGCGGCGCGGCAGGTGGAACTCGACGCCCTGCTTGACCGCTATCCGCGCCAGCTTTCGGGCGGGCAACGACAGCGCGTGGCGCTGGCCCGCGCCATCGTGCGCCGCCCGTCGGTGTTTCTGATGGACGAACCGCTCTCGAACCTTGATGCCAAGCTGCGCGGGCACATGCGATCCGAACTGAAGCACATGCAGCACAGCTTCGGCATCACGACGATCTATGTGACCCATGATCAGGTCGAGGCAATGACCCTTGCCCACCGGGTGGCCATTCTGGAAAAAGGTGTGCTTCAGCAACTGGATACACCGCGCAACATCTATAACGACCCGGCAAATCTGTTCGTTGCCGGGTTCATTGGCTCTCCGCCGATGAATTTTCTGAAAGGCAGTCTGAAGGACGGGCGGTTCGAGATGCCCGGCGGGCAGCTTGGGACGGCGCTGAACTATAGCGTCGGGGCGGCGATGCTCGGGTTGCGGCCCGAAGATGCCCGCGTGGTGCCAATCGCCGGCGCGCCGATCCGTGGAGCGATCTATACCAACGAGTTGATCGGAGATCACACCCTGATCACCTGCGAAGTCGAAGGCCAGATGATTGCGGTCAAGGCCACAAAGGATTTTGCCGGCCAACCCGGCGATCCGGTGGGCATTGATGCAAGCCCGGCCTCTGCATTCGTGTTTGACGCCACGACCGGCGCTCGGATGCGCTGACCGGTCTGGCAGGCAGCCTGAGATCTTTGGTGTTGGAGGACGGGACGGGCTGTCGAAAGTAACTTTTGCGTATTCGGTTTGACAAATGTTGCTTTACCGCGCATGAGGTCGAACAAGCAAAAAAGGAGCCTTGGGCATGCCGAAAGAAATCATGGTTGACCCGAGCGTCGTGTTGCGGCCTTCAAGCGTGACATTCCAACCGATAGCGGTTCATGCCTATGCAACCGCCTTTGCCACCGAACGGCTGCTGCGTGGTGATGCGACCTTGCGCGATGTGTTGCGCCACATGCTGCTGGTCCGCGAGTTCGAAACGATGCTCGCCGCCTTCAAGGCGACCGGCGCGTATCGGGACATAAGCCTGAACTACAAGGGGCCGGCGCATCTATCGATCGGGCAAGAGGCGGTGGCGGTCGGGGCGGCGCTGGCGCTTGGTCCCGAAGACCACATCTTTGGCTCTCACCGCAGCCATGGCGAGTTTATCGCCAAGGGGTTGTCCGCCATCGCCAAGCTGCCGCTTGATGCGGTGGAGCGGATGATGGCCGATCACGAACAAGGCCGCCTGCGCGACAGCGCCGCGCGCGCCGTCGGGGGCAGCGGCAAAGATCTGGCCGAGAACTTTCTGCTGCTTGGCCTGCTGGCGGAAATCCTGATGCGGGCCAATGGTTTTAACGGCGGGATGGGGGGCAGCATGCATGCCTTTTTCACCCCGTTCGGCGCCTATCCGAATAATGCCATTGTCGGCGCCTCGGCCGGAATTGCGACCGGGGCGGCACTGCGCAAGAAGCTGTCGCGCGAGGGCGGTATCTGCGTGGCAAATGCCGGTGACGGTGCCACCGGATGTGGTCCTGTATGGGAGGCGATGAATTTCGCAGCCATGGCACAATATGACCGGCTGTGGGACAGCGCGGCGCAGGGCGGCCTGCCGGTCTTGTTCTTTTTCACCAACAATTTCTATGCGATGGGTGGGCAGACCCGCGGCGAAACCATGGGCTGGGATCGTCTCAGCCGGATCGGCGCTGCGATCAACCCAGCCCAGATGCATGCGGAAACGGTCGATGGCACCAACCCGCTGGCCGTGGCTGATGCCGTGTCGCGCAAAAGGGCGCTGCTGGTGCAGGGGCAGGGGCCTGCCTTGCTTGATGTGGAGTGCTACCGGATTTCGGGCCATTCGACGACCGATGCCAACGCCTACCGTTCGCGCGAAGAAATCAAGCTTTGGGAGGCGCATGACGCCATAGGCAAATATGCAGCGCAACTGATTGCCCATGGCGTGATGACGCTGGACGAGGTGGAACAGATGCGGGCGGCAGTCGGCGACCAGATCGCCGCCGTCACGCGCGCGGCAGTGGATCCTGCGATTTCGCCACCGGTGGATGTGGCCGCCGACCCGACGCTGATCGGCAGGCTGATGTTCAGCGATCATGTCATCCCGGTGCCGGCAACTCCCGCGCCGTTGCTGGCGGACCCCACAACTTCGGCCGCCCTGCGCGGCCTTGGCCGCAAGTCCCGTTTCGGGCGCGACGAGGCCGGAGCAGCCATCGTCCCCCTGCGCGCGATCACCCTGCGCGACGGGTTGACCGAGGCGATCCTGCACCACATGACGATGGACGAACGGCTGATTGCCTATGGCGAGGAATGCCGCGAATGGGGCGGGGCCTTTGGTGTCTATCGCGGCCTGTCGGACATTCTGCCCTATCATCGCCTGTTCAACGCGCCGATTTCCGAGGCTGCCATCGTCGCCACGGCTGTCGGACACGCGATGGCTGGGGGGCGGTCGCTGGTCGAACTGATGTACGGCGACTTCATCGGCCGGGCCGGCGACGAGATTTTCAACCAAATGGCCAAATGGCATGCCATGTCGAACGGCTATATCCGGTTGCCGATGGTGCTGCGCACCTCTGTCGGGTCCAAATACGGCGCGCAGCATTCACAGGACTGGACCTCGCTTGTCGCCCATATTCCGGGGCTGAAGGTGGCCTATCCGGCCACGCCCTTTGACGCCAAGGGGCTGATGGCGCAGGCGCTGTCGTCTGACGATCCGGTGGTGATCTTCGAAAGCCAGCGTCTGTATGATCAGGTCGAAGTCTTCCACCCCGGCGGCGTGCCGCAAGAGTATTACCGCATCCCGCTGGGTCAGCCCGATATCAAGCGGGCCGGCCATGACCTGACAATCCTGACGATCGGTCCGTCGCTTTATGCCGCCATTGCCGCTGCCGCCGATCTGTCCGACCATCACGGGCTGGAGGCAGAGGTAATCGATGCACGGTCGCTGGTGCCGTTCGACTATGATCCGGTGTTGGCTTCGGTGAAAAAGACCGGGCATCTGCTGATCGTGTCCGAAGCGTCAGAGCGCGGCAGTTTTGCCATGACGCTGGCGGCCAATGTCACGCGCTTTGGCTTTGCCGATCTGAAGGCAGCGCCCCGTGTTCTGGGCGCACCGAACTGGATCGTGCCGGGCGCCGAGATGGAAAAGACGTATTTTCCGCAGACCGAAGACATTCTCGACATCGTGCTGAACGATTTCTTCTCGCGCGGCACCAACCGCAAGGGCGTGCGGACCTGGGATGACACCGACCTTGCCCGTCGCGCACTTTGACCCACCCTTCAACCGGAGCATGACCATGACCCCTGTTCTTGTGCCGCAACTCGGCAATGAAATCGCCGAGGCGGAAGTGACCGAATGGCTGGTGGCCGAGGGCGCCATTGTGGCCGCCGGTGATGTGCTGGTGACGATCACCACAACCAAGATGGCCATCGACATCGAAGCGCCTGTCGCAGGCACCCTTGCCCGGATCGTGATTGCCGAAGGCGATCTGGCCGATGTGGGGGCCGTGCTGGCCGAAATCGTCTGATGCAGGCGCTGTTGCACCGCGTGGCGGGCGACGCCGGGCCTGCTGTGGTGTTCGTGCATGGCTTCGGGGCCGACCGGCTGTCGTGGCTGGCGGTGGCCCCGATGCTGGGCGATGTGGCGCGCATCTGGGCGGTTGACCTGCCGGGCCATGGTGATGCGAGCGACGCTGTGGGCGATGGACGGGCGGCATCACTGGCCGCTGCCGTGCAGGCCACCCTTGCCGAAATCGCGGGGCCGGTGCAACTGGTCGGTCATTCGCTGGGTGGGTTGGTTGCGTTGCACCTTGCGGCCAAGGCACCGGAGCGTTTTTCCATTCTCGCCCTGATCGCGCCCGCGGGTGTCGGAAGGCGCGCCGACCCTGCGTTTTTGCGGGCGTTCCCAAAACTGCAGACTGAAGCCGAAACGCAGGCCCTGCTGGTGCAGATGGTGGCCCGCCCAAGGCATATCGCACCGGTGATGGTGCATCATGTCCGCGCCGCCCTGATCCGGCCCGAACGCCGCGAAGGCCTTGTCACGATTGCCGAGGCGCTGATTGCCGAAGACCCCCTGCCATTGCCCCGGCTGGACGGCATCACCGTGCTGTGGGGCGCCGAGGATCGCATCATACCGCCACCCGCTGATTTGCACACGCCGACCCTGCCGGGTGTCGGCCATATTCCGCAGATCGAGGCCGCCTCTGCCGTGCAGCGTGCCTTGCGTGCCGAAATCGCGCGCGGCCTTGTGGCGGCCCCGTCCGCCATCAAAGCGGACCCAGCCTGAGCAATTCATGTGCCGCCGCCTCGTCCGTGATCAGCGCGTGACAGCCGACCCGCAGAATTGTCGCCCGGATCGCACGCGCCTTGGCCTTGCCGCCCGATGCAAGCACGATGTGACGCGCCTGCGCGACCGCGTCGATGCCAACCGACATGATCCGGTCATGCAGCGGATGTGCCACGCTTTCGCCGGTATCGGTCATGAAATGACACAGGGTTTCACAGGTGGCCCCCGCCGCAATCAACTCTGCCTGATCGCTGGCCGGGATATAGTAGCGCGACAGAAGCGTTTCGGTTGCCGCAATTGCACCGCAACTGATGACAGCAATATCCATGCTGTGGGCAGCCGTGATCAATTGGTCCAGCCCGCAAAGTTCGATCAGGCGGCGTTTGGTGTCCGGGCTGTCAACGATCAGCGGGGCCAGGAACAGCAAACATTCTGCATTCAGCAGACCCGCCATCTGCCAGGCCAGTTCCACCGGGTTGATCGTGCGGCTTTCCGGCGCTCCACCAAGCAGCGACAGCACCCGGATGCCCCGCGTCTGCCCGGCGCGAAAAGATGCCAGTGCGCCCGAAAGCGTGCTGCCCCAGCCAAAGCCGATCGTCTGCCCGTCGGAAATGGTGCGTGAAAGATGCTGGCCCAGTGCCGCCCCGACCGCCGCCGATGTTTGCGTTGCGGTCGCGGCATTTGGCACCACGGTCACCTGATCCACGCCGAACGCCTGTTCCAGGGCGTGACCCAGCGGCAAGGTGCTTTCGGCAGGCAGGTTGATCCAGATCTGCACCTCGCCGCGCCGTCGCGCCTCATCCAGCAGCTTGATCACCGTTGATCGGCTGATGCCCAGTTTGTCGGATATTTCTTGCTGCGTCTGGCCGCCCTGATAATAAAGCCAAGCTGCGCGAACCCGCATGTCGGCAGACATCAGGATCGACCCAGCGCGACCCGCCGTGTTGCCGCCCAGCCGGTGGGGCACTCCTTCAGACATCCGGCGTTTCGGCCAGCCAGGCGTCAACCTGTCCGCGTGTCGGAGGGTTGCACCCGGCGATCCGGCAGTTCAGCGCCGCCGCCACGACCGCACGCCGCAGGATGTCGCGCAGCGGGCCTTCGGCAATCGCCCCAAGAGCCTGCGGACATGTCAGCCCCCGGTGGCACAATTCCGCCAGCAGCGTGCCCATCAGCGTGTCACCCGCCCCCACGGTATCCTGCACCACAACCTCTGGTGCGGCCACCGCCACCGCTGCGCTGCGGCTGAACGCACAAGCACCCTTGCCGCCATCGGTGATGATGACCAGTCTTGCACCCATGCCAAGTTGGGCGGCAGCAAAATCGGCGGCGGTCAGCCCCGGCCGCAGAACTTCCAGATCCTCGACGCTCAGCTTGATCAGCCCGGCCACCGCCAGCAGTCGGTCAATCCGCTGCCGCCAATCCGCCCAATCCGTCACCATGTCGGCGCGCGCATTCGGATCAAAAGCCATCAGGGCTGTGGCGGGTGTTGCCAATGCCGCTGTGGCGATGTTGTCCGCCCCCGGCCGGTCGATCAACGAAATCGACCCGATCGACAGGATATCGCCCGGCTTCATCACCCCTGCCAGCGGCGGCGGTTCAATCAATGAGGTAGAGGTCAGGTTGTTGAAAAACGCATACCGCGGCTGCCCGCCTTCGAAAGTCACGAATGCCAGCGTCGAGGGGGCTACACCGCGCGGGGCAAGGCGGGTGTCCACCCCGACCTGCTGCAAATCCGCCAACAGCATGTCGCCAAAGAAATCGGTCGAAATGCCGCCAATGAAATGCACCCGCGCCCCGGCAAGCGCCGCCGCTTTTGCCGCATTGAAGGGCGAGCCGCCCGGCTTTGGCAGATAGGTGATTGCCCCCTCAACCGGATTTGGCACGAAATCCACTAGAGCCTCGCCCAGAACCCAGATAGCGGGCTGGTCGGACGCGGTCATGCCGGACGTGTCAGGTTGCGGCTGTGCTTCGGGGGGTGTCATCTCAACTCTGGTTCCTGTGTCAGGGATTGTGTCTCGTCCATTTGTCTAGCCGCCATACGGCATCAGCCCGTCCTGCTTGCGTCCCGAGAAATTGGCGTAGACGGTTTTCTTGCGCAGATAGGCTTCCAGACCATGCACCCCGTCATCCCCACCGGGACCAGAACTGCGATATCCGGTGTGATAGCCTTGCAGCGCCTCGGGACCGATCCGGTTCAGATAGATCTCGCCAAAGGATATCTCTTGCACGGCCCGCATGATCCGCTTGAAATCATTGGTGAAAAGATAGGCCGATAGACCATATGCACTGTTGTTGGTGATCGCCACAGCCTCGTCGAAATCGGCGATGCGCAGGATCGGCACCACCGGGCCGAACACCTCGTCCCGCATGATTGCCATGTCGGCGCTTGTGGCCCCCAGCACGGTCGGCGTCAGCCAGAACCCGCCGGCGACCGGGGCCTTGTCGGGGCGGCCACCCAACAGCAACGGCTCTGCTCCGGCAGCAATTGCGGCAGCGGTCAGGCGTTCAACCTTTTCCAACTCGGCCAGCGACACCTTCGGGCCGATATCCGTCGCATCATCCATCGGATCCCCGATCCGCAATGCCTGCGTTGCTGCGATGAACCGCGCCACAAACGCATCATGGACACGGTCATGCACCAGAATGCGTTCTGCACAGATGCAGACCTGCCCGCAATTCATGAATCGCGACGTCACAGCGGCGGCAACGGCCTGATCCAGATCGGCATCTTCCATCACGATGAACGGTGCCTTGCCCCCCAGTTCCAGTGACACCGGCACCAGATTGCCCGCCGCCGCCTGCATGATCCGCCGTCCGGTCGGAACAGATCCGGTCATCGTGACAAGATCGACGCCGGGATGGCCGCTGAGTGCGGCCCCCACAGTGGCCCCGGCCCCGGTGACGATGTTCACCACGCCGTCCGGAACCCCCGCTTCGGCCATCAGCCGCGCCATGTACAACGCAGAAAGCGGCGTATCCTCATGCGGCTTCAGCACGATGGTATTGCCTGCGATCAGCGCTGGGGCCACCTTGCGGCTGACCAGAGCCGCTGGATAGTTCCACGGGATGATCCCGACCACCACACCTACCGGCACGCGTTGAATCCAGATCTGTTCGCCCTCGATGTCAGACGGCAGGATCTCGCCCTGAATGCGCCGTGCGAATTCCGCGAAATAGGTAAAGAACTCGGCCGCTCCGCCGATCTCGCCACGTGCCTCGGCAATCGGTTTGCCCTGCTCTTGCACCACAAGGCGCGCCAGAGGTTCGGCATGGGCGCGGATCAGGGCTGCGATCCTGTGCATGATCTGCCCACGTGCCAGCGGCGTTCGGCGACCCCAGGCCGGCTGCGCGGCGCGTGCGGCGGCCACCGCTTCCAGCGCCTGGTCCGGCGTGGCCTCGGGCGCTTCGGCGATCACACCACCCGTGGTCGGATTGATCACCGGGCGCGCGGCGGCCGCTCCTGCGATCCATGCGCCATTGATCCACATCTTGCTGAAATCGACAGTCATCGCGGGCACTTTCCTGTGGCGTTACGGATGGGTCGGCCCTGCGCCGGCAACCTTGGAGCCGGCAAGTTGCAAGGCATACTGGATGGCTTCAACCAGGCTGTTGGGGTCAGCGATGCCCCGGCCCACGATATCAAACGCGGTGCCATGATCGACGGAAGTTCGGATCACCGGCAACCCAAGCGTCACGTTCACACCACTCAGCCCGGTCCAGCGCCCGGTCTGCCGGTCGATGGCGAACCCCAACAGCTTGACCGGGATATGCCCCTGATCGTGATACATCGCGATCACCGCGTCATACGCACCGCCGCGCAGCTTGACGAAGACCGTATCACCCGGAATCGGGCCGAAAATCGCATGATCCCGCGCCACATAGCTTGCGACCAGCGGTTCCGTCACGTCGATGTCATGCCGCCCGAAGATGCCACCTTCACCCGCATGGGGGTTCAGTGCCGCCACCGCGATACGGGGTCGTGCAATACCAAGATCGTGCAGGGCGGCTTCGGTCAGATCAATCACCCGCGCGATGCGGGCTGCCGTCGCCCGCTTCGGCACATCCTGCAGCGCACAGTGCGTCGAGACATGGGAAACGCGGAAATCGCCATGCGCCAGCATCATGACGCTTTCGCGCACCCCGGTCAGCTCCGCCAGCATTTCAGTATGCCCGGCAAAGGGGTAGCCTGCCAGATGCAGCGCTTCCTTGTTCAGCGGACCGGTCACGATGGCATCCACCGTGCCGGCCATCGCCAGCCGCGTCGCAAGTTCGACCGCCAGGAACGCTTGCGCCCCCCCCGAGGCCGAAACCTGCCCCGGCAGAATGGGCGTGGCGGGGCTGGGTGTGGGCAAGATCGCAGCCCCGGTCAGCCCCGGCAGCGCTGCCTCGGACACCACATCGGGCACCGGGCAACCCATCGCGGCACCCGTGGCCCGCAGCACCCCGACATCCCCGATCAGCACCAGCGCCATCGGTTGCCCTGCCAGATCGCGTGCCGCCTTCAGACAGATTTCAGGTCCGATACCCGCCGGATCTCCGATGGTCACAGCAAGTATAGGAAGCGCCACGATGAACCTGACCTCGCTGGTATTGTCTTGTTGCACAGGGATCGTGGGACCGGCCCCGGCACACGCGCTGTCACCTACAAGTTAGGGGCTGAAACCGCGAAAGTCCATCATCTTAAACCCGTTGCACACCGCTACCCGGACGCACCGGGGCCACCTTGACCGATCATCCGGCCAGGGGAGATTTCGCGCTGCCGCATCTCTGCCGCACGACGGGATTGACCTGCCGACCGTAACCCCTTCATGTTGGCAGCGCCATGCAGCACTGCTTCCAAACCGCGCCGTTTCCCTCTGCGCCCATGCCCGTCCATGCGGGGTGGCCTGCGCGGGGCGCGCTGCCGGTGGGTGCCCCATGATCCCTGCGGACCAGCCGGTCCGTATCGTGGCGGATGACCTGACCGGCGCGCTGGATGCCGCCGCCGCCTTTGCCCGGCCCGGCGACCCCGCCTGCATCGTGCTTGACGCAGCAGCTATCCACCGCCGTCGTGTCCTTGTGATCAGCACCGAAAGCCGCGACAGCAGCGCCACCGCCGCTCAACTGGCCACCGCCCGCGCTTGTGCTGCCCTCAGCGCCGTGCCAGGCGCGGCAGAGGCACTTTGGTTTCACAAGATCGACAGCGTGCTGCGCGGGCATCCGTTCGCGGCAACCGCCCGGATGGCGCAGCAGCTTGCACTTGAGCGTTGTATCGTCGCCCCGGCTTTTCCCGCGATGGGCCGCATCACCCGGCAAGGCCTGCAACTGGTGCGAAATGGCGCTGACTGGTGCCCCGCCTTTCAGTCCGATATTGCCGCCGGTCTGCGCGCCGCCGGTCTGCGTGTGGTATCCGATCCGGTATCGCAGAAAGGGCACCGCTCTGCCATCGTGGTGGATGCCAGTACGCAAGCTGATCTGGACAGCGCCGTGGCCGGACAAGCCGGACAGCATCTGCTCTGGGTCGGAACACGCGCGTTGGCCGGGGCGCTGGCGGGCGCAGTCGCCCCCGTTCCGTGCCCGCCGCTGGGGCTTGTCGTGATCGGCACGCTGCACCCGGCCACCCGCGCGCAGGTTGCCACCGCCCATGCGCTGTGCAAACCCGCGTCGGATTGCGGCCCGGTTTCGCCGCCGGCTACCGGCTGCCTGCTGATCGACCCCGCGCCGTGCAGCGCGGATTCTGATGCGACCCGAACAGCGGTGCATCTGGCGGCCCGGCGGATCGACCCTGCCAGTTTCGCCGGGCGCAGCATATTCGTGTCGGGCGGCGATACCTTGGCGGTCATGCTTGGCGCCCTCGGCACCCGCAGCCTTGACTGTCCGGGCGAAATCGCGCCGGGCCTGCCGGTTGCGATCCTGCGGGGCGGCGCGGGTGACGGATTGTGCCTGATCACCAAATCAGGCGGCTTTGGCCCACCTGACCTGCTGCAGCACCTGATCCTTGCCGCGCCATGACCTCATCGGCGCAAGAACCGGACCGCACCACTGCCGCTGCCGATAAATCAGCGGTCCGACCTGAGATCGCCGACTGAATTCCCGCTAGCCGACAAGGCGCAAATCACCAGCAGGGGACGGGATGCTGCAACAAACCCCGCCGCCCGTCGCAGCATCCGTGCAAGAGGCGTGTGTTGCGGCTGGTGTCGCTGCAGGCGGCTCAGGCAGCGTCATCAGTTGGTGTCAGGTCGAAATGCTCATCGGGAAAGAATTTGGCAAGGCGAACATCGGCGGAACGCGCATGTCCCTCCATCCCTTCCATCCGCGAAATGCGCGCAGTGGCCAACGCCAGTGATCTGGATGCCGTGCGGGTTGCCCGCTGCCAGGTGACCGTTTTCATGAATTTATGAACCGACAAACCACCGGTATAGCGGCCCGCACCCGAGGTTGGCAGCACATGATTTGGCCCCGAACACTTGTCGCCGAATGCGACGGTCGTCTCTTCGCCCAGGAAAAGCGAGCCATAAGAGCGCAATCGCTGCAGCCACCAATCCAGATCGGCGGCCTGCACATGCAAGTGCTCCGGCGCGTAGTCATCGGCCACCTGCGCCATGTCTTCGGCGCTGTCGCAAAGCATCACTTCAGCATAGTCCGCCCAGGCCGCTGCTGCATTGGCCGCGTTCAATTCGGGCAGTTCGGCAATCAACTGCGGCACCAAAGCCATGACCCGCTCGGCCAGCGCGCGGTCGGTCGTGACCAACCAGACCGGCGAATTATAGCCGTGCTCGGCCTGTCCCACCAGGTCCCAGGCCACCAGATGCGGGTCCGCCGTGGCGTCCGCAATCACCATGCTGTCGGTCGGGCCGGCAAACATGTCGATGCCAACCTGACCGTAAAGAATACGTTTTGCCTCGGCCACATACTGGTTGCCGGGGCCTACAAGGATGTCGGCTTTCGGTAGCCCGAACAGCCCGTTGGCCATAGCCGCCACGCCTTGCACGCCCCCAAGATTCAAGATCACATCCGCGCCGCACAGATCCATCGCAAAGAGGATTGCGGGCGGAATGCCAACCCCGGGGCGCGGTGGAGAGCAGGCGGTGATATGCGGCACCCCCGCCACCTTGGCTGTCGTGATGGTCATGATCGCGGATGCGATATGGCTATAGCGCCCACCCGGCACATAGCATCCTGCCGATGATACCGGGATCTGCTTTTGGCCTGCCATCAGGCCCGGCAGGATCTCGATGTTGCAATCCATGATCGTGGCGCGCTGCGCTTCGGCAAAACGGCTGATGTTGCGGTGGGCAAACCGGATATCATCCTTCAGTTTTTCCGGAACGAACGTGGCCGCATGTATCCGGCTTTCCGGTGAAACCACGATATCTCCCTGCCAGCGGTCAAGCTCGCGGGCAAAACGCTCGGCGGCCGCATCGCCGTCACGCGTCAATTCCGCCAACATTCCTTCGACGGCCGCGCGCACATCTGTTTGCCCCGTTTCCGCCGAACGGGTGGATTTCTTCAGGTAGATCATGGTCATTCAGTCCCGCTTACATGCGGCCCTTCCAGGGCACGAGTTTACGCTCGACAAAGCGCATCAACAAATCAAAGGCATAGGCAATGATCGCGATCACGATGATGCCCATGATGACGGTCGAGGTTTGCAGGAACTGACTGGCGGTCAGCACCATGTATCCCAGACCCTTGGTTGCGGCGACCATCTCGGCGGCGACCAGCGTGGTCCATCCAAAGCCGATGCCAATCCGCATGGCCGTCAGGATTTCAGGCATGGCCGAGGGCAGGATCACCTGAAGCATGACCTGCCACCGGCTGGCCCCAAAGGAATAGGCGGCGTGAATCTGCTCGATCGCCGCCGATTTAACCCCGGATCGCGCACCCAGCGCCACCGGGGCCAGCACCGAAAGAAAGATCAGCAGAACTTTTGACGTCTCGCCGATGCCGAACCAGATGATCATCAACGGCAGGTAGGCCAGCGGCGGGATCGGGCGATAGAACTCGATCGGAGGATCGAAAACGCCCCGGATGAACGGGCTCATTCCCATGGCGATGCCCAAAGGGATGCCAACCACACAGGCTAGCAAGAACGCGCCGAACACTCGAGCGGCAGAAATTCCGACATGTTCCAGAAATGGCGTGTTGGTGAAGCCGTTGTTCCAGACATCAAAGAATTTGCCCAGAACCGCTTGGGGCGACGGCAGGAAAAGCGGTTTGACCCAGCCCACGTAGGTGACCAGCCACCACACGAAAATGATGCCCAGGATGGAGGCGACCGACAGCAGCCGTGTTTCCCCCTGCCCAGGCACACCGTAGGTTTCGCCGGGTTTTGTTGCGCGCGCTTTCATGAGGAAAAACAACACTCCTTTCTTCTTGCCCTGGGTGTTCGGGTATGAGTGCTCGGTCATGCTGCCGCCTCCTCGTCCGAGAAGATGATCTTCAGGATTTCTTCCCGCAGTGCTATGAACTCGCGGCTGGCCTTGACGTCGCGCGCCGGTGTGCCGCCCAGAAACTGGCGTGAAAACGGCAGGTCAAACCGGTGTGTGATACGGCCTGGCCGCGGCGACATCACGATAAGCTTGGTTCCCATGAACAGCGCTTCTTCGACCGAGTGGGTGATGAAGAACACCGACTTTTCGGTGCTGTGCCAGATGTTCAGGATCAGTTCTTGCGCCTTTTCCCGCGTCAGCGCGTCAAGCGCTCCCAGCGGCTCATCCATCAGCAAGACCTTGGGGTCACAGGTCAGCGCGCGGGCAATGCCGACCCGTTGTTGCATGCCGCCCGACAGCTTGTAGACGCGCGCGCTTTCAAACTCGTTCAGGCCCAGCAACTTGATGAAGCCGCGCGCGATCGCATAGCGCCTGGCGACGTCGACGCCTTGCAGCTTCAAACCGAAGGCCACGTTGTCGAGCACATTGAGCCAGGGCATGAGCGCGTGTTTCTGAAACACCACGGCCCGGTCCGCACCCGGCCCCTGAACCCGCCCGCCGTCCAGCAAGATCTCACCGGATGAGGGTGAAAGGAACCCCGCGATCAGCGACAGAAGCGTGGATTTGCCACAGCCTGATGCGCCCAGCGCCACAACAAAATCATCGCCAACAATCTCAAGATCAATCTGACGCAGCGCCTCGACGGGCGGACGCCCGTCTGCGGTTGGATAGACCACCGATGCCTGTTTGACGTTTAACCCCATTGTGCCCCCCTGCGCCATTTCATGTGGTTGCAGCCGGGGTGTACGCCTCGGCTGCAACCTGGAAATCTGACTTTACTTCGCGGCTTCCGCGATGGCCGTGTTGACGAAGGGTGAATAGTCTTCGATCGCCGCGTCGATCCGGCCTGCCGTGACCAGGAAATCGGCGGTGGTCTTCATGTTCGCCGCAGCTCCGCCCAGCCAGTTCGGGGCAAGCTGATCTGCCAGCGGAATGAAGGTAAAGCCCTTCAGGATGCTTGGCACCTGATCCGCTGCCGCACCGGTTACTTCGGCGATTTTCAAAACCGGAGCGCTGTCGGCCGTCCAGGCGGCAGGATCGGCCAGATAGGCTGCATTCGCCTCGTTCATGGTCTTGGCAAAGGCGACCATCGCATCGGCATTTGCTGCGGCGAATTCGCTGTTCACCACCCAGCCGTCAAAGGTTGGGAACCCCCATGCTGCGGTTTGATCCGCGCCGACAATGAAAGTGCCCGATTGCAGGATCTGGTTCTGGACCGGTTCCCAGATGAAGGCTGCGTCCACTTGACCTGAATCCCAGGCCGCTGCGATCTGGTCGGCAGGCAGGTTCATGATCGTGACATCGGTTTCGGCGATCCCGGCATGGGACAGCGCGCCCATCAGGGAATAATGCGCTGTGGAGCCAACCGGAACGGCAATGCGCTTGCCCTTCATTTCCTCCAGCTTGGTGATGCCGGATGCCTTTGTCGCGATCAGGCTTTCTGCCGTGCCAAGACCTTGGGCGATCATGAACAACTGGATTTCAAGGCCTTGGCTGGTGCCGATCGACAAGGGTGAAGAGCCAAGCTCCGCCACTTGCACATCGCCGCTTGCCATGGCGGCGATCACTTCGGTTCCCGACCCAAACTGGCGCCACTCGATTGTCCAGCCGGTGGCGGCATCGAACTTGCCTTCGGCACGGGCAACCTGCATCGGCGTCGGGCTGCCAAAGTTGCCGATGATCACGTTTTCCGCCAGAGCGGCGCCTGCAGTCATCGCGAAGGCGGCAGCGCTGACCAGAAGGGTTTTGAAGGTGGGTCTCATGGGTCGTCTCCTTGTTGCGTTACAGTACGGGCGCGTTCGCGCTTCTTGTTGTCGGCCAGGTGTCGGTCTGTTCCTGAACCTCATCAGTTTGGTTGGAAAAGGCTATGATGCCGCTGACCAGTTGGTCCAGCGTATCAAAAATACTGGCACCGGGGGCCACGGCGTCAGCAATCAGCGAGAATTCTGTGCACGCGATCATCTGCACCTGCGCCCCTTCGGCCAAAAGTCCGGTCGACGCCCGGATCAATGTGGCCCGCGCCGCAGCTTGCGCCCCACCCGCCTTGATGCTGCGGATGGCCGTCAGCATTGCGGCCTCGTCCGTAGCAAAGACTGCTGAAAGCCCGGCTGCGGTGCAAGCGGCATCAAACAATCCGATCTGTCGCACGGCGGGGGATGCGAGGATGCCGAGGCGTCCCCCCTTGCCCACAAGGCGCGCCGCCTGCGCCACTGACAGTTGCACCATGTCGATCAGCGGTATGCCAGCCGCAGCCCGGATGCAGGGCGCATAGTGATGGGCGGTGTTGCAGGGCATGGCCAGCGCCTCGGCCCCCGCCGTTTGCAGGCGCTTTGCCATCGCGGCCAGCGTCGGACCGGGATCCTCGCCGGTCCGCTCGATCAGATGACGGATGCGGGACGGCACTTGCGGGTTCTGATCCACGATCAGCGGGATATGTTCGGCGTCATCGCGCGCAGGTGTGGCTGCGATGATCTTCTGCATCAAAAGCACTGTGGCCTCTGGCCCCATACCACCGAGAATTCCCACCCGCCGCAGGGTCATGTTTCCGCCTCGGGCGCGAGCGGCACCATCACATCCAAGTGCAGTTGCCCCGTGCGGTCCACAGCAGCGACCACATCGCTTCCCCCATTGGGGATTGGCATCTGCCGCGCGAAGCTGTCGGTGAACGGCGGGCGCGCCATCGGCTACTCGGCAGCTTGCTGCGTCGGCGGGTCGGCAAAAACCGCGTCATAGCCGAACAAGGCCACAGATCCACCCGTATGCAGGAATACCACCCGTTCGCCCTTCTTGAACTGCCCCTTGCGGCAATAATCAATCAGACCGGCCGCGCCCTTGCCCGAGTAGACCGGGTCCAGCAAAATACCCTCCAGCTCTGCGAACATCCGGATCGCCTCCAACGTGTCGGCCCGCGGCACACCGTAGCCTGCACCGACATATCCGGTATCCGCCACGACATCGCTGCGCGCCACAACGCCCGGGCAGCCCAGCTTTTCCGCCGTGCGCTGTGCCAATGCAAAGACGTTTTCTTCTTGCTTTTGCTGCGGTGCGCGCACCCCAAAGCCCAGCAGCGGGATCCCGGCATTGATTGCTTTCAATCCGACGATCAAACCCGCCTGCGTGCCCGCGGAGCCGGTCGCGGTGACCAGATGATCAATGACGATCCCACGGTCATTGGCCTGTCCCACCAGTTCGAAGGCGCAGTTGACGTAACCAAGCGCGCCCGTCGGGTTCGATCCACCGCCCGGAATGATGTAGACCTTGCGACCCGCTGCCTGCATACCCTCGGCCACGGCCTCCATTTCGGCTTGCATGTCAACGCCTCCCGGACGTTTTTCAACCACTGCCCCATGCAGGTGATCCAGCAACACGTTGCCATTCAGATTGTAGTTGTGGTTGTTCGATCCGGTACGATCCTCCAGCAGGATATGGCAGGCCATTCCCAGCTTGGCCGAAAATGCGGCGGTCTGGCGGGCGTGGTTCGACTGCGTCGCCCCTTGGGTCATCACGACATCCGCGCCAAGGGCCTGCGCCTCGGCCATTAGGAATTCCAGCTTGCGTGTCTTGTTGCCGCCGGTGGACAGACCGGTGCAATCGTCGCGCTTGATCCAGATTTCCGGCCCGCCCAGCTCTTTGCTCAACCTGTCAAGCCGTTCCAGCGGGGTCGGCAGATGCGCCAGAAAAACGCGGGGAAAACGGGCGAGGTGCATGGGAATGTCCTTCATAAACTTGTATGGTCAGACTATTGCAGACCAAATTCCGCCGTGCAAATTCGAAATATGCCAGTTATTATGCAAGACTTGCATATTATGAGGGCAAGATGCGCCTTGAATGGTTGGAAGACTTGCTGGCCGTCGCCGAAACCGGCTCGTTCCAGGAAGCGGCAAGCAGCCGTCGGCTGACCCAGTCCGCTTTTTCGCGGCGTATTCAGCATATCGAAGACCAGATCGGCGTGGAACTGTTCGACCGAACCCGAAAGCCGGTATTGTTGCACCCCGCAATGGCGCAACAGCGCGACCAGATGGCCAAACTGGCCAATGATCTGCGCCAACTGGTGAATGATCTGCGGCGCGGCGAGCGGATGGCGCTGAACCGGATCACGATTGCCAGTCAACACGCTTTGACCACTGCCCTGACGCCGCAGATCCTGAAAGGCATCCACGCAAGGCATGCAGATGTTCACGTCCGCCTGCGCTCGGCCAACCTTGATGAGTGTTTTGCGCTGTTGCTGTCACGGCAGGCCGACATCGCCCTTGTCTATCGCCTGCCGGACGAGCCCCATCCGATCGGCGCGAGTTTTGTCGAAACCGCGGTGATCGGAACCGACCAGCTGATCCCTGTCATCGCTTCTTTCGAGACGGCCGCCTTGCAATCATGTCTTGCCGCAGGCGAGTTGCCCTATATCGCCTATCCTGCGGAAGTGTTCCTTGGTCAGGCTCTGGAGCGTTTTGTTCTGCCACAGGTCAGAAACAGCATGCGCCCGGCGCCCAAGGCGGAAACAGCCCTGACGCTGGCGGCACTTGAACTGGCGGCAGTCGGCATTGCTGTAGCCTGGGTGCCAGGCTCTTTGGCCAGACCGCGCATCGCGAGCGGAAGTCTTGCCGACCTGTCGGAAAGCTTGCCGTGTTATGGGTTGGAAGTGACCGCTGTCCGGCTTTTTGGCGATGCAGGTCCGATCGTAAAGTCGGTCTGGCAGAAAATCGTGGAACCGCGCTTTGGGTAAGCCTGACCTTTTGGTTGAAACCGGATGCTGCCGTTTGATCGTCAGTTGAAAGCTGGGCGAAAACCGGGGTTACACACCGGGGGGCCGCGAAACCCGGCCCGCGCGGGGCGGGCCGGGTTTCGTCTTGCCAACCGTCACCGCTTTTCATGCTGCAAGAAGAACCGCATCATCTCTGCCGAGGCATCCGGGCCTGTCGGGTCGGTGTAGCTGCCTTGTGCTGCACCGCCTGACCAGGCGTGGCCCGCGCCACTGATCGACCAGTGTTCGCAGATCGATCGCCCGTCAGCATCTGTGTGCCGGGTCTGGTGAAAACTGCGGCCACCGGGGGCGGTGCCGGTTGTGGTGATCGCGGCCGTTTTCGGCAGACCGCCGAGCGCCTGCTGCGCCACGGCGGTGCCGTTGCGCGGATGAACGGTCGTGTCTGCATCGCCGTGAAAGACAATCATCGGAACCGAATGCGCGTCGGAATGGCCTGCCGCACCCGTTCGCATTACACCGAACGCCGTGACGACATCGCTGGCCGCACCAATGGGCAGGCCGGAATGCACGCCCGCTGCGCTGTACAGATCAGGATAGGCCGCCGCAAGAATGGCCGCCGCAGCCCCGCCCGCCGACAGACCGGCGACATAGACGCGGGCGGGGTCGGCGCCATGATCACGCAAAACTGCGCGGGTGATGCCCGCGATCAGGGCCGGTTCGCCCCGGTCGCGGCCCTGATCCTGCGGGTTGAACCAGTTCCAGCATTTGCTGGCATTGGCAGAGGCGGGCTGGGCCGGATAGGCGACAAGGCAGCCATACTCCTCTGCCAGGTGGTTCATCCCGGTTCCGGTGGCGAAATCATCCGGCGACTGGGTGCAGCCGTGCAGCATGATGATCAGCGGCATCGGTTGATCGCTGGCGGCAGCGGGCCGGTAAAGCTTGTACTCTCGCGCGCCCTCGGGGCCGGAATAGCTGTGGGTGGTAAAGGATGCACCGTCGGGCGCAGCCGGCGGTGTGACCTGTGCGCTGTGGCCGGGCATGCCGCCCGACTGGATCCGGCGCAGCGTTTCAGCCAGCGGCGTGCGGGTTTGGGTGGCGCGTTTTCGGCGCGGTTTGACCGTTTGTTCCGGCGGTTGCACGCGCTCGAACACACCTTCGATTACATCACCTGTGGCTTCGGGTGCGAGTGTGGCTGCGTCGACCGGGGCAAGAATGGCGCGGATCAGGGCAGTTGCCTCGGTCAGCTTGCCGGCACCGGTCAGGCGGGTTGCGTCGGCCATGCCGCGCGCGAGAGGATTTTTCATCTTGGGCTTTCTTGGGGGGGGGTCAGGAAAGGCGGTCGGCAAGAGCCGCCTTTATGGCGTCGCTGGTCTGTAACGCACCAAGCACGAAAAGGTTCGCAATCGTCGCGCGAGCAAGGTCGGGGGTGACATCAGGGGAGATGACCGCAAGCCCCAGCACCCGGATGTCGAGCATGGTGCCTGCGCTGCGGGCCGCCTCAAGTTCGGCCCGTGTCAGGGTTCGCAGGCCCATGTCGACGCTGCGGCGGGTGGCGGCCTGACGCACCGTATCCGCATGTCGGTCAATCTGGTTGCGGATCGCGGTTCGGATGAAGTCGCTGCGGTTGGAGTAAAAGCCTTCCTGCACTAAAAGCTCGATCTTACCCAGATCAATATAACCGAGGTTGATCGTCAGCTTTTCACTGTCGGGCGTCTTGGCGGGGCGCGACTGTGGCCCGCTGTCTTTGACGATATGCATTATACATCCCTAGACCATCTGTATGGATGGTATATGGCGGGGTTGCCGCACTTGTTCAACCCCTGTCATCGCAAATTGAATCGGGGATGCCAGCGGCGCGCAGGGTCAGGCGGCGTAGCGCACCGGCCAGGCTTGCGGCACGGCGCCGCCGCGAAAATCGGGGCCAGCGCCGAAATCGAGCGCGTCGCGGCGCAGAATCTGACGGGCGATCTCTGGCACCATGACGCGGGCGATGTGGCGGCCGAGGCATTCGTGCAGGCCCTGGCCATAGGTGAAAGCGTCGCTTTGGTCGCGGGTTGGGTCGAAGTGGTCGGGGGCGGGAAATCCGGCCGGGTCGAACATGGCGGATTGGGTGACGGCCAGCACCGTGGTGCCGGGGGCGATCTTGGCGGCGTGGGTGGTGCCGCCGGAAAGTTCGGTCGAACGGTGGCAAAGGCGGAAGAAATACGGGAAGGCGGGGTTAAAGCGCAGCGCCTCGTACACATGGCCGTCAACCGCAGCGGCGGTGTCGGATTTTGCCGCGAGGGTGGCAGCTGCAAGGCGGGCGGGGTCTTGCGCCAGCGTGGCAAGTGCGTTGCACACGGCGTGCGAGGTGGTCTCGACTGCGCCGATCAACAGGCCACCGACGTTGAAGATCACGTCGCGCAGCCCGAACTTCGTTGCATCGCTGAAGCTGAGCCGCAGCAAGCGCGACACGGGATCGGTCGCATCGCTGCCGAGTTTCACTGCAAGGCTGCGCCGGGCGATCAGGCGGCCAAGATAGAAGCCCATGCTGATATTGGCGCTTTTGCGGTTTGCCACGATCCCGTCCTGATCGATGCCGGGCGCGACGGAATCAAATGGCTGGTTCCAGAAGGCGTCCTGCTGGTTCCAGTAGGACCAGTCGATCAGCTTGTCGGGGTTGGACTTGTCAAAACCGAACCAGTCCTGCACCAGCCGCACCGGAACACCGCGCGTGACGGCACGCACAAGGTCGATGTTGCCCTTTGCGTCGTTCAGCGCATCGCGGGCAGCAGCCCCGATCCAGTCGCGCATCCGGGGAATATCTTCGACATCAAGGATGGATTTCATCACCGATTTGTCGCGCCAATGGGTCGCCGTATCGTCCTGCGCCATAAAGTAGCCGCCCTGCTTTGGTGCATACAGATCGACACCAAAGCAGTCATGGCGGCGCAGGATCAGCGTGCAGTCGGCGTGCCGTGTGGCAAGGGTCAGCTCGGGCAGCACGACGATGGGCCGCTCAGTGCGCAATTCCGCCAGAAAGGGCAGGGGTTCGCCGAAGATCATGCGGCGGACGTAGGCCCAGCGTTGGGCCGGGGGCAGCGCATCGAGGTGGTTCAGATACTGGCCCATCTGCCGCGTCCTTACAGGGATTTCATGTATTCGATCAGTGCCATCCGGTCGTCTTCTGTCAGTTGGCCGACGCCATAGACATGGCCCTGCCGGCTGTTGCCGGCGAGCGGCGCGCCATCGGCATCGACCGTGTTCAGAAAAAAAAAGCCACCGCTTGCGGGTTTGGTCGTCTCGTATCCCACCCTGACCGGATCGAAGGCGCGGTTGCCAACCCAGAAGCCCGGCATCCGCTGTGCGGGCGGCAGCAAAAGCTCGTAAAGCGACGCGACCGATCCGTTATGCAGGTAGGGGGCGGTGGCCCAGATGCCATCCAGCGGGCGGGCCTTGTAGGCCAGCGTATCCTCTTGGGTGTCGGGCGACAGGCAGCGGGTCTGATCCTCGGATCTGGGAACGTTGAAATCGAGGGCGAAGTCCACCTCGGGCAATTCCCGCAGGCCGAAGAAGTTGCGAAAGCCGATCCGCACGATGTCTTTCTTGTTGCCCAGCAGCGCGCCGACGACCGCCGTTTCCAGCATGGCGGCGACGCGTGCCGTGTCGCCAAACGGCTCACCCGCCGTGTGATCGGTGCCTTTCATCGCCCCCGTCGGGCCTTCGTAGACGTAGGCGTTGCAGGCCATCCAGATGTCGGTCAGGTTCTCGCGCCCGTCTGCAATCGTCGTGCGGAACAGCGACATCCGTTCGGTCGGCTGCGTGGCGCGGCCTTTGGGCGCTTCGGTGTGGCAACTGGCGCAGTTGGCGTCGAACAGCGCGTCACCACGGGCGCGCAACCTGGGATCAATCGCGGGGAAATGCGACGGCCAGACCGGCGCGTCAAGATCGCGCAACTGGTGCTCCATGCTGTCAAGGCTGGCGCTACGCACGCTGGAGGTGTAGCCGCGCAGCCGGTCGATCGGGCCGTTCTGCAGGGTGATGACCACCTCGCCGAACACGCCCAGCACCTCGCCGGTGTTGCGGCCAAGTGCGCCGTATTCAAACGGATCGCCGGGCAGCTCGAACCGGCTGTTCTTGGCCAGGCCGTTCCACTGCACCCGCTCCTGATTGGAGATGCCCCAGAGAAAGGGATAGCTGACCGGCGCGTTCGACGGGTTGCCTTCGGTCGCAGGCGCACCGGTGAACATCAGCACCTTGTTGAGGATATGCCCCACCGCATCAAGCCGCCCGAAGCCGTAGCGCATCGGCGTTTCATTCATCACATCGGTCTTTTGCTGCCACGCCAGATGCTGGGCAAATGCGGCATCAAGCTTGGCGCGGTTGGCGGGAGTGTCCCTGCCCGCCAGGACTTTGACGTTGAAGCGGCCCCATTTCGCGGGATCTGACCGGGTGGCGGCAAGCGAGGCGTCAACAGCCTCGACGAAACTTTGGAAATCCAGCAGGTTCGGGCCGCCGTCGATGGTGGTCGTGACACCGCCGTAGGTCATCCGTGCGGTGTGGCAGGCCGAACAGTTCAGGCCGACCCACGGCTCGGCGGTCTTCTTGCCCCCCGGTTGGCCGTCATACTAGCGCAGTCCGGTCACGCGAAACGCGGTATCGGGCTGCTGGTCATGGGCAAAGCCGATTGGCAGGGTACTTGGGCTGGCGTCGGGCGGGCTGAGAAAGCCGAACGAGGTCAGGTTGTCCATTGCCGAAAAGGGTTCCGTGCTGCCGGCCTGTTCCAAGGCATTGAACCACGCGACCGGCATCAACCGCGAGCCTTGTGTGCCCCAGTACCACGCGCCGCGTTCGTTGCCGGACCAGCCCTGTGCGCGCGTTGCGATGTCATCGGTATCCCAGCGGCAGGCGGCAAGCGCGCCAAGCAGGGCAAGTGGCACGAGGGGAAGCAGGCGCAGGGACGATCTGTGCATCGGCGTCGGTCCTTCGTTCAGCCTGTTTTTTGGCAGATTGGTCGTGGTCAGTTCTTGACGCCCTTTATGGCGCGCAGCGCGCCGTCAATATCGGCCTCTGGGTTGAGTATAATTCCTTGCGTCGCCTGAAACTGGGTCGTGGCGCGCAGCGTGCGCGCACCGAGGTAGCCGTCGATCACGCCCACCGGATAGCCTTCTTCGGTCAGCAGCCGCTGCAACTCGCGCACCGCAGGATCACCGATCAGGCTTTCGGCGGCACTGCCTGCGGCGGCAAAGCCGATCACCGTGCCATCCGCCATCATCGCAACGCCGCGCAGGCCATCGGCACTAAGGGCCAGCGCGCCGGGAAGCGCGGGCAGGGTGATCGAGCCCACTTTTTCCAGCGACGCCGCTGCGGGGTTAAGCGCGTATTGGATCACCTCGTCGGAATAGAGGCTGCCCAGCCAGATCACGCCACGGTCGCAACTGCTGGCCAAAAGGCCCGAGGGGCGCAGGCCGCTTCCGGTCTGTACCGTGGCCGCAGCACCGGGGCGCAGCCTGAGACGTGGCTCGACCTCGGTCAGCAGGTTAAGCGCACGAAAGTATTCGACATACTCGACCAGCATCAGCCGGTCCCGGTTGCGGTCGGAAATCAGGAACGACGGATCGGTTCCGCCATCGCAGCGCTGGTTCGACAGCAGCGCATCGACGGTAAAGGGTTCCAGCGGTGTGGCGGATTTGGGCTGGGCACCGCTGCCCGCGACGCGCCGGTCTGCCCCCGCGTCAACCGCAAGCAACGACGGTTCAGCCGAAAGGTTCAGAAAAACGATGCCGAGGGCCGTATCAAACCATGCCTTGCTGACCCCGCGCGCCGCCAGCGCCACGCGCGGCGACGGCAGAAACACCGGGGCTTGCGGGGTGTTGACATCGACGACGCGGAAATCGCCCATTGCCTTTTCGGTCCCATAGTCGCCAATCGCGATCAGCCCTGCACCGGCCCAACTGAGCGTCGGATGGGCAAGCCCGGTTTCTGACATGACCTGACCCAGCGGCGACAGATCCGGCCCCAGCACCAGGATGCGCGTCTGTTGGGCATCGCGTCCGATGATGAATACGGTTCCGTCATCGGGGCTTACCAGAACATCGTCAGGTATCAGGCCAAGCGGCGCTTCGGCTTCGACGATCAGTGTGGCCTGTGACAGCCGCAGAATGCGGCCGTCTTCGGGTGTTTCGCCAAGGATCACGAACATATGATCGCCATCCAGTGAAAGCCCAATAGGGCCAGCCGGCATGATTTGTGCGGCGGTCTGTGCCAGCAAACCAGCCGGCTGAAATGTCGTTTCAACAGGGCCGGATTCGGCAAGGCCGGCCAGAGGCCACAGTGCCGCGACGCATAGCACGCCCAAACGACGCAGGTCGTCAGTTCTGCAGATTGAAATCATAGTTCGCCGCCAGGGTCATCGGGATTGCTTCAAGCTTCTCGTCCCTGATGAAGGGCACGACCACAAGTTCAAGGTTCGCAAAGGGCTTGTCGCCGCCTTTGGCGTTGAAGGTGGTGTTCAACTCGGACGAAAGCGCTGCATGAACGCCGGGTATCGTGAAGTCACCTTTCAAGCCCTTTGCATCCAGTTGCACACGGTCAAACAGATTACCGTTCTGATTGAGTTTAAGCATTTTCGCGAAAGCAGGAACAACATCTTCACCCTGTTCATCCAGGGTCAGCGCTTTTGCGCCAAGAAAGACCTGAATCCGGTCAATCTGATCCTCGCCGCCAACCAGCTTGCTATAACGGATGCGGATCGAGCCATCGGGTGCCGTTTCGGCTTTCCAGGTAAAGAAGCGACCGATCTGATCGACGTCTTCCTCGATAAAGTTGATCCGGTCGCCGATGGGTGGCTGCTGATCCGAGATTTCGCCGACTAGTTTCGTCAGCCGCGCGACCTGCCGTTCCAGCGCGTCGATTCTGGCAACCTTGGCCTCCAGTACCGCGATCCTGAAATGGCCGATGAGCGGCATCGAATATTCGATCGGCACCATCAGGGTGCGGTCATTGTTAGCACCCGTCGTGGCCTTGACCACGCCCACAACCTTAACGCCGCCCGCCTCATCCTCAATATAGACGGGGCTGCCGCTTTGGCCGCCGCCGACTGCAAGTTTCAGGGTCCATGCAAAGGGAACCTTGCGATTGCCGCGTTCGATCAGCTTACCATCGTCGGGAACATAATCCTCGCCGTTGAACCCCGAGGTCAGGAAATCCCGGTCATCGGCAACTGTCAAAGGTGCGGTCTGCCCAAGTTCCAGCCCCGCCGGCGGGGCCGTGCCGAAGGGGATGTTCGCGCGCAGCAGAACAAGGTCGACATCCGGCAGGGCGGACACGAAGGACACTGGCCATTTGGCCCCGCCGGGTCCGCTCAGTTCGGCCTGTATCACCAGATTGACCGCCTTGACCGCTGTGGCCGGGTCAAAGAAGTGTTCGGCGGTCAGGATAAAGCCCTCATTGCCGACAAAGAACCCCGTGGCCTGCGATTGCACGCCATCGGGTTGGCCGACGAGGTTTCCGATCGTCGGCGCACCCGTCAGCGTCAGATACACGAGGTTGTCGCGCACGATCAGGTGCGGCGGATTTTGCGCGATACTGGGGGCTGCGATCAGTGTCAGCCCGAGGCACAGGCTCCATACCCGGAAGATGCGCAGTGACCTCATGGTTCAGTCCGCCCCATAAATGAATTGAACCGCAAGCACGTCGAAACTGCTCAGGACGCCATTGTTGTTGTACTCGGGGTTGCAATAATTCATCACCGAATACAAATCCCACGGTGTCAGCGTGGTGTTGTCGCCCTGTCCGCCCTGTTTCTTGTCGCACTCGCCGGGGGTATCGGGGCGGTTTTGTTCATGCGCAAATCCGATGGCGTGACCGAACTCGTGGACTGCGATCGAGCGGTTGCATTTTTCCGGGTGCCGCTGGCAGGCAACACCCCAATTCTGATAGGTGAAGTTCAGGACCATGCCATTCTTGCGCCCGTCGAGGTACTTGCCCAGAAAAATGACGTGCGGCCCGGCATCGCGCACCGCGATGCGGATGCCACGGGCGCCTGGTGTGCATTTCTCCCAGCCGAGGAATTGCAGCGACGATGATGCTTCCCAAGTATCGCCGACAGCATCGCGGACCTGCCCGCGCTGCGCGCTGAAAGCCGGGTCCATGTCTTCCCAACAGACGAAAACGCGGTTGAACGGCCATTTTGCCGCCATCAGCGGATAGGCGCGGTCCACGATGTCGCGTTCCTGGGCCGCCGTCAGCCCGGCGAAAAAGTTGCGCTCTGCGTTGGCATCGGGCGGTTCTTCGGCCGCATCTCCGGACGGTGCATCGGGGATGGCGATCTTGGTTTCGGCGTCGTCCTGATGTGCGCGCACCGCATCAAGCACGATGCTTTCCTGTGCGAAGATCACGGTTGACTGGAGCACCAAGGCAATGATTGCGGTCGAGAACCGTCGCGATACCGAACACATGGGAGTCTCCCAAGGGCAGGATGAATGGGGTTTGCAGAAACAAGGCGATAATGCGTAAAGTTGAATTTATAAAAGCGTAACACAATCTGAAGGTGTTTTAAAGTATATTCAATTTCGCGACATGCGCGCCGGGTTACGGTGACGCAGGCATGTTTACCGCACAGAAGGCGCGTCGGCGTCAGGCTTTGATCCGCACCGCCGCTATGACCTGATCGGCGACCTTTGGCGACAGCAACAGATCGGCAAGGGTCAGCGATTCGATCAACACCAGATAGGACCAAAACACCTGCGCAAATACCTTGCGGATACGGCAGGTGGCTTCATCCGCACAATCTTCGCAGCGCTGATAGGTCCGGCGCGAAAGGCAGGTCAGCGGGGCGATCGGGCCGTCGATCATGCGCAAAAGTTCGGTCAGCGGGATTGCCGAGGGGGCCGTCACCAGCAGATAGCCGCCGTTGCGGCCCCGGATGCTGGCGATGTAACCCGCATTGCGAATTTCCAGAAGGATATGTTCCAGAAACCGCTTGGGCGTTTCGGCCCGGCGCGCGATTTCCTCAATCCGCAACGCATGGCCACTGGCAGCCTTTTCATCCGCCAGCACGAGCAGCGCCTTCAACGCATATTTCATTTTTTGCGTGATCATAGCCCTGAGTAGAGGAGGCGCGTCCGTTTCTCAATTGCAAAGCAGGGTGTGGTCGCGGTGATCGTGCGATGACCGGCAACAGCGGCATCCGTCACCAGAGCCGGGCGCGCCATCCGAATGTCGCAAGCAATGCCGGCACGCCTGCCGTTACCGACGAATGGACCATCCCTGGAGGCCACCCGGACGGTCAACCTGAAACACCAAACTCCGCAGGATGCCGGTCCCGCAACCGGACCCTGCCGGCGGCTGATACGCGGGCCGCACGAGGCGGCACACTCGCCTAGATGATCGCCTTTTCGACGAAGGGTTCGTTGCGCTCGATCCGGCCGTACCCGAGAGGCGACAGGTCCAATGTGCGATAGGCACCGTAGGTTAGCCATTCGGCGGTGCCACGCCCCATCGCCGGGGATTGCTGCAATCCGTGGCCGGAAAAGCCGTTCAGGAAGATGAAGTTTCCGACCACCGGATGCGGACCGAGGATGGCGTTCTGATCCAGCGTGTTCATGTCGTAATGCCCGCCCCATTCGCGGATCACCCGTATCGCCTCGAACTGCGGGATCCGGCTGGCGATGCCGGGCCAGATGTGCTGCTCCCAAAGTGAATGGTCCATCTGGAAATCATCATGGTCCACCTCAGGGTCGATCGCGGAGTGCCCGCCAGCCATATAACTGGTCTTGCCGTCCTGGCGCACATGGAAGCCGGACGGATCAATGGTCAGGGGCAACTCGCGGTCCAGCGGCCGCTCGGCGGTGAAGACCCAAGTGTAACGTTTGCGCGGCTCTACCGGGATGTCTATTCCGGCCATGCGGGCGGTTTGCGCGCCGCGCGTGCCGGTCGCGTTGACGATCTGGCCGCAGGAAACCACCGCGCCCGATGCCAGCGTGACGCTTTCCACCCGGTTGCCCGCGGGATTTCTGGTCATGGCTGTCACTTCGCCCGCCACATACTCGACGCCGCGTTCCTTTGATTGCCGCCGCCACCAGTCGAATACGGTTATGCCGTCGAAATACCCCTCGTCGATGCGGTTGATGCTGCCCAGAACGATGTCATCCACGTTGTAGAACGGATAGGCCGCGTTGATCTGACCGGGGGTCATAAGTTGCGTTCCGGCCCCGGCTGCCGCTTGCACCCTGTGGCTGTCGCGCAAAACGTCCGCGAACGCGTCCGTATCAGCCAGATACATGTAGCCATAATTCTGAATCTTCAGGTGCGGCACGCGGTCGTCGCCGCCCATATAGCCGCGCAGATTCTGGATGAAGTCGGCGCCAAACTGCGAAATCTGCACGTTGAGCGCGCTGGAAAACTGCTGGCGGATGCAGGAATTCGTATGGCCGGTGGCCGAGTGCTGGTAGGTCGGGTCGCGTTCGATCACCAGCACGCTGCCGGTGAAATCCGGGTTGTCGGACAAGAACCATGCCGTTGAAGCCCCCATCATCGCACCGCCCACGATGACGACGTCATAGGCGGATCGGGCGGGTTGGGTGGACAGGCCAGCGAAAGCCATCGGAACGTTTCTCCAGTCATCTGCGCGGTGTGGCACCTGTACTGTCTGCACGGGCCATGGTGCGGGTGCCAGCGGAAATCTTGGACGAAATGGCGACAAGGGCTAGTCAACCCTTGGTTTCGGCCGCCACGCTGCACGTAAAACCGCCGCGATGCCGTCGTATGGGTCAGACTCGGTGGCAAGCACCCTTCGCCGTCCATGACAACGCCCGCCCGATCGGCTAGACACGCAGCCAAGAACCTGCACCCGCAATGTAAAGAGCCTGATGCCCGCAACCCTGAAAGACGTAGCCGATCGCGCCGGGGTTTCGCGGGCCGCCGTATCGCGGACATTCACGCCCGGCGCATCGGTGTCCGGCAAGACGCGGGCCAAGGTAGAACAAGCCGCGCATGAGATCGGCTATAGCCCGAACCTTCTTGCCCGCAGTCTGACCACACGGCAAACCGGGTTGATCGGCCTGGTATCAAACAATTTTGCCAATCCGGTGTTTCTGCAAATCTTCGATCTGTTCACGCGCGGGCTGCAGGATCAGGGTTTGCGCCCGCTGCTGGTGAACCTGTCGGATGAAACCGATCCGGCACAGTCGGTGCGGCTGTTGCGGTCCTATTCGGTGGATGGGGTGATCGTCGCCTCGTCGCATCTGCCCGAGGGTTTTGCGCGCGCCTTCCTGGATGCGGGCCTTCCGGTGGTGCATGCGTTCGGTCGGGCGGGCCCGGTTCCCGAGGTGCATGTGGTTGGCATCGACAACGTGCAGGCGGGCCGGATGGCGGCCCTCACGCTGATCGCACGTGGGTATTGCAGCATCGGGTTCATGGGCGGGCCGCAAACCGCCTCGACCACACAAGACCGCATGGCCGGGTTTCTTGACGGCGCGCGGGGCAAAGCAGAGGTCAGCACCAGTTTCGCGGGGGCCTATTCCTTTGCCGCAGGTCGGGCCGAGATGGCCCGGTTGCTGCGCGGTCCCCGTGCCGAGGCTTATTTCTGCGGCGATGACGTGCTGTCTATTGGCGCGCTGTCGGCGGCGTCGGAGGCGGGCCTGTCGGTGCCGCGCGATCTGGGGCTGATCGGGCTGAACGATATGGACATGGCGGGCTGGGCCAATATCAACCTGACCACGATCCATCAGCCGTTCGAGGCGATCATGCGCGCATCGGTCGAACTGATCGTCGCTATGCTGAACGATCCCGCCTTTGCGCCGCAATCGCGCATTTATCCGGCGCACATCGTGGAGCGGGGAACGCTACGACCGCTGGCCTGACGCAGGATGACGCGCGATTGACGCGCCATCCTGTTTTCCAGCCTTGCGTGGCCGTGTAGCGTCAGCGGAAAACCGGTTGCAGGTTCTCCGCACCGCGCTTCAGCGGAACAGGGACGGCCGCGCATCCACCCAGACCCCATTCTGCCCGGCTGACGCAACCGCCGCGTGGATTGCGGCGATTGACCGCAACCCGTCCTCGGCGTTCGGGTAAAGGCAGATTGCGGGGTCCGGACTGCGCCCGTCCTGCGCAGCGCAAATCCCTTCTGCCAGATCGCGGTAGATGTTGCCAAAGGCCAGCGGCATCCCTTCGGCATGACCGACCGTCACGCGCGATGCCCGGTCTGCCTCGGGCGACAAGTTGCCCTCGCCGCGTTCGATGATTTGCAGGCGCTGGCCAAGCGACATGTAGAACAACTGGTTCGGCTGTTCCTGCGCCCAACGAAGGCCCCCGGTTTCGCCAAAGACCTGAAGCGTCAGCCCGTGCTGCCGCCCGATGGCCACCGACGATGTCCGGAGCCGCCCGACTGTCCCGCCGTCCATGCGGAAGTTGACCATCGCATCGTCTTCCAGAACCCGCTCCGGCAGACATGAGGCAAAGTCTGAGGAAAGCCGTTCAACCTCTTGTCCCGTCGCGAAACTTGCCATGTGCAGGGCATGGATGCCACAATCTGCGAATTGTGCCGACACGCCCGCCTGCTCCGGATCATAGCGCCAGCGGACACGCGGGTTGTCGGCATCCGCGGCATTGGCGTGATGGCCGTGGGCAAACTCCGCCACCACCAGACGCACGCGCCCCAGATCGCCCCGCGCCACCATCGCGCGCATGTGGCGCACCAGCGCATAGCCGGTGTAGCCATAGTTCACCGCACAGATGCGCCCGGCCTTGCGCGCGGTCAGCACCAGATCTTCGGCCTGCGCCTCGGTCACGGTCATCGGCTTTTCGCACAGCACGTTGAATCCGGCGTCGAGAAACGCCTTCGAAATCTCGTAATGCGTGGAATTGGGCGTCGCGACGGTGACCAGATCGACGCGGTCCGGGCGGTTCCGCTCGCCCTCCAGCATCTCGCACCAGTCGCCATAGGCGCGGTCTTCGGCTACACCCAGCGTCTGGGCAAACGCCCGCCCCGCGACAGGATCATGGTCCAGTGCCCCGGCCTTGAAATCAAACAGCCCGTCCAGCCTGGCTGCCAGCCGGCGCGCCGGCCCGATCTGGCTGACCGCGCCGCCACCAATCATGCCCCAGTTAAGTCGTGTCATGATCGTCTTCTAAAAAAACCCGATGGTGGAAAGATAGTCCCGGTTTGCCTTCGCATCATCGACGGGCGACGTGCTGCCTGACGGATCGCAATCCTGCTCGACCGTGCACCAACCCTCAAAGCCCGCGTCCAGCAGAACCTGCCGCACGGCGGGAAAATCGACATCGCCGGTGCCAAGGTTGCAGAAGATGCCTTGACCGCAGGCGTCATAGAACCCCGTCCGCGCGGCCACGGCGCGCGCTTTCACTTCAGGGTCTATATCTTTGAAATGCATGTAGGAAATTCGCCCGAAATGGCGACGCATGAAGGCCGCCGGATCATATCCGGCATAGGAATGGTGGCCGGTGTCGAAGCAGATCTTCAGCAGGCTGTCGTCAACGTCGTCCAGCAGACGCTCCAACTCCGGCTCGAAGTCGATAAAGCCCGCCGCATGGGCGTGGATGCCCAACGTCAGCCCATGATCAGTGCCAAGCTGCGCCACGGTGCGGATGCGGTCCACGAACGCTGCCCATTCGGCGGCGTCCATCTGTTCGGCTTCGGCCGCCCGTCCGGCGGTGGGCGCACGGCGGGGCGAGATCGAGTCGATCAGCACAAGATGCCGCGCCCCATGCGCCACCAGCGCCTTGCAGGTGCGCGTTGCCGCGTCCCAGACATCATCTCACGCCGCCGGATCATGGAACGGGCGAAACACCACCCCGCCGATCAGGGTCAGGCCGTTGTCGGCCAGCGCCTCGCCCAGGACCAGCGGGTCTTCGGGCATGAACCCGATCGGGCCAAGCTCGATCCCGCGATAGCCTGCGGCGGCGCAATCTGAGAGCACCCGCCGCCAGTCGGGGTTGCGCGGATCGTTTGCGAATTCCACGCCCCACGAACAGGGCGCATTGCCGATACGGATCATTGTCGTTCCTTTCAAAGGTCAATCCAGCCGCGCGCCGCATGCGAGGCATGCGCCGCGTCGATCACGCGGGCCACCTCCAGCCCGTCGCGGAACGTGGGCCACACAGGCGTTCCGGTTTCGATGGCGCGCAGAAAATCGCGCGCCTCGATGATGATCTGGTCCTGATATCCCGTCCCATGTCCGGGACCCTGGCAGAACGGCAGATAGTCGGGGTGGTCGGGGCCGGTCAGGATCTTGCGGAACCCCTGCTGGCCCGCCGGTTCGTCGGCGCGGTAAAGCCACAGCGCGTTCTGATCTTCCTGATCGAACCGGATCGCCCCTTTTGTTCCGGTTATCTCATAGGCATAGCCCATCTTCCGCCCCATCGCCACGCGGCTGAATGACAGATGCCCCAGCGCGCCATTCGCAAAGCGGCACAGGAACTGACCGATATCATCGTTGTCAACTGCAACGGGGCCATTGGGGCCGGGGCGTGTCTTGTGAACCGTGGCGATATCGGCGCACAGGCTGGCGATCGGCCCGATCAGCGCCAGCGCCGCATTGACCATATGCGGAGCCAAATCGCTCATCGTTCCATTGGCCTGCCCAAAATTGCGCCAGGGGGCGGGCTTGTCGGGATCGGCGTCGAAGTCTTCGGTATGCTCGCCCCGGAACCATGTCACCGCCCCGATCTCGCCGCCTTGCACCAGCGCGCGGGCAAATTGCGAGGCCGGCGTGCGGATGTAATTGAACCCGACCATGTTGACACAGCCCGACGCTTCGGCGGCCTGCGTCATGGCGCCGGCATCGGCCAGCGATGCCCCCAGCGGCTTTTCACAAAACACCGGCTTGCCAAGGGCAAAGGCCACCTCGGCAATCGCACGGTGGGTTTCCTGCGGGCTTGCAATCACGATCGCCTGCACGGCGGGATCCGCCACCAGCACGCGCCAGTCGGTGCAGGCGCGTGCAAAGCCGTAGGCCCGCCGGTAGCGTTCGGCAGAGGCGTCAGAGGTGGCGCAGAGCATCTCAAGCGTCGGGCGAAGGGCCGTGTCGAACACCGCGCCCACGGCGGCCATGGCCACCGAATGGGCCTTGCCCATGTAGCCGTCGCCAACAATTCCGATGCCGATATTCCGCATTGTGTCCCTGTTCTGAAAATTATTGCAACCGGTTGCAAAATGCGTATCGTGACTGGTAAGGACAGGTCAAATGATTTTCTGCACATCCCCCAATACAAATCCGAAACCCCGGCAAAGGACCGCCCGATGACACCGCAGTTGTGGAACCGCATGGCGCTGAACCGCTTTGCCGTGCTGGGCCGGGTGGGCATGGATCTGTACGCAGATCCGCCCGGCACCCGGATCGAAGAGGCTGCCGGATTCGTCACCGCACCTGGCGGGTCGGCGGGCAATATCGCGGTCGCGCTGGCCCGGCAGGGGGCGGCGGTCAGCCTGATCTCGCGCGAGTCGGACGATGCGGTGGGGCGATACTGCCTGGCGGAACTGACCCGCTACGGTGTGGACGCCACGCATGTCCGCGCCTCGGGCGGCGAGGCGCGCAATTCGCTGGCGGTCACCGAAACCCGCAGCAGCGGGTGCCAGTCGGTGCTTTACCGCAACGGCGCTGCCGATTTCACCTTATCGATGGCAGATGTGGCAGAAGTTGATTTTGCCCCGTTTGCCGCGCTGGTCATCACCGGAACAGCGCTGGCGCAAGAGCCGTCGCGCAGCGCCACGCTGGTGGCACTGGCGCGCGCGCGGGCCTCGGGGGCGCTGACCGTCTTTGACGTCGACCATCGCGCCTACAGCTGGGCATCACCTCAAGAGGCGGCGCAGGTCTACCTCAGCGCTGCGCAATCCGCCGACATCGTTATCGGCAACGATGAGGAATTCGGCCTGATCGCAGGCCACACGGATCGCGGCAAGGCGCTGGCCCAGCGGTTGGCAATGGGTGGGGCGGCGTTCACCATCTACAAGATGGGGGCAGGGGGATCGGTCACCTTCACCCCGGATTTCAGCTTTTAGACCCCGATCTTTCCGGCCACCGCCCGCAAGCCGATGGGCGCGGGTGACGGGTTCATGGGCGGATTGCTGGCGGGACTGGCGCAGGGCGAAACACTGGAAAACTCTGTGCGCCGTGGTGCTGCCACCGCCGCCATCATCGTAGCCGGCATCGGTTGCGCCCCTGCATCACCAGACCGCACCACCATTGACGCTTTCATCGCCCGGTATTGAGAGGCCCCATGCACATCGCCCCCCACGACAACTTCAACCTTCCGATCATCGGTGCCGATCACCCGCTGGTGCCGCTGGTCTATTTCAACATCGTTAAGCTGACGCGGGGGGAAAGCTTTACCTCGCATGTGCCGGGGTATGAAACCTGCATCGTCCCGGCCACCGGCACGATCGACGTGGAGACGGCGGGCGAAGCCTTTGCCGCCATCGGCCAGCGCCGCCTGAATGTCTGGGACGCCGAGCCTGAGGGTGTCTATGTGCCGTCAGGCGCGCCTGCGGTGATACGTTGCCAGTCGGACAGCGCCGAAGTGTTCGTCGCGGGCGCACGTCATGACACGGTCCTGCCGCCCTTTGCCATTCGCGCCGCCGACATCGACCTGGTGCAATACGGGTCGGATGACACAAAGACGCATCGCAAGATCAAGCACATCCTTGGCACCAGGTATCACGGCAGGGTCGGCCGGTTGCTGGTGTCAGAACTTTATACCGTAGGCGCGGGCGGCTGGTCCGGCTTTCCCAGCCACAAACACGATACCGACCGTCTGCCGTTGGAAACCCGTCACGACGAGGCGTATAATTTTCGCTTCAATCCGCCGCATGGTTCGGGCCTTCAGATGCTGCAACGGCAGGACGGGCAGGCGGGCGATGCCTATCACCTCGTCGATGGCTCGACCGTCGCCATCTACACCGGGTATCATCCGTGTTGCGTGCTGCCGGGCTATGAGATGTACTATTTCACCGTCCTTGGCGGCCTCAGCCAGCGGTCGCTGGTGCAATATTTCCAGCCCAGCCATGCCGACCAGATCGAAACCATTCCGGGGATCAAGGATATGATCGCCAAGTTCAAATGACCCGCGCAACACTGGCTCAGGTGCTGCAACCCTGCCTGACGGACGGCACGGCGGTGGCAGGCCTTGTCGTGCTGGGGTGGGAGGATGCAACCGCCTATGTGCGGGCCGCCGAGGCCGAAGGCCGCCCGGTGATCCTGCAGGCTGGCCCCAATTGCTGCGCACATACGCCGCTTCCCATTCTGGCGGCGATGTTCCGCGTCTTGGCCGAAGGCGCATCGGTGCCGGTCGTGGCGCATCTGGACCACGGCGAGAATGCCGAGGTTTGCAAGGTTGCCATCGACTGCGGCTTTACCTCGGTCATGTATGACGGATCGGCGCTGCCGCTGGACGAGAATATCGCCCGCACCGCCCGGATTGTCGAGATTGCCCATAGCGCCGGTGTGTCGGTCGAGGCGGAATTGGGGTTTGTCGGCTATAGCGGCGGGGCGGCATCGCGCGGCACTGTCGCGCAAGAGGTGCCGCGGTTTCTGGCGCAAACCGGGATTGACGCGCTGGCGGTATCGGTTGGAAACAGCCATCTGATGACCACGCCCGGTGCCGGGATCGACAGGGATCATCTGCGCGCGATCGAGGCGGCGGCACCCGGTCTGGCCCTTGTGCTGCACGGCGGATCGGGGATCGCACCCGCGCTGCGCCGCGCCTTGGCGCGTGATACGGCGGTCTGCAAGTTCAATATCGGCACCGACCTGCGGGTCGCGTTCGGCAAGGCACTGGCCGACGCGGTTCACCGGGTTCCGGGACGGTTCGACCGCAACGAGATTTTGTCCGAAACGATCCCGCCGATGATCCTGGCCGCCCGCGCCGCCATCGCGTCAGTGTCGGGTTAAGCACCGAAAGCCGGATCGCTGCGCCAGATCGCGGTGGGACCACTGCACGCACACAGCCGGACTTGGCTGGACACGGGCGGACGGTCCGGTATTGTGCCGCGGAGTGTAATGCAAGGCGTGGTGGATCAATGATGTTCATAGCTGGCTCCGACCGTGACGCCCGCTGCCCAGAGACGGGTTGCGGACCCAAGGCCACCGTCAACGCCACCCGGCGCGTGTCACGGTGAGCGGCCTGCCCCCACCGGATGAGCCCGATCTTCAGGCGGCTGTCGACCCTGTTCCAGCGAAGGAACCCACACCCGCCGCCCCCATAATATCGCCGCCGCCCGCACCCGTTGCCGCGCCGCCGCCTCGCGAACCGGCTGGCCCGCCGCCACCCGAACCGGTGCCGGGTGCCACGAAAACCCGCCCGGCGTTGTTGATCTATGTGGCGCTTGTCGCGGCACTGGCGCTGTTCCTGATGCTGCTCGTCATGCTCAACCAGCGCACGCCCTACACCTCCGAGGCGGTGCTTGAGGCACCGGTGATCGGCATTGCGGCCAATGTTTCGGGTGATATTGTCGAGGTCGGGGTGCGTGACAACCAGCGCGTCATGGCCGGTGATCTGATTTTCCAGATCGACCCTTCACTGTTTGAAACCGCGCTGAAAGCGGCGTCGGCGCAGCTAGACTACACCATCCAGCAGCTTGGTGCCGAATCCACCGGCCTTGGTGCCGCCGAGGCCGCGCTGGTGCAGGCCAACGCTCGCCTTGCCGATGTCGAACAACAATCCATCCGGACCGAGACGCTGTTTAAACGCGGCATCGTGGCGCGCGCCGCAGTTGATACCGCGCGCGCCAATCTTGCGGCGGCGCAATCTGCCGCACGAGCCGCCGAGGCGCAACTGGCGCAAGCCCGTCAACGCCTTGGGCCGCAGGGAGAGGATAATCCGCAGGTTCGCACAGCAATGGCGCAGCGGGAAAAGGCGCAGATTGATCTGCTGCACGCGCGGGTGACGGCACCGGTAGACGGGGTCATCACCAACACCGTGCTGTCGGTCGGTCAGTTCGTCGGAGCAGGCCAGCATGTGGCGACCATCATTGATACCGCAAGCGTCTGGGTTGAAGCGCAGATCCCCGAAAATGCGTTGGGCCGGATCAAACCGGGCGATCCGGTGGATATCGTGCTCGATGTGGCGCCGGGACGGATCTTTCAGGGTCGCGTCGACAGTTTCGGATCGGGCGTCGAACAGGTGATCGCCGCCGGGCTGCAAGGCGATCTGCCAACCCCGGTGAACCGCCGCGTCTGGCTGCGCGATGTGCAGCGGATTCCGGTTCGCATCGATTTTGTTGCGCTGGACCCGGATATCGCGATCCGCGCAGGGGCGCGGGCCAGCATCACGATCTACACCGCCGATGCCGGGTTCGTGGCGTCCGTGGCGCGCGCCTGGATGTGGACCGTCGCCTATGCCCGCTTTGCGTTCTGACCCGCCGGTTCATGTGCTTGCGTTGCGCGTGACGCTGGCCTTTGCGGCGGCGCTGACGATTGCCGAAGGATATGACCTTGAGTTCAGCTTTGTGGCTGCCCTGATCGCGGCCACTTTGTCTGTCGGCCCCGCGCTGTCGCCGCTGTCGCTTGTGATCTTGCCGGCAATTGCCTGGGCGCTTGTGACGGTGGTGGTCATTTTGGTCGAAGCGTTCGCGGGTGGCTTGCCGCTGTTTTATTTGCTGGTGACGGTTGGCAGTCTTTGGGCGGGCTTTGTGCTTTCCGCACGCAGCGACAAGCTGAACGTGATCGGTCTGATGGTTCTGGTGTTGTCCTGCATCATCCCGCTGCGGATTCTGGCCTACCCCGAGGCGACCGGCCTGGTTGTCGATGACCTGATGTGGAATGTGCTGGTTGGTGTTGCAGTCACCTTTGGCATCGGTCTGATCCTGCGCGGTCCGTCCGAACCCGTCACCCCACCCCCCCGGTTCGAGGTGCTGCCCCCCTTGGTGGCGGCACTGGTGCTGACGCTGGGGGCGTATCTGGTCTGGATATTTGAACCGCCAGCGCCCGGTGCGGTGCTGATCGGCATGATCATCACCCTGCGCGCCGATGTGAATCCCGGTATTGCCGTTGCGCGCGACCGTATTGTGGGCGCGTTTGTGGGTGGCTGTCTGGCCGTGGTCGCCGCCACTGTCATGGGGCTGGCCCCGGTCTTGCCGACCCTGTTCCTTGTGCTGATGGTATTGGCGTGGCCATTGGCACTGCGCGCGGTGCAGATCGGGCCATGGCAGGGGGCTGCGATAAAGTCGCTGTATGCGCTAGCCATTCTGACCGGTGAAGGCTTTTCCCCGCTGTTCGAGAACACCGGGGAACGGTTGGGCATCCGCATCATCGGCGTGTTTATCGGCCTGTTGTTCGCCACCGCTGCCATCGTGCTGCTGGGGCGACGCAAGAAGGGTGTCAGTAACAGCGCCATAGAGACCTGACCGGTCGGCGACCGGGGTTGGCGCAGATCGTCCGCCACCGCCGACAAAGCGTTCATGCCACACGAATCAGACTACGAAACACGTCGCAGCAGATAGATGTCCATGATCCATCCATGTGCGGCCCGCGCGGCCGTGCGGGCCGCCA
Organism: Rhodobacterales bacterium; assembly: GCA_031408575.1. Classification (GTDB taxonomy): domain Bacteria; phylum Pseudomonadota; class Alphaproteobacteria; order Rhodobacterales; family Rhodobacteraceae; genus Aliitabrizicola. Next base: position 45,578 of record JANNWS010000075.1, read on the forward strand.
GAATGCGCGGGCCAACGTCGGCCAGCGGCCCGGCAAGGGTGATCTGCTGTGGCATCCCCACATAGGCCGCCCAGTAGATCGTCACGCCCTCTGGCACCAGCGCCCCGAACGCACCTCCCGCATCCAGCATCACCACGACGGTATCCGCGCCGTCCGGCCAGCCCCGCTCACGCAGCCTGCGCCCGGTGGTGATCACCACCTCGCCCCCCAGCGTGTTGAGCGGGATCGCATGAGCCGCTGTCAGCAATTGCAGGCTGGTCAGGCCTGGTACCACCTCGATCGTCAGCCTGCCCGTTGTGGCCTTCAGCCGCTCTGCGATGCGCAGACTGGAATCATAAAGCGACGGGTCGCCCCAGACCAGCAGGGCCACATGCCCGCCCTTGGGCAGATGCTGTGCAATCAACCCGCCCCATGTCGCTGCAATGGCGTTGTGCCAGCCGTTCACCCCGTCCAGATAGTCAGGTGTCGTGGCATCCCGGACGGGAAGATCGAACTCGACCAACCGCACGGCGCGGGTCAGGTGCGTGTCGCAGACGGTGCGGCGCAGGTCGGCCAGATCGGCCTTGTCCGCCCCCTTGCGCGGGATCAGGATCAGGTCGGCCGCGTTCAGCGCCCGGATTGCCTGAACTGTCAGATGATCGGGATCTCCGGTGCCGATCCCGATCAGGGTCAACGCCAGCATCGGCAACGCCTGGGCGGAAGCCCCGTCGGCTTCACAGTCCCACCATCGCGAGTTGCCACGATGATGCCGCGCCGCGAGGCTGCCTCAGGTCGCCCGTTCATTCCAAAACCGCGCAGCCAGCCAGCCCAGTGTCGCCCAGGCAATCAAACCGACGCCCAGTGCGCGCGTGGCAAAGGACGCCGCAACCTCGGGTGGGGCAACGCCGGTGAACACCTCAAGATGCGGCGCGCCGATCAAGTGCGGAGCGGCCAGCAGCACAGCGGCTGCACCATATGCCAGAACACCACGTCCATAGCCGATCAGCGCCAGCGCGCCTGCGGTAGAGATCGCCGTTCCGACCCACCACAACTGGCGCGCGGTCACATCTGCGGCAATCGTACCGGGCAATTCAGGGGCAAGCCCCATCGCCGGCATAAGCTGAAACGCGGCAAATCCGGCGATGCCCCAGAACAATCCGTCGCGTGCCGTAACGGGCTTGCCGAAATGCTCGGCCAGCGAGAAACCGGCGACCAGCAGCATCCCGTATCCGGCATAAACCAGCGCCGTGAACAACACGGTCAGGCCGTTTCGTTTGAAGTCGCTGCTGTCGCCGGCTGCGGGAACGCCATGCTCGTGTGCTTCGGTTGATGCGTGGGCATGGGGCTCGATCGCAGTGGGAGCATCGGCACTTTCGGCGGCGGCAACGCCGGCAAAGTGTTGCGCTGCACCCGTCTCATATTCTTCGCCCAGCAGAATGTAGTTCTGAACAAATGCAAAATGCAGAAAAGCCGCCAGCAATCCGGCAGCAACCCCAGCGAACACAGCGCTGGCCAACATGCGTTGGATCATGATCCACTCCAGTCTGAATTGGTCAGTGGCAGGGAAAGCCGGTCGCGTGGCGCACGTCATGCGCCGCGTCGTGCAGCGTCTCCGACTGTGCAAAGCCTGACGCAAAGATCACCGTGCCGCCAAGAACCGCAACAAACAGAGCTGTCAGCAAAGCTGAACCCGTTCGTGTGGTGGATTTTGTAGAGGTCGCGTTCATGCCATTCTCCTTGCCGTCACACCCGACGGCGGTTCCACGTCTGTCGCAGGGCCGGTCTCCTGACTCGCGGGTCGCTACGCACCTTCCGCCTTCCCAGCCCAAACCGGACCAGTGGCAATTAGGAAGGACGCTCGCCGCATACAGTCGCGGGGGCGGTTGGGGCTTGCGGCAGCGTGCCGTTCCCCATTCCCGTTTCAGTCCGATTACCTTTCGATGACCGGACACCATGCCCTTACCTTGTGATCCGTCGGGGCAGGGGGGGTCAAGCGGTTTCTCAGCCGGGAATGCGCGCAATCGCCTTGTTGCGCAATTGCCCCAGAACCCGCGCGTCAGCAAAGGAGCCGTCCGGTGATTCTGCGTAAAGACGCAGGAAAACAAGAAGATCCGGCAAGTCTGCTTCGGTCAGGTCACCGAACAGGTAGGCTGTTTTTCCCGCCTCGCGTACCGAAAGCGTCGAAGCGCGAGCGCATCCCGACATGCAGTCTGTGAATGCAATTGTTGCGCCCTTCGCGTTTGCCGGTAGGCCCGCCTGCAAGCGGGCGGCAAACCTGCCCGTTCCCAGCACGCAAGTGGTGCAAAGTGTGACCTTCATGCCAGTGGCCCGTAGATGATCAACGCAGGGGCCGGCGACGCATCATCCGACAGACGCGCCGCAAGACCTGTCACGGTATCGCGGGTCAGGATTTCGTCCGGGTGGCTGACATTCTCTGCCAGCAGGCAAGGCGTGTCGGACGGCAGGCCATGGGCAACAAGTTGTGCGACGAGCGCGGAAAATGTGCGCTTGGGCATGAACACCACTGTCGTCGCCAGCGGGTCGGCCAAAGCGGCCAGGTTCAGGTCTTCGGGCAGCGCGCCTGCCACATCGTGACCGGTCACGAATTGCAACCGGCGTGCGGTCAGGCGGCGCGTCAGCGGAATCATCGCGGCGGCAGCGGCGGCGGTGGCCGATGTCACGCCGGGGATCACCTCGAACGGGATGCCCGCTGTGCGCAGGGCGATGATTTCTTCTTCCAGCCGACCGAAGATGGCCGGATCGCCGGATTTCAACCGCACCACTTTCGCGCCTGTCGCGGCATAGTCCACCAGCAGCCGGCTGACATGATCCTGCTTGGGTGAAGGGCGGCCCGCGCGCTTGCCGACGGCCACAAGGTCCGCACCGGGGCGGGCATGTTGCAGGATCGGGCCGGACGACAGATCGTCATAAAGCACCGCATCGGCGGCCTTCAGCCGGTTGACCGCCTTCAGCGTCAGCAAGTCCGGATCACCCGGCCCGGACCCCACGAATGAGACAAAGCCGGTCATGCGTCCTCGGCAATCAGGTGAAAGAAGGTGCCGGTCACATGCCCGCGCAGCGATCCGGTTTCGGCCACCTCGGTGCCTTCAGCGTCGACAACCCGCGCCAAGGGGGCGTCGGGCTGCTCGAGGATGGTCGAGTAGTGAAACTCATGCCCGCGCAGCCCCGCCCCCACGCCGAACCCCGGAATCGGGGCCAGCAACGCGGCCCGCCGATAGCCCAGATGCATGCGCCGCGTCGCATAGCTTGTGACCAGCCCCAGAAGCCCCGCCATCCGGTGCCGGGTGCCGTCCTTGTCGATCAGCCCCTCACCCAGCGCCATGTAGCCCCCGCATTCGCCATGAACCGGGCGTGTTTGCGCGAAGGCCACAAGGCCATCCCGGAACTGATCTGCGGCGGCAAGGCGACCTGTATGCAGTTCCGGGTATCCGCCCGGCAACCAGACTAGATCGGCGCTGTCATCGGGGGCTTGGTCGGCAAGGGGTGAAAACGGCAGCACCTCGGCCCCCGCCGCGCGCCAACCGGCCAAGACATGCGGATAGGCAAAGGAAAACGCCGCATCCTGCGCCAGTGCGATCCGCTGCGCCGGGGGGCGCGGCAAACCCGCAGGCTGACCCCGAACGGTGCCACCCACCGCTGCGCGGAGCGCCGCCACATCCACATGGGCGCGCAGGAACGCCGCATAGGCCACGATGGCCGCCTCAAGATCAGGATGCTCGGTGGCCTGCACCAGCCCCAGATGCCGCTCCGGCAGCACCAGATCGCCCCTGCGCGGCAGCGCGCCCAGCACCGTGATGCCTGCGGCCTGCATCCCCAATCCCGCAAGGCGTTCATGCCGTGCGCTGGCTACGCGGTTCAGGATCACGCCGGCAAAGGGCAGATCGGGGCGGTAGCGCGCGAACCCCAGCGCCACTGCCGCCGCCGATTGCGCCTGCCCGCCCACGTCGATCACCAGCACCACCGGCCAGCCCATCCGTGCCGCAAGCTCTGCACTTGACCCGGTCCCGGATGCCCCCGGTCGCGCCACGCCGTCATAAAGCCCCATCGAGCCTTCTGCGACGATCACATCCGCACCCGCCGCCTGCGCCGCAATCGCGTCCAGCAGACTCGCCCCCATCGCCCAGGTATCCAGATTGAACGACGCCCGCCCGGCGGCGGCGCGATGAAACGCGGGGTCGATATAGTCGGGGCCGCTTTTGAACGGCTGCACCGTCAGCCCGTCCTCGGTCAGGGCGCGCAACAGCCCCAGCATGACTGTGGTCTTGCCGGTCCCCGAGGCGGGGGCCGAAATCATCAGGCCCGGAGGCAGATCAGTCATCTGCACGCCCGCCCGCCGATTGCGGCCTGAAGCGCCGGTCGTAATCGGTTGAATAAAGGCGACTTTCCGTGAAACCCTCTGCCGCCAGCGCGCGTCCTACCAGGATCAGCGCCGTCCGTTCCACCCCTTCGGCCATCGCAGCCTCGATCGTGGCCAGTGTGGCGCGCACAACCCTCTCATCTGGCCAGCTTGCGCGGTAAACGACGGCCACCGGGCAATCGGCACCATAGCCGGGTGTCAGGTCCGCCACCACCTGCGCCAGATTGTGGATCGACAGATGCACCGCCAGCGTCGCACCCGTCGCCGCGAAATTTCGCAGGCTTTCGCCCTCGGGCATCGCCGAGGCGCGCCCCGGCGTGCGCGTCAGCACCACCGATTGCGCCAGCCCCGGCAGTGTCAGTTCTGCCCCCAGCGCCGCGGCCGCCGCCGCGAAAGACGGCACACCGGGCGTCACGGTATAGGGAATATCCAGCGCCTGCAGGCGGCGCAGTTGTTCTCCCATCGCAGACCAGATCGACAGATCGCCAGAATGCAGTCGCGCCACATCCTGTCCCGCCGTCTGCGCCGCCACGATTTCCGCGATGATCGCGTCAAGGTCCAGCGGGGCGGTGTTCAAGATGCGCGCACCGGGCGGGCAATGGCCAAGGATCGCCTCCGGCACCAGCGAGCCGGCATAAAGGCAGACCGGACAGGCCGCGATCAGATCGCGCCCCCGCAGTGTCAAAAGGTCGGGCGCGCCGGGGCCGGCGCCGATGAAATGCACGGTCATGGGAAGGTCCTTGTTGCCAGCGCGCAGGTTGCCATACGGTCCGCCGAGACCGCCCGCGCGCCCAGAAGCGAAGCACCGGGGCCAGCGGCGACAAGGGCTGCCGCTTCAGCCACGCTGCCGCTGCCGCGCAGCGTGCGTACCGCCGCCGTCTTTGTCAAAGTGTCGGCGGTGGCAAGTACCGATTGCGGAACCGCGACGACCGGCACCCCAAGCGCCGCCGCCAGCCCGGAAAAACAAACGGCATCCGCCTTGTCCTGCGCCGTCGCCAGCAATGCTACCGTGCGCCCCGCCGACGCGCGCATCAGCGCGTCCTGCAACGACGCGACGCTGGCCGCCTTTCGAAAGCCGAACCCCGCGACGATCATCGGACCGTGCTCCACTGCACCACCGGATAGGCTGCGCGCCAGCTGCGCCGCGTGCCCAGCGGGGCCGCCTCGGACAGTTCGATCCGCAACAACGTGCCCCCGGCGCGGGCCTGCCAGTCGGTCAGCAGCGCCTCGGACTCCAGTGTCACCGCGTTGGCCACCACCCGGCAACCGGGCGAAAGTACCGCCCATAGCGCAGTCAGAAGCAGCTCGGAAAGGCCGCCGCCGATAAAGACCGCATCGGGTGCCGCCAGCCCCTCGAGGGCCGTCGGTGCCGCCCCGGTGACCACGTCAAGCCGGTCCACCCCCAGCCGTGCCGCGTTTTCTGCCAGTCGCAGGGCGCGTGCCGCGTCGGCCTCGATCGCAATCGCCTCACAGGTCGGATGCGCCAGCAGCCATTCGATGCCGACCGACCCAGACCCTGCGCCGATATCCCACAATCGCTCACCGGGCCGGGGCGCCAGAGCCGAAAGTGTCAGCGCCCGCACCGGCCGCTTGGTGATCTGGCCGTCATGCTCGAAAAAGTCGTCGGGCAGACCCGTTGCGCAGGGCATTACACGCCCGCCACCCGCCACGGTCAAAGCCACGGCAACCGGATGCGCCACATCGGTCAGATCACACTCCGCCGCCGTCACCTTGCGCACCCGTTCGCGCGGGCCGCCCACAGCCTCCAGCACCGTCAGCCCCGAAGCGCCAAAGCCTTCCGCCTCGAGATACGCGGCCAGATCGCCCACCGCCGCCCCGTCGCGCGTCAGCACGATTACCCGTGCGCCGGGTGCCAGATGCGGGCGGAGGCGGGTCAGCTGGGCGGCGTGCAGGCCAAGGCAGGTCACAGCCTCCAGCGCCCAGCCCAGCCGCGCCGCGACAAGGGCAAAGGTCGACGGGGCCGGCAGCGCCCGCCATTCCCCCGGTGTCAGATGCCGCGTCACCGAACTGCCGGCCCCGAACCAGAACGGATCGCCCGAGGCCAGCATCACCACCCGTCGCCCGCGCAGGGCTAGCAGCGCGGGGATGCCATCGGTAAACGGCACCGGCCATTGCAGCCGTGCAGCCCCAATGCCCGGCAACAGCGCCAGATGCCGCGCCGCCCCGGTCACCACCTCGGCGGCTGCAAGTGCGGCATGGCTTGCGGGCGGCAACCCATCCGGTCCATCTTCGCCCAGCCCGATGATCGTCAGCCAGGGCGCCACGCGAAGGGCATCATCCATGCGAAACATCCTGATCCTTGGCGGCACGACCGAGGCGAGCGCCCTTGCCCGCACGCTGGCCGACTGGGGCGAAGATGCGGTGCTGTCCTATGCCGGCCGGGTCGATGATCCAAAGGAACAGCCCATTCCGACGCGGGTCGGCGGTTTTGGCGGGGTGGACGGGCTGGTGGCCTATCTGCGGGATAACGCGGTCACCAATCTGGTCGATGCCACCCACCCCTTTGCCGCCCGGATGAGCGCCAACGCCGTGGCCGCCGCTGCGGTGGCAAACGTCCCGATGATCGCTCTGACGCGCCCCGCGTGGGTGCCATTGTCCGAAGATCGCTGGACCCGCGTCGCCGACATTGCGTCCGCCGTGGCCGCCCTTGCAGGCCCGCCACAGCGGGTGATGCTGGCCCTGGGCCGGATGCACCTTGCCGATTTCGCAAGCCAACCGCAGCACCATTACATCCTGCGGCTTGTCGATCCGCCGCAAACCCCGCCGCCGCTGCCGCAGCACAGTGTAATCGTCTCGCGAGGGCCTTTCGATGTGGCGGGCGATACGGCGCTGATGCAGCAGCATGGCGTGCAGATCGTCGTGGCCAAGAACGCGGGCGGCAAGGGGGCTTCGGCCAAACTCGCCGCCGCGCGTGCGCTTGGCCTGCCGGTGCTGATGATCGACCGGCCCGTTCTGCCGCCGCGCGCGGAAGTGACCAGCCTTGCCGCCGTGCTTGACTGGCTGGATCATGGTGCCACCGAACGCGGTGTGTAGACGAACGGTGCACCGTCGCGCGCAATGATCCGCGTCTGGCTGGACCCGACGATGACGACTGTTCTCATGTCCGCCATCTCGGGCGTGGCATCGGTCAGCGGCACGATGCGGATCACTTCGTCGGGGGTGGATACGGCGCGGGCAAAGATCACCGGGCGGGCGTCGCCGCAGGCGTCGCGCAACACCTCCAGCGCGCGGGCGAACCCGTCTGGGCGTGACGTGGAGCGGGGGTTATAGAAGGCCATCGCGAAATCGGCCTCAGCCGCCAGCCGCAACCGTCGCTCGATCACAGCCCAAGGCTTCAGGTTGTCCGACAGGTTGATCGCGCAGAAATCATGTCCCAGCGGCGCTCCGGCCCGCGCCGCTGCCGCCAGCATCGCCGTGATGCCCGGCAGCACCCGGATATCCAGATCGCGCCACGCCGCAGGTCCGCCCTCTACCGCCTCGAACACCGCCGAGGCCATGGCAAACACGCCCGGATCGCCGGATGAGACGACAACCACACGATGCCCCTCGACCGCCATGCGCAAGGCATGGGCCGCACGGTCCATCTCAACCCGGTTGTCGCTGGCGTGCAGCGTCAGCCCGGCGCGCGGGGCGACACGGGCGACATAAGGGATATAGCCGACCACATCCGTTGCCAGCGCCAGCGCCGCTGTCACCTCGGGCGTCACCATCGCGTCCGATCCCGGCCCCAGGCCTGCCACGACCAGCCAGCCGGTCATGGCCGCCGCCCTTGCCCATGCACCAGCACGATCGAGAAATAGGGCGTCACCCGCCCGTCGGCATCGGCAAGGCGCATGACGCTTTGCCCCGGCATCGTGGCGAATTCGACCAGCCAGGCCTGATCCAGCCGCCCCGCCGTCGTCAGCGCCCGGCGCACCTTTTCGATATTGCGCCCGATCTTCATCACCACCAGCGCGTCGGTATCGGCCATGTGCCGCGCCAGTTCCGCCTCGGGCAGGGTGCCCATCAGCACGGTCAGCACATCATCGCCCCAGGTGATGGGCCGTCCCGTCGCGGTCCAGGCGCCTGACATGCCGGTGATCGCAGGGACGACATGAACCGGCTGGGTGTCGATCAGGCGGGTGTAAAGGTGCATGAACGAGCCGTAAAAGAACGGATCGCCCTCGCACAGCACGACCACGTCCTGCCCTGCGTCCGACAGGGCGCGCAGGCGGGCGGCGCAATCGCCGTAAAAGTCGGACAGGGCCGCGTTATAGGCCGGGTCTTCGAGTGCTATCTCGGTCGTGACCGGGTATTCCATTGCCAGTTCCACCGCGTCGGGGTGCAAAAGCCCCTCAACGATACGCCGCGCCTGACCGGGCCGCCCGGCCTTGCGGAAATAGGCGATATGGGTGGCCGCGCGCAGCAGGCGGTCAGCGCGCACGCTCATCAGGTCGGGCTCGCCGGGGCCGAGTCCGAGGCCGGTGATGATGCCCTTGTCGGTCATTCCATGCGGCTCGCGATGGCGTTCAGGGCGGCTACGGTGATGGCACTGCCGCCCAGCCGCCCGGCCACGATGCAGCAGGGAACCGGCTGTTCGGCCCAAAGCGCATCCTTGGATTCCGCAGCCCCGACAAAGCCGACCGGGCAGCCGATGATCGCCGCCGGGCGCGGGCAGGCGGGATCAGACAGCATGTTCAGCAGATGAAACAGCGCCGTGGGCGCATTGCCGATCGCCACCACCGCGCCGCCCAGATGCGGCCGCCACATCTCCAGCGCCGCAGCCGAGCGGGTGTTGGACATGCGCCGGGCAAGATCCGGCACGCCCGCATCGTGCAGGGTGCAGATCACGGTGTTCCCGCGCGGCAGCCGCGTGCGGGTGATCCCCTCGCTGACCATGCGCGCATCGCACAGGACCGGCGCGCCCGCGTTCAGCGCCGCCCTTGCTGCCGCTGTAAAGCCCGGCGAAAAGCGGATGTGCGCCTCCAGCCCCACCATTCCGGCGGCATGGATCATGCGGACGGCAACCTGTTCGTCGTCAGCGTCGAACCGTGCCAGATCGGCCTCGGCCCGTATCATCGCGAAGGACCGCAGGTAGATCGCAGCGCCGTCAGTTTCATAGCTGTGCATCAGGTCGCTCCGACATGGTCCGGCAGGGTTTCGGGGCCTAGCCCGCTGACTGCGGGGGCATCCCACGCCGCCCCGTTCCGCACAAGGTCAAACAATCCAGCCCGCCCGGTCAGCGTCACATCCGCCGCCCTAGGGCGCGCACAGCCCTTGGCACAGCCGGACACATGCAGACTGCCCGTGGTCAGCGGTGCCAGCCTGCGGGCGATCCCCCGCGTCTCGACCGTGGCTGCGGCGCAGAACGGCGCACCGGGGCAGGCATCGACGCGCAGCAGGGGATCATCGGCCCGCGTCAGGAAATCCGTATCGGCCACGAACCGCCCGCCTTCCAGCACCATCACCCGCCCCGGCGACAGGCGCAGGGCGACAGCACCCGTGGCTTGGATGAGGCGCGCAATCGATGCGGCCTCGATCTGCCCGAAGGCTAAGCCGTAAACCGGTCCCAGTGTAGAGGCACCCGGCAGCGGTAGGCCACCCGCCGTGACAGGTGCCTCACTTGCGCCATCTGGCACAGCACCCTGTGCCAGATGGCGCGCCATCCGCCCAGATGCGGCCCCACCCGTGGCCACGAACCAACCTGCAAGCGCAATCACCCCGTCAACCATGCCTTGCAAGGACACTGGATGCCCCAAGTCCGCCCCATCGGCCCGCAGGATCAGCCCGCCCGTGACACCCCGTTCAACCCGGATATCCGCCGATGCCGCGCCCAGGACCGGGGTCGCCCCCGCATCCACCGCAAAGCCGAATTTCGCGGGCAGCGCGGGCAATTCCGCCAGCCGGGCGGCAAGTTCCGCCGCGATCCGCGCCGTGGCATCGCCGGTCTGCCACAGCGGGGTCACCAGAATGTTGCGCCGCCCCTCCAGCGCGGGATCGGCGTCCAGCAGCCCCAGCGCCCATAGATCGGCGGTCAGCGCATCCACCGCCCCGGCGCGCACCCCGCGCAGTTGCAGGTTCGCGCGGCTGGTCAATTCCAGAATGCCCGACCCATGTGCCTGCGCCGCCTTGCACAGCCCCAACGCCTGCACGGCGGTCAGGCGCGCCAGATGCGGGCGCACCCGCACGATGAGCCCGTCACCGGATTCCATCGGGCGATACGCGCCGGGACACCAGCCCTTGGCGGCGGGTCGCGCAGTCATGCCCGCGCCTCCAGCCCGGCCAGGATCGAGTTGCGTCGCGTCTGCCACAGACCTGCCGCATGGAGTGCTGCAAACCGCGCCTCCATTGCCGCGAGGGCCGCCGGATTTTCGCGCAACAGAAAGGCGCGCACGGCCTCGGTGCCAAGGGTCGCATCGTGATAAAGGTCGATCAGATGCGGATCAACCACGCCCGCCAGATGCGCGAAGGCCGCCAGATGGTCGAGCGTCGCCGCAATTTCGGCCCCGCCGCGAAAGCTGTGGCGCATCATGCCTGCGATCCAGTCCGGGTTGGCGGCGCGGCCTCGCATGACGCGCGCCAACTCCTCGCGCAGCGGGCGGGCGCGGGGGCGGGCGGGGTCGGTTGCGTCCAGATGGTAAAGGGCGGCACTGCCCCCAGTCAGGGCCTGGGCTGCGGCGAAACCCGCCTCGTGGGCGGCATAGTCGGCGGCCAGCAGCAGGTCGGTTTCCGGCAGATCCTGCGGATGCACAAAGGCGTCGGCCCCCGCCACCCGTGCGGCGATCCCGTCGCGGTCGCGCGCAGGCTCTGCCCCGTCTAGCGCCCAGGCGCTGGCCTGCAGCCAAGCCTCGCCGGCCCGCGCGCGGCCTGCGTCGGTGTAATCCTCGGCACTGTCGCCGATGCCCAGACCATAGCTGCCCGGTGCCGGGCCATAGACCCGTGCGCCTGCCGCGCGTCCCGCATAGGGGTTCCAGTCGGGGGCTTCATCGCGCTGGCTGAGCGCGCGCACCGCCTGCCCAAAGAGCGCGGAAAGTGTCGGAAACACGTCGCGGAACAGGCCCGAGACGCGCAGCGTCACGTCGATGCGGGGGCGGTCAAGCAGCGCAATCGGCAGAATCTCCACCCCCGAAACCCGGTCCGAGCCGTCATCCCAGACCGGCTTTGCTCCCAGCAAATGCAAGGCCATAGCAAATTCCTCGCCCGCCGTCCGCATCGTGGCCGACCCCCAAAGATCAACCACCAGACCGCGCGGATAGTCACCCTGATCCTGCAAATGCCGGCGCACCAGTTCGTCGGCCAGCCGCACACCCTGGGCATGGGCGGCGCGCGACGGCACTGCGCGGGGATCGGTGGTATAAAGGTTCCGACCCGTCGGCAGCACGTCCGACCGGCCGCGATAGGGCGAACCCGATGGGCCGGGGGCCACGCGCTTGCCCGACAGCGCATCCAGCAAGGCCGCCCGTTCAGCATGCGCCGACGCCGCAGCGCCCGGCGCGGCAAAGGGTGACAGCCGGCCGAACACGTGCAGCCCGTCGCCGAACTGGCTTTCCTTCACATCGCACACGAAGCGGTCGATCCGGGTGATCGCGTCGGCCAGCGAACTGGCGCCGTCCAGCCCAAGATCGGCCTCGACCCCCGCCGCCGCCGCCTCGGCGCGGATATCGGCCTGCAATCGGTCGCGCCGCCTCGGGTCCAACCCATCGGCATTGGAAAACTCGTCAAGCAACCCCTCCAGCCGCGTTAGCCGCTCGGGTGTGCCGCCGGCGCGCAAGGCAGGGGGGATATGCCCGATGGTCAGCGCGCCGATGCGGCGCTTGGCCTGCGCCGCCTCGCCGGGATCATTCACGATGAACGGATAGATCACCGGCAGATCGCCGGTCAGCGCCTCGGGCCAGCAGGCATCCGATAGCGCCACCGCCTTGCCCGGCAGCCATTCCAGCGTGCCATGCGCGCCGATATGGACCAGCGCATGGATGCCGACCACATGGCGCAGCCATAGGTAAAAGGCGACATAGCCATGGCGCGGCGTGCGCTGCAGGTCGTGGTATTCGGCGTCCCGCTGGTCTGCCTGCCCCCGTTCGGGTTGCAAGGCCACTAGGGTTGCGCCCCGTTGGATCGCTGCAAAACGGAATGCGCCGTCCTGTACCGCCGGGTCGTCCTCTGGCGCGCCCCATGTGGCAAAGAGCGCGTTGTGCAGGGCGGGGTGCAATCCCGCCAGCGCTGCGCGATATGCGGCAACCGGCCAGCCGATTGCCTTGCTTGCCAGCGCGTCCGACAGCGGCGCACCCGGCGCTACCCCATGCCCCGCTGCCGCCAGATCCTCCAGCATCGCCTCGGCCGATGCCAAGGCGTCCAGCCCGACCGCATGGGCCATCTGATGCGCCTTGCCGGGATAGGTCGAAAGCACCAGCGCCACCCGCTTGTCCGCAGGTGCCACCGCCCCCAGCCGCACCCAACCTGCCACCCGGTTGGCAATCGCCGCAATCCGCCCGGCATCGGCCTGATGGGCGTAGCGCGCGAATTCCAGCGCTGTATCGCGCGGGCCGGGTTCCTTGAACGAGGCGATCCCGGCGAACAAGCGACCGTCTACCTCGGGCAGCACGACATGCATGGCAAGGTCCGACGGTGACAGCCCGCGTGCGGCACCGTCCCACGCCGCCCGTGTCGCGGTGGACAGCGCCACCTGAAACACTGGCACGCCCGCGCCATCCAGCGGCGTCGTACCATCGGTCCCCCGCGCCGAGAACGATGTTGAATTCACGATCGCGGCAGGCCGCAGCGCCGACGCCCAGCGCGCCATCCACCGCCCGGCACCGGGCAACTTCAGCGATGGCGCGAACAGCGCCAGCACATCGAACCCCCGCGCACGCAGGGCCGCAAAGAGCGCCTCCACCGGTCCAAGATCATGTGCGGTCAGCCAGGCGCGGTAGAACGTGACCAGCACCACCGGCCTTGTGGCGGCCATGACAAAACCCGCCGGGCAGCAGACGCCCGCCTCGGGCGTCCAGCCCCCCACCTCGGGCAGCGCCTTTGCCCCTGTCACCGGCCCCGCGTAAAGGCCCGCCGCCAGCGCCATCTGCGCCAGCGCCGCCTGTGCGGCCACCGCCCCGCCGGTATCGCACAACTGCGCGAGCCGCTTCAGCGTCGAGGCGGGCAGCGTCGAGACGGCATCAAGCCGCGCATCCGCCCGCCCGTCGGCAGGCAGCACCGCCAGGGCGATGCCGCGCGCCCGGCACAACGCCTCGACCTGCGCCAACCCATAGGCCCAATACGGCACCCCCCCGATCAACCGGATCAGAATGCCCTTCGCCCCGCCAAGTGTCCGCTCCACATAGGTATCAACCGACAGCGGATGCTGCAGCGCCGCCAGATTGGCCAGCCGCAGCGTCGGCAGGGCCCCGCCTGCGCGATGCCATCCCGCCGCGAACGCCCCAAGGTCGCTGTCGGAAAACGACAGCACCACCAGATCGGCGGGCGACTGCCCCAGATCGGTCGGTGCCGCCGTTTCGTCCAGACCGTGGCTTTCGCGGAAGATGACATGCATCGCAGTTTACCCGGCCAGCGCCAGTCGGATGGCATCCACGTCGATGTCGTCATGCTCGGCGATCACCACCAGCCGACCGCGTCGCACCTCGTCCCCACCCCAGGGCCGGTCATATTGAACCCGCACCCGCGCACCCACCGCCTGCACCAGCAGGCGCATCGGCTTGCCCGTCACGGCGGCATAGCCCTTTACCCGCAGGATGCGCCCGGCCAGCGCCAGCGCTTCGATCCGCGCGGCCAGCACCTGCGGATCAGCCTGCTCGGCAATCTCGATCACGACCGAGTCGAAATCCTCATGGTCATGCTCGTCCGCGCCATCATGATGCGACGGGCGCGCGGCAATATCATCCTCCGCTGCCGCCCCAAGGCCAAGGATCACGCGCGGATCGACGACCCCTTCCAGCACCTCGATCACCGGCAGGCTGCGCGGCGCCTCGGCGGCGATCACGCGGCGCGCCTCGGCCAAGCCCGCCGCCCCCGCCAGATCGGATTTCGTCAGCAGGACAAGGTCCGCACAGGCGATCTGATCCTCGAACACCTCGCTGAGCGGCGTTTCGTGATCGACGCTTTCATCCGCCGCCCGCTGCGCTGCAATCCGGGCGAGATCCGGCGCAAACCGCCCCGCCGCCACCGCTTCGGCATCCGCCACCGCAATCACCCCATCCACCGTGATGCGCGAGCGGATGTCGGGCCAGTCGAACGCCTTCAGAAGCGGCTTGGGCAGGGCAAGCCCTGACGTCTCGATCAGGATATGATCGGGGCGCGGGTTCAGCGCCATCAGCGCGTTGATCGTTGGAATGAAATCATCCGCCACCGTGCAGCAGATGCAGCCGTTTGCCAGCTCCACGATGTTTTCCACCGGGCAATCGGGCAGCGCACAGGATCGCAGGATTTCCCCGTCCACGCCCACATCGCCGAACTCGTTCACGATCACGGCGAGCCGCTTGCCTTGCGGGTTTTGCAGCAGATGCCGCACCAGCGTGGTCTTGCCCGCCCCCAGAAACCCCGTGATCACCGTCACGGGAACTTTCACCAATTCCGTCATCTCAACCCTCCAAAGGCGGTATGCGCGCGATACAGTTCTTGCGGAAATGGTCGGGCCGCTCGCGCCACGGCACCAGCCCGTCGGCTGATGCTGCATAGCGCGCGGCCCCGTCGATCAGCACATCGACCATTCCCGCATCCAGATTGCCGTAGATATACGTCCACCGCCCCGTCCCCCGCAGCGCCACCGTACAGCCGCGCGTGCAGTTCGACAGGCATTCCACCGGCACAATGCGCAGGCTTTCCGGCACTTGAGCCGTCTGCAACGCGGCCAGAAGAACGGCCCCGGCGCGGGGTGCGTCCTCGGCCTCGGGTGTCAGTGAATAGGACGGCAATGCACTGCGGCAGGTCATGCAGACCAGCAACTCGACCGTGCGAACCGGCGTGCTCGCGCCGTCCATCACGGTCTCACACGGCAAAGGAAATCCTGACAAGGCAAATCGCGCATCATCGTCCCGGCATAGGGGAACGGGGGAAGGATGGCGGGGGGCAGCATACCCGTCCGTCACCAGAACACCCCGTCCGGTTCAGTCACTCAGGCGCTGGCAGGTCTCCCGGCTTGCGGATTTCGGGGTGGTATGCCCCAACGGTCGCCCCGCCTTCCCAGCCGACATCGGCCAGTGGCAACGGGCGACCTCTCCGGTCACGGTCGCGGGGGCGGCTGCGCTTCGGGGCCGTCCCCTAGCGCATTCCCTTTTCACCTGTCATAGACAGGAACCAACCCCCAACCCGTGCGCCAAGCCAGCCGCCCTGTCAAGAGACGCGACATGCAAGATGACGAAGCCCGCCACGCCGCAAAGATGGCCAACATCAAGGCCGCCCGCGACCGGATGATGGAAACCAAGACCGGCGAAAAAGGTCTGGTCATCGTTCATACCGGCCCCGGCAAGGGCAAATCCTCGTCCGGCTTCGGCATGATCCTGCGCTGCATCGGTCACGGCATGCCCTGTGCTGTGGTGCAGTTCATCAAGGGTGCATGGTCCACCGGCGAGCGCACGATGCTGGAAACCCGCTTCAGGGACGATTGCCGGTTCTACGTTGCAGGCCAGGGCTTCACCTGGGAAACTCAGGATCTGGCGCGCGACAAGGCCGCCGCCGCGGACGGCTGGGAAACCGCGAAACGCTATATCCGTGACCCGGACATCCGGTTTGTGCTGCTGGACGAGATCAACATAGCATTGCGGTATGACTACCTCGACATCACCGAAGTCGTGGCCTTCCTGCGCGACGAAAAACCCGCCATGACCCACGTCTGCCTGACCGGGCGCAACGTCAAGCCAGAGTTGATCGAGATTGCTGATCTCGTCACCGAAATGGCCGTCGTCAAACACCCGTTCAAAGCCGGCATCAAGGCGCAGGCGGGCGTGGAGTTCTGAGCATGCCCGCGTCCCGCTCCCGGCTTTCATTCTGGGAGAAATATCCCCGCCGGAGGCATCCGAAAGTCCTGCCATGCGCGCCCTGATGATTCAGGGCGCAGGCTCCAACGTCGGCAAGTCGCTGCTTGTGGCGGGCCTCTGCCGGGCGTTGACGTTGCGCGGGCTGGCCGTCCGCCCGTTCAAGCCGCAGAACATGTCGAACAACGCCGCCGTCACCATCGACGGTGGCGAGATCGGGCGCGCTCAGGCGCTGCAGGCGCTGGCCTGCGGTGTCGATCCGCATACCGATATGAACCCGGTCCTGCTGAAGCCCGAATCTGATACCGGATCGCAGATCATCGTGCAGGGCAAACGCTGGGGCAGTGCGAAAGCCCGCGACTATGCCGTGATCAAGCCGCAACTGATGGCCCCCGTGCTGGAAAGTTTTCATCGACTGGCCGCAACCTGCGATCTTGTGCTGGTCGAAGGCGCAGGCTCGCCCGCCGAGGTGAACCTGCGGGCCAATGATATTGCCAACATGGGCTTTGCCCGCGCCACTGACACCCCGGTCATCCTTGTGGGCGACATCGACCGGGGCGGCGTGATCGCCCAGATGGTCGGCACGCAGGCGGTTCTCGACGCGGGCGATCAGGCGATGATCAAGGGCTTCCTGATCAACAAGTTCCGGGGCGATGTGCGGCTTTTCGACGATGGCTACGAGTTGATCCGGAAGCGCACCGGCTGGACCGGACTTGGTGTGATCCCGTGGTTTGCGGGCGCGCACCGCCTGCCCGCTGAAGACGCCCTCGACATAGCCGATACTCGCCATAAGAGCGGCCTGAAAATTGTCTGCCTGCAATTCTCGCGCATTGCCAATTTCGACGATCTCGACCCGCTTTCCGCCGAACCCGGCGTGTCGCTGACCATGCTACGGGCGGGCGAGGTGCTGCCGGGCGACGCTGACCTTGTGATCCTGCCCGGATCGAAATCGACGCGCGGCGATCTTGCCTTTCTGCGCGCGCAGGGCTGGGATACCGACCTTGCCGCACATGTCCGGCGCGGTGGTCATGTGCTGGGCCTGTGCGGTGGCTATCAGATGCTGGGGTCCGTGATCCGCGATCCCGACGGGCTGGAAGGCCCGGTGGGCGAAACGCCGGGCCTCGGTCTGCTGGACCTTGTGACCATCATGTCGCCCGACAAACGGCTAAGCCGTGTCACTGGCACGCATGCAGCCACCGGGGCGGCACTTTGCGGGTACGAGATTCATCTGGGCCGCAGCGAGGGCCCGGCCCGAACCCGCCCCTTTGCCCATATCGACGGCGCGCCAGAGGGGGCGGTTTCGGTGGAGGGGCGGGTGATGGGAACGTACCTGCACGGTCTTTTCAGCGAAGACCGGTTCCGTGCGCAGTTTCTGGCCGCATTGGGCGCATCGCCTTCGGGCTTTGGCTATGCCGCGTCAGTCGATGCGACGCTGAATGCGTTGGCCGCCCATCTTGAAGCATCTGTAGAGATAGACGCGCTGCTGGCCCTTGCCGCAGCGCGCTGATGGCAGTCAGTTCACCGCGCGTGTTGCGGGCTTGGGTGTCGTGGGTGCGGGGCGAAAGGCAGAAATGCGCGGGCGCAGGACGGTCGGTGTGACCGGCCCGGACAGACTCGGGGCCGGAGATTTTTGCGGAATGGCATGGCGGTCTGTTGGCTGTGAATCGGGCCGGGCGAACCCCGCGACGATGCCGATCACGGCACCCGCCACGGCGACGGCCAGAGAATAGGCAAACCACGCCTGCAACGCCTGCCCGTCACTCTCGGCACCGCTGGTGGAAAGGCCCACCACAAGGCCGATTGCGACCCCCGCTGCACCCAGCTTGAATACCAGAAACCCTGCCGTGTCGGCCCCAAGTGCCAGAGTAGGTCTTGTCATCTTCGCACCTTTCTGATGCCCCGGCCACTTGACCGGATACACATGAGTATTTCGGTCGATCGGTACAATTTTAAGGCGAGTTAAGCGCCATCGCATGACTCTTTAAAGACGAAAAGTGCGACGGGGACCTGGGGCAGATATGCATTCATTGTCGGTTGAGGCGACATTCAGCATTGGAAGAATCGGTTGAAATGGAAATATTATATTTAGATTACAATGCGGTGATCGGAAATTTACAACCGAAACACCCGCCTGCAGTCGCCATCGCCTCAGCGCCCATGCCACCCCTTGCCAGCACTGCCCCAATCAGGCTATTTCGCCGCACCGGGTTGTTAGCTCAGTTGGTAGAGCGCTTCGTTTACACCGAAGATGTCGGCGGTTCGAGACCGTCACAACCCACCATTTAACGCCTTGATATTGTTGCACGTTTGGACGACTGAAAACGAACAGGCGAAGTTCGCGCAGGTTTAGCGAACCTAGACCTGCATATCGAAGGCGCCTCGATAGCTTTTGTTCGGGCCTCTGCCGCTTGTAAGGCCAAGGTCTGCAGGGTTGCCCATGTCCCTTGCAACTATCGTCAGAGCGGCAAAGAGCGGAACCGGCCGCGCGCCCATGTCCAGTCTTTCCTGCGCCCAAACCAGCAAATCCTGACGGATAGCTTCTTCTTCGTCGGTCAGGGCTTGCGATCCATACAGCAGATTCGTCGTTGTCATTTCACCACCTTCAGTTTTCCAAAGTCCAGTATTTCGGCCCCTTCGCGCAGATAGTCCGGCGAGAATCGGGCATAGACGTTGCGGGTCACGGTCACGTTCGAATGGCCCAGCATCTGGCTGACGGCCTCCATCGGCATTCCGCCCTCGATCAGATGCACCCCGGCGGTGTGGCGCAGGCAGTGCGGTGTCACGTCCTTCAGCTTGGCGGACAGGACTGCGGCGGTGAAGCCGTTGCGGATCGACTTTACCGGCCCGCCGTTCCATTCCACCACATAGTCCGACAGCGCGGCCTCATGCGCCGATGTCAGGGCGGCGCGCAGGGTGCCGTTCATCGGCACGATGGCCCGGCCCTTGCGCGGCCCCGTGGCGCTGGATCGCAGGTTCACACGACCCCGTTCGAAATCTACCCGGTCCCATGTCAGATCCAGCACGGCCCCGACGCGGCCCGCCGTGGTCAGCATCAGAATGATCGCCAGCCGGATATGCGGTTCACACTTTGCGGCGAGCAGCTTGTCGATCTCGGCCCCGGTCAGGTAGCGTTCTTTCGGTGCCGGCTTCTGCGGCCGGTCAATCGCCGGTGCCTGCGTAACAAGCCGCGCCTTCACCGCCCATGTCAGCGCGGTGCGCAGATGACCAAGCTCGGTATAGATCGAGCCGTCCTGGATGCCGACCGCGCGGCGCTTGGCGGTGTAATCGCGGCAATGGGCGGTGGTCACCTGATCGGGGCGCAGCGCGCCGAAGTGATCGAGGATCGGGATGCCGGTGTATTTCATGGTGGTGGCCACGGCGCGGCCGGTGCGATCGTCGCGGTACGCGGCCCAGAGCGTGGCGACGGTGGCAGCACCTGGGGAGATCGTCTCGCGCCGGATGCGGTCTATGGCCTCGCGTTCCGCGTCCTTGGCCGTGAGTGCGTCAAGACGATAGCGGCGGCGCCGTCCGCCATCCCACCAGGTGACAACGAAGCGTCCGTTGAGCCTTCCGATCCGGTAATCTGACATTTCTCATATTCCTCCACCGCGTCTGCCGGGATTCGAAACATGCGCCCGACCCGGAACCCGCGCAAGTCGCCGCGCTTGACCAGCTGGCGGATGGTTTCGGCGGAACACATCCAGCGTTCGGCCAGCATTTCGGGTGTGAGGGGGCGGGTCATTCCGGCACCTGCTGCAACCCAGCGTCGCGCAGGAAATCGGTCAGCTCGGTCATGAGGCCGTTCTTCGCGGCGAGTAGGCTTTTGGTGCGCTTCCAGTCCGCCCATGGGCGGCGCAGTTTGAACAGGTAGCCCGTGGGCGAGACGCGACCAATCTCGACTGTGCCGAGTAGCGCGGCCTCAATGTGGTTGTGATCCGGGACGAAGCGGACGCGGATTGGGGCGGGGCGGGTCATGGCTTGTCATGCTGCGCGGCCAGTTTCTGCAGCAGCCATACCGTCTCCATCGCGACGGCGCGCAGATCCAGAAGCGCGGATCGCCCGTCCCGGCTGTCCTCGGGCCAGTGTTTGCAGCGGGTGTAGATAGCTTCTATTTTGGTCGCCAGGGCCTCGGCTTCGGCGGCAAGGTCGCGTTCTATCATTTGTCTACAACGTCCTTTGCGGTTTCGTAGCTGGCGAGGGCGGCGCGGTCTATCCTGGCATCGTAATAACGGTTGGCATATTCGCGGCGCTTGAGTGGCGTAATCTCCGCCATTGCCTCGGCTGCGTCGGTGATGTCGGTCATGCTGGGTCCTCCAAAACGTAGCATTTCGCGGGTGATGTGGGTCATCGCTTGTTCGCTTTCCATCCGACGCAGGTGCAGTTCGTTTCGTTGTCGGGCATCGCTGACCTGCACCAGCGGCAGAACCACCCGCCCGAATAAACGTAGTCAGCTTTGCCCCAGTGCCTGTGCAGCGCGGAAACCATGCCGCCGCATTTGGTGCACCACATCATGCGACTTCCTCCATTGCCCAGCCACCCCATTGATCGGCCATTGCGTCGGCGATGCCCTGGAATGTGCGGCTGCGTTCCTTCCATCGGTCGGGGCCGGGCGGCATCCGGTGGACTCGGCTCCATGCCTTGTGCGCGGCTGTGCCGGTCTTCGGCGGGGTGAGGCGGGCGGTTGCGGTCAGGGCGGGCAGGCCGCGCAGATAGAGGCCGGTCGCCTTGAACGCAGGATCCCCGAACCACCACGGCTGCACGGTCTGCGCGGGCTTGGCATAGCCTGCGATGCGTTCCTTGGCGTGTTTGTGCATCACCGGGTTTTCCACCGCGATGCGCGGGATCGGCGCGTTCCACACGTCGCTGAACAGGGCGGCACCGTCATCCAGTTCGGCCCAAATGTCGGCCAGGGTGCGGCCCTTGGGTGGCGCTGTCAGCCAGCGAACGCCGGAATTGCAAAGCCGGGTGCAGGGCGGGTGGAACACGGCAAGCAAATCCCAGCCGTCATGCAGGTGGTCGCGCACGTCACCGATGATGTGGTGGTTGCTGCGATCCTCGGCGGGCAGCAGATCGACCGACCAAGCGTCATGGCCACGGGCCGCAAAGGCGCGGCGCACCGTGCCGGATTGTTCGCAGCCGATCAGGACGCGGAGGGAAGTCATGTCAGAGCCGCATCGGCATGAGAACCTGCAGCAGGTTCGGGTCTTCGGTCAGCACCAGCACCGCATGACCGCCGCCCGCGCCTGACATGCGGATCGTGCCGGCGTGGCGCGCGAAGGTCTTGACGTAATCGACGTTGAACAACATCGCCGGGCCGTGGCCCGTGACGGGCATCGTGAAGGTGGTGCCTTCCATGTTGGTCACGGACATCGAGCCATTGTCGGGGTCGATCTTCATTGCGCGCATTACGTCTGCGGCGGGAAACCGGCTGATCGCGGCGGCGCTGATCGTGGCGCTGAACGCATCGGACTCGGGCGGAATGACGCGGGTGTAGTTCGGGTAGGTGCCATCAATGGTCTTGGACCTGAACCGCCAGTCATCGGTCTTGAACTCAAGCCGGGGTGAGCCGTTGTCGTTTGGCACATGCGTGACCTGCACCGCGCGGTTGCCGCCCGGCTTTGTGTGGTTCAGCAGGAACCGGACGGTCCGCGTCGGCAGGATCAGGTCGGGAATGCCCCAAGCCTCGTGCGTGTCATAGCGGGCCATGCGGTGGCCGTCAGTCGCAACACAGCGCAGCCCCTCTGCGTCGGTCAGCAGGGTGCCGTTCAGGTAGTGGCGTGTTTTTTCCGTCGAAATGCAGAGCGCCACAGCCGCAAGGGCCTTGTGCAACAGCGCCTCGGGGATGGTGCGGACGGTGTCGCTGTCGTGCCAGCCAAAGTCGGGATAGTCGCTGGCCGGGATCAGCGCCCGGAACTGTGCCACGAAGTCATCTGCCCGGATCGTCAGGATGTCGCCCTGCATCGCAAAGCTGACATCACCCGATGCCCACCGCAGGATGCCGGCAAGCGGGGCGGGACGCAGGGTGAATGAGAAAGGCGGTGCCTCGATGTTGGCGGCGCAGGTCGCAAGGCATTCGGTGCCGAGATCTGTGCCGGTGATCGCGATGCACCCCTCGCCGATGACGAAGCGCGCTGTTCCAAGAACCGCGATTTTTGTGTGCCGTTTGATCGGCGCTGCGGCGCAGGCCAGGGCGCGTTTCAGGTCAGCGGCGTTGACGGTGACTTGTGGGATGAATGGTTGCATCGGTGCGCCCTTTCGCGGCGGGATCAAAAGCCACCGGCACAATCGCCGGGGGAAGTGCTGCGCCGCAGGGAGGCCCGGCGCAGGTCAGGTGTCACAAGCGATCCGCCTCGACCACGGCCCAGCCGAGAAAGGACACGGGCAGGATCAGGACGCCGGTGATCAGGCCAAGGGCGAAAGTCATTCCCCCGCCTCCGCCTGATGCACGGTGGCGGCGATCTTGGCTGGGGCGTCCCAGAGCAGGGTTGCGGCGAAGATGGCGGCGAGGGTGCCGGTGGCGAGGATGCGGCGGGTGTGGCGGCGCTCGGCCCGGATGCGGGCGTGGTGGGCATCGCGGCGTTCGATCAGGGCGAGGCTGTCGCGGATCAGCAGGGCGTTCAGTGCGTCGATCTGGTGCAGGTCTTCGGCATCGCGGCGGGCCTGTGCGAGGGTCTGGCCCATGCGGTGATGTGCGTCAGGGTGGGGGAAGCGGTGGACGGTGGCGGTCATGTCAGCACCTGAACGCGCGGCGGGGATCGCCTGCGGCCTGCATGAAGGTGTCGAAGGCGTCGGCGATCAGGTCGCGGTCAGGCTGGCCCATCAGATCGGCGCGCAGGGTGGGTCGGTAGGTGCCCCGGCAGGCTGCGACGAATTCGGTGAAGCCGCTGTAGGTTGCGATGTGTCGCACAACGGCGGCGTCGACGGCGGCATGGTCTATGGCGGGATGAGTCATGGATCAGCACCCCGAAAGGCGGGCTTCGAGGGCAAGCACCTTGCCCTTGGACGCGGCGATTGCGCCTTCGTTGTCGGCACCGGACAGGCTGGATACCGGGACGCCGATCAGGAAGACGCCGATGGCATCGCCTGCGACTGCGCCTTCCTGTGCCTTGCTGAGGGTGGCCAGCGTCTGGCGTTCGGTGTTGAGCATGGCGCTGGCGGTGGCGCAGCTGGTGCCGCGATAGGCATCGCCCATGGCGACCGGTGCGATGGAGGCGGCGGACTGGGCGCAGGCCGCGAGGGCAAGCGGGGCGAGGAAGGCGAGGCGGGTCATGGGGTGGTTCCTTTGGTCAGGGTGGCGGTGGCAAAGCGGTGCGCGCGATCGGAAGTTTCACTGGCGTCAAGTGACGCCATACCGGAGCGGGATATCTCGGCGGCCATGAAGGCTATTGCGGCGTACTCTGTCGCGGTGATCCCCGGATCAGTGATGTGCCGGGTGATTTCCTCGACGGGAAAGGCGGGTCTCTCTGGCATGATGTGGCTCACAAATGAAAACGGGCTGTTCTTGGTAAGGCGGATTGTTTGCACATAGCAAACTATTTGGCAAGAACAATATTTGCACATAGCAAACTTATTGGACAGCAAGTTTACTGTGTGCGAGCATCACCCCGTCAGCGCCGGACTGCGGCGCAGCAAAAAGCCCGCCGGGTTAGGGCGGGCGAGGGGGTGAGATGTCA